>JANLTT010000101.1:0-2011 GCA_031363115.1 Gemmatimonas sp.
GCACGTGGCAGAAGTACTCGATGGATTCGACGGCCGGGGACACGATCCCATTCCGTGGGAATCCGAGCGGCTCGGTGCCGGTGACCGGCACGCCGGTCGCCGCGTGGGAAGTGTCATACATGCCGATGCCGCAGACGGTCGATTCGATGTCGGGGCTGCAGAATCCCGTGGCCGCCGACGCGCGCTCGCTGGCGAACGGCCATCGTCTCTACCAGGTGAACTGCGCGGTCTGCCATGGCGAGTTGGGTGACGCGAATGGCACGATGAAGCAGTTGAATCCGAACTATGGCTTCGCGCCAATGATCAATGGTGCCGCCACGCAGGCCCGTACGGACGGCTACATCTTCGGCATGCTCCGCAACGGGCGCGGCCTGATGGCCTCCTTCAACCGCATCCCGGAGCGCGAGCGCTGGGACGTCATCAACTACGTTCGCGGCTTGCAGGGGCGTTACCCGGTGGCGACCGGTTCGGTCGTGCGTCCGGGAGAGGCCGCAAGCTTCAGCCGCGTCAGCAACGTCGCGCCGACCGTTCCCGCCATGTTCGTGAAGCCGTCAACGGCCGGGACCGTCGCCAAGCCCGAGAAGCCCGCGTCTGAAGCCGGACACGGGGGAGATCACTAGGATGAGCCACCAGCATCATTACTCGCCGCCGCGCGACCAGTTCATTGAGGTCCTGCGCACCAAGCAGATGCCGGAGACCCTCAAGAAGGTCTCGCTCGGCCTCGCGGTTGCCGGCATGGCGCTCTTTGCCTTCGGCGCCGCCACCGGTGTCGCGCGCGCCTGGCAGTCGTTCCTCGTGAACTGGCTCTTCTTCACGACCATTGCCTCGGCCGGCGTGATGTTCGTCGCCGTGCAGCGCATCGTGACCGCGCGTTGGTCGCGCGGCATCATCCGCTTCATGGAAGGGTTCGTTGCCTTCCTGCCTTTCGCGGCAGTGGGCCTGCTCGTCATCGCGTTCGGCGGTAAGTCGCACCTGTATCCCTGGTGGGATCTGGTCGGCACCGGCACGCTGATTCACGAGAAGGAAGTCTATTTCAATCACAACTTCTTCTATCTGCGCTCGATTGTCGCCTTTGGAGCGATCATTGGGCTGCAGCTCTGGTATGTCTACACGTCCGTTCGTCTCGACGTCGGCGTCACTCCGGAGTACGGCGCCTCGTGGGCTGCCGGTCTCCGCGCGAAGATGCGCGCGACCTTTGGAGAAGAGCGTCGTGAGCTGCACAGCACGCACTCGCTGCAGGGCAAGCTCGCCGTCATCATGGCGCTGGTGTTCGGCTTCGGTTGGTGCGTCCTCGCGTGGGACCACTCGATGTCGCTCGACTACCACTTCTTCAGCACGATGTACGGCTGGCAGGTCTTCATGGGTGGCTGGCTCGTCTCGCTGATGCTGCTCGCGGTGCTGATTCGTTGGTGGAGGACGCAGTTCCCCGAACTCCCGGAACTGATCACCGAGAAGCACTATCATGACGTCGGCAAGCTCGGCTTCGCCTTCACGGCGTTCTGGGGCTATCTGACCTTCTCGCAATTCATCATCATCTGGTACGGCAACTTGTCGGAAGAGACGCACTTCTTCACGCTGCGTCTGACCGGTGCGTGGACCACGACGACGATGCTGGCCGCCGTCCTCACCTTCCTCGTGCCGTTCGCCGGCCTGATGAGCGTGAAGGCCAAGGTCTGGTCGCCGACGATGATCCTCTTCGCCGCGTCGTCGTTCATTGGCCTCTGGTTCTCGCGCTACACCGAGATCTATCCGTCCATCTACGGCACCTCGCTTGCGCATGCGCCGCTCGGCATCTGGGAAATCGGCATCTTCCTCGGCTTCGCTGGCCTGTTTGCCTGGAGCTACGCGCAGTTCATGGATGCCTTCCCCAAGGCGCGCGTGTTCCTGATGACCTCGCCGTATCGTGATGAGGTGCAGGTGCCGGTTGATCCGACCACGATGGAGCCGCTTCCCGCGCACGAGTAGTTCGTTGGTGCGCTAGGAACAGCGGGTTCACAGGAAGGCACGAAGG
>JANLTT010000104.1:0-15133 GCA_031363115.1 Gemmatimonas sp.
CCTTCGTGCCTTCCTGTGAACCCGCTGTAAAACCTAGATCCGCAAATACTGCGTGTACTTCACCACCAACGCCCCGCGCTGTGGCTTCGCGAACGAAAACGCATTCCACGGCTCCACCGGCCAGACCGAGTTCCACACGACGAACAGATCCGAACCCGGGGACGGCGTCCAGCGCAGGCGCGCATTGAGTGCGGCGCGCTCCGACTGGTCATCGTATTGTGCAAAGCCCGCGATCGTGAGCCGCGGGCTTACCGCAAAGTCCGCGCGCAAGCGCGCAACATTGGTGGTGAATGAGCCCTGAATCAACTCGATGTCGTTCCGCTCATATTCGAGCGTGAACTCGTAATGCGGCTGCACGCGCGCCAACACGGACGCCTCAAAGTCCACGCGGTTGCCCGTGTAGAAGTTGCCCATCGACGCCTCGGTCCTGAACACGACGGGGCGCACATTGGACCCTTGGTACTGGACTTCCACGCGATCCCACCAGTACCCACCGGCGGGAATCCCCACACCATCGACGATCTCGAACGTCGTGGAGGGGGCATCGAAGAGACGGAAGACGTTGAGTTCGATGCGGTCGCCACTCTGAAACTGCAGGCCAAAGGGACGGACGCTGAACCGCGCATTATCGAGTCCGCCGTCGATGTCCCACACGGCGTTGTAGCTCAGCAGGTTGAACTCGAAACGCCGAATCAGCGAGGCATTCTTGGGACGCGGCGTGATGGCCGTCGATCCCGAGAGGCTATGAATCCCGCGCTGCGCGACAAAGCCGAGGGCGGGATTGTAGTCCGCGTCCACGCGATCGTAGCGCATCGTGATGTCGGCGTGGTCGTTTGGATAGTCGAAGGCGAGACGATAGTGCGCCCCAACGGCTCCGCCGGTGCTGTCACGGCTCCAAGCCGCATTGCCCAGAAGAATCAGGTTGCTGTTGTTGCCAACGACATACGGCAGGTTGAAGTCCACGCCGCCGGCGAACGCCCCATCGCGCGTCGGTCGATCGCTGTAGGTCGCCATCGCCCCGACGTAGCCGCGGGCCAACACATCACGGCGCACACGCCCCACGAGATTGCGCGCATCCTCGCCGTCCCCCGTGCCGGCGGCAAGAAAGCCCAACTGATAGTTCCCCGCGCGCCCCTGCATGCGCGCGCCAAAGGGAATCGTCACGGGGGTGCGGGCATCCGAAAGTCCAATGCGCCGCGAATAGAAGAGCTGCGTCTGTTGCTCGCGCCCAAAGGCAAAGACCGAGGCCCCCTCAGTGAAGAAGGGGCGACGCTCCGGGAAGAACACGGGGAAGCGCGTGAGATTCACGATCTGGCGATCGACATCGGCCTGCGCGAAATCAGGATTCGTGGTGAGATCCGCCGTCAGCGTGGCGGTCACCGGAATCTTGATGTCGAGACCGGCGCTTCCGAAGGTGGTGGCTTCACGGCTGACCGTCGACGATCCATCCGTCGCAAAGAGACGCTCCGGACGCTCGGCCTGCCCTAGCACGTAAGGCCGCAGTTCCGCACGCGCGCGGCGCGGCAGATTCGAGAACCCGGTGATCGTCCCTTCCTGCTCAAGGAAGCGCAGTCCTTCCGTGCGCCGCCATCCGCGCCACAGCAACTCCTCGTTGGTGCGCGGTAGAAAGCGACGAAAGTTCATCCCCATCTGCGTCACGTCCTTCGGATACCGCAGCGTCGCCCAGGGAATGAACATCTCGGCGGTCCACCCGTCGGAATTGATCTGCGTCCGCGCATCCCAGACGCCGTCCCACTCCTCGTTTCCGTTCTCGATGTTGATGTGCTCACCATCCCAGAGCGCGCCATTGCTGTTCGTGCGGAAGTAGAACGCGCTGCGCTGATCCATCAGCCCATCGATTCCCATGCTGACGTAGTCGTCCGACCGCAGCGCGGCGTCGCGGCGCAACTGCGTACGCACGATGCCGGCGGGGTCGCGATCGTATAGCCACCATCCGATGACCAACCCGCTGGGCGTGGCCAAGAGACGGACGACGGTGCGCTCAGTCGGCTCCCCGTTTTCCACGGGCTCCTTCTGGCGAAACTCCCAGATAGAGTCCGCGAGCGCCCAGTCGGGCTCGTCGAGACGGCCATCGAGACGGACGTCGGTCGTGGTGGTCCGTACGCGGAGGTGGCTCGCGGCCGTGTCCTGCGCGGCAAGCCCCAGCGGGAAAAGGCCGAGGAACAACAGGCCACGAAGAGTCGGTGTGCGAAGCATTTCGATGACGTTACGCAGGGCCGTCTGGAAGAGTTGACGCGAACACCCGTCACGACGCGGGCCCTCGGCCCATCACCGTTCGCCCGCACGTGGACATTCGGGGTAGACTTCGGGGTTCCCACCTCAAACCCAACTCCCGATGTCCCGCGCTTCGGCCTTCGCGCTTCTCGCACTGATTCTCAGCACCACCCCGCTGGCCTCCCAGGAGATCAAGGAGCGCGAGATTCGCGCGCATATCGAGTTCCTCGCGAGCGATCTCCTCGAAGGCCGTGCCCCCGCCACCCGCGGTGGTGCGCTCACCGAGCAGTACCTCGCCGCACAGCTCCGCGCGCTTGGTATCGAGCCTGCCAACAATGGCTCCTACTTCCAGCGCGTCCCAATTGACGTGGTGGGGGCGGTGCGCAGCACCATCACCGCAACCGCGTCGGGCAAGGCGACTGCACAGCTTCGCTACCCTGAAGACGTAGTGGTCTGGGCCGGTTCATCGACCGAACGTAGTGCCGCCAAGGCACCGGTGGTCTTCGTCGGCTACGGAACCAATGCCCCCGAATTTCGCTGGGACGATTTCAAGGACATCGACGTGCGCGGGAAAATTCTCCTCGTCCTCGTGAATGATCCCCCAGCACCACAGCGTGAGCCCGCGCTCTTCGGCGGCCCAGGCATGACCTACTACGGCCGCTGGACCTACAAGTTCGAGGAGGCCGAACGGCGCGGCGCCGCGGGAATGCTCATCATCCACAACACCGAGCGCGCCGGCTATGGCTGGCCCACGGTCGTTGGCAGCTGGGCGAAAGAACAGCGCATGCTGCCGCGTGACCCGGCCCTCCCCGCGCCACTCGGCGTGCGCGGCTGGATCACCGAACAAAGCGCCGGTACCCTGCTCCAGCAGGCCGGACTCGACCTCGCCACACTCCGTCGCAGCGCGGAGTCGCGCAACTTTCGCCCCGTAGAGACCGGCATCACGCTGGATATCGGCTTCACCAACACGGTCCAGCACCTCGAGAGCAACAATGTTGTCGGCGTGGTCCGTGGCAACGATCCACAGGCGGCAAAGGAGCACATCGTGCTCTCGGCGCATTGGGATCACCTCGGCATTGGCCCCGCCGTGAACGGCGACTCGATCTACAACGGCGCACTCGACAACGCCTCGGGCACGGCGAATCTGCTCGCGCTCGCGCATGCGATTGGCCATGGCCGCAAGATGCCGCGTTCGGTGCTCTTCGCCTTCGTGACGGCAGAGGAAAGCGGACTGCTCGGCTCTGAGTTCCTTGCGCGCAATCCGGTGGTGCCAATCGACGACATCGTGGCCAATCTCAACGTGGACGGCGGCAATGTCCTCGGCGAGACCACGGACCTCACCGTCCTCGGCGACACCAAGAGCTCCCTCGGTGCACAGCTCAGCACGCTGATTGCGCCGCGCAACATGCGCATCGCCCCCGATGCCTTCCCTGAGCGCGGCTACTTTTATCGCTCCGACCACTTCTCCTTTGCAAAGGCGGGCGTTCCCTCCATCAGCATCGGCGAAGGAGACACCTTCGTTGGCCGTGCGGCCGAGTGGGGAAAGCAGCAAGCCGAGGACTACACCGCAAATCGGTATCATCAGCCGGGCGATGCGTATCAGCCGAGCTGGGATCTGAAGGGGGCCGTGCAGTTGAGCACCATCATTCTTGATCTGACGCGTCAGCTGGCGGAGTCCCGTGAGTGGCCGACGTGGAGTGCCAGCGCGGAGTTCCGTCGCGCACCGCGGATGTGATTCGAATGCGATTTCTTAGTCGCTCTGGCATTCTTTTCGCCGTTGTCGGTGCGGTGCTGCTGGCCGCGGCGACGCGCAGCACGGAAGCACAGGCCACGCCTCCGGCGGCCATCGCGCTGCTCGACTCAGTGCGCCCGCAGATTGAGACGGCAGTGGTCCGCGGCGACTGGACCACGCTCGATCGCATCGTCGTGCGCCTGCGTGCGGCGAGCGTCACCGCCAGCGGACGCACGGATCCGTGGATTCACTACGATCTCGCGTACGCACTGCATCGCCGAGTGGGCGGGCTCATCGCAGAGAAGAACACCGCGCGTGCCAAGACGCTGGTGGACGAGGCACTGCGCGCCGCCGATCGCGCGCATACGCTCGGCGCCGGCGCACACGCCCGTGGTTTGCAGGGAGTCCTGTCTGGTCAGATGGCCGCGGTCGGCGGCGGACTCTCACCCATGCGTTTCGGTCCGCGGTCGTTGAACCAACTTGATGAAGCCGCCGAGGCAGCACCGAACGATCCGCGCGTCGCGCTCTTCAATGGCATCACGCGACTCAACGCGCCGAGCGTCTTTGGTGGGGGTCCGCCACGGGCAGAGACCGAACTGCGAAAGGCCGTGCGGCTCTTCGCGGCCGATCGCAATGCCACGCCGCTCCCGAGCTGGGGCCGGACCGATGCGCACATCTGGCTCGGGCTCGCACTACAGGCACAGAACAAGAAGGCCGAGGCGAGAGCGGAGTTTGATCGGGCACTCGCCCTCACCCCGGGGCACCGCTGGATTCTTGAGACGCTGATTCCCGAACTCGAGCGCGTGCGGTAGGTCCTACGCGACACTTCGCGCGACACGTTGCGCGACACGTGTCGCGATCTTTCCATAAAGCGCCCGCCGAACGCCTTACGGAAAGACCGCGCGAATCCCCGCCGCGGCAATCTGTGCGTCCTGCGCTGACATTACGCCGCTGACGCCAACGGCCCCAATCACGACGCCGTTGTGAATCACCGGCACGCCCCCTTCAAGCGGCAGCACGCCCTCCACGGCGAGCAGCGCGAGGCGACCACCCGTCACCGCGTCATCGAGGGCCTTGGTGGGGCGGCGCATGCGGGCCGCGGTGCGCGCCTTGGCCTGCGAGATGTCCACGCTCGCCACCTGCACGTTGTCCATTTTCTGGAAGAGGATCAGCTCGCCGTGCGCATCCACGATGGCGATGGCCACGTTCCAGTTGTTCCGCCGCGCCTCGGCTTCGGCGGCCTCCATCATCGTGCGCGCGCCGGCGAGGGTCAGAACCTTGGCGTCGGCCGTTTGGGCCACGGCCGGGCGTGCCATCGTGAGAGCAAGCAGGGCGATCAGAAATGTGCGAAGGGGCATCACGACTCCAGGTGGGCGTTACAGGGAAAGGTGGCGAACCATGGTGCAGGATCGTCCTCCGTGCGGTAGCTTAGCACTCACACCGCCTGGAGGCTCTCCCGATGTCTGGTCTGGATGATAAGTCGATCGCGAACCTGGTGAAGAAGATGCAGAAGCAGGCCAAGCCGCGGAACGTCGAAGCCAAGACGTACGATGCAACGGCACCGCAGCGCGTGACCGACGATCAAGACGCGGATCGCGAGAAGATGTTTAAGGAGATGAAGAAGCGCGAGTTCTAATGCGACGCAGCTCTCGGCGCTGACAGCGGCGCGGAGATCAGCGAAGCATCGTGCGGACGGAATCGATTGAGCCACTCGTGCGCGCCGGCCGCAGTCCAAGCAGGTGCGTCATCAGCGAGTAGACGTGGACGTTCCGAAACGGAGCGACCACCTTGCCCTGCGCGATGCCCGGCCCGGCCGCGACGAACAGCGCCCCCATCGATTGGAGCGCCGGATCGTAGCCGTGCGCGCCCCCCCAAATGGTGGTGCCGCGTTCCGCACGCCGCCGCAGAAACTCCCGCGAGGTGATGGACCATCCCTCATCTGCCACCAGCACAATCGGCGTGATCCGGGGATTGTTGTTGAAGTGCCAACGCGCCGGCACTTCGCCCTTCCGATAGACCTGCAGATGCGGATGCTTGCCGTGCAGCGCGCGGTACACGCGTTCCACATTGCCATCGCGCGGCACGATTGCCCCTACTGGCGACCAATCAATGACGTCAATCGTGGAGAGATCCAGGTAATCGTCCAACACGATCTGCCGATCGCCACTCACGGCGGTCATGCCATGATCGGACACGATGATCAACGTGACCTGGTCGCGCAGGCCGAGCCGCGCAATGCCCGCGTCAATCGCGCCGACGGCACTGTCCACGCGGGCGATCGCCGCATCGGTCTCCGGCGAGTCCGGACCATACGTGTGACTGTCGGTGTCCACGTCATGGAAATACAGCGTGATGAGGCCCGGCGCCGAGTCGGCGGGAAGTTGCAGGAGGCGCATCACCTTCTCAATCTTGGACGCGGCAGGTTCCTCATGCCAATAGCGCTGCCACCACGTCGGGCGCACACCCTTGATGACGGCCTCACTACCGGGCCACGAGATTGACGCCGCGCGCACGCCCTGCGACTCGGCGGTCACCCAGATTGGTTCGCCGCCCCACCAACGCGACTCTGACTGCGCCACGGTGTCGCGCGTGGTGAAGGTCCCGAGCACCGAATCGCGCATCACGTTCGCGACGATGCCATGCTCTTCGGCGGTGAGCCCGGTGGCGATGGAATAGTGATTGGGAAAGGTCTTGGACGGGAAGACCGGCTCCATGCGCTCGGCGCGCACGCCGCGGGCCGCAATGGCTCGTAGGTTCACGGCCACCGGCCGCGCCATGTAATCCGCGCGAAAACCGTCGAGCGAGATGAGCACGACGTGCCGCGTTAAACGCGGCAATGATGTGGGCTCCGGCGCCGGACGACAGGCGCCCAACGCTGCAACAACGCCAAGTCCAAGCGCTACAACCAGCGTCCGACGGTTCACTGAGCCACCGAGTTCTCTTCCGTGAGGAAACGACGCAGCACCTTGCCAATCATGCTCTTTGGCAACTCATCCTTGAATACTACCCGAACGGGGACCTTGTACGGCGCAATGCGCTCCTTGCACCACTGCCGAATTTCATTGGAGCTCACCGCGAGGCCGATGCGTCGCACGACAAACGCGACGGCAACTTCGCCCATTGCGGGGTCTGGGAATCCGCGTACACCAACCTCCAGCACGGAGGGATGTCCGGCAATCACCTCTTCAATCTCGCGCGGCCAGACCTGCATGCCGCGCATCTTGATGAGGTCCTTCTTGCGATCGACGATATACAGATAGCCATCGGCATCGAAGTAGCCGAGGTCGGCCGTGTGCAACCATGGCTTGCCATCGCTGCCAACGCGCAGCATTTCCTTTGTTTCGCTGTCGTTGTTCCAGTAGCCGCGCATGATCTGCGGGCCGTGAATCAGGATCTCGCCGACTTCGCCTTGCGGCAGCTCCTTCGTGGGATCATCGGCATCCACGACGCGCATGATGACATCCGGCAGGGGAGTCCCAACGGAGCCCGGCTTCTGCGGGCCCGCGAGCGGCGAGACCGTCGCGGCGAGCACGCTTTCGGTGAGCGCGTACCCCTCGAGGATGCGCGCGCCGGTGACCTGCTCCCAGCGCTTCATCGTCTCCACCATCATCGGGGCGGCGCCGGAGACGCAGGCCTTCATGGAACGGAAGTCCACTTTGTGCGCGACCACGCGCTTGTGATTCAACAGCGAGTTGTAGAGCGTCGGCACGCCGCAGAACACCGCGGGCTTTGTGGACTCAATCGTCTTGACGAGATCATTCAGATCACGCGGATTCGGCACCAAGGCAATCGGGTTGTGCCCGAGAAAGCAGACCGACTGCACACCGCAGGCGCCGTACGAGTGAAACATGGGGAGTGGGAGGCAGTAGACCCCTTCCCACTTCGGGAGCACGGCGCCAAGCCACGCATTCACTTGCGTACCGGTCTGCACGAGTCCGCCATGATGTACGCGCACGGCTTTCGGCGTCCCCGTGGTGCCACCGCTCATGAGCAGGAGGGCATCGTCATCGGGGCCAGGACGTGGATGCGACGGAACCTGCCCGAGATGTTTCTCCAGCAGCGCAGTGAGCCACTGGTCGCCTTCGCGCAACGTCGCGCGGTGCCCGGTCTTCTTCTCGAGCAGGAGCGTAAAGACCATCGCCAGAAGCGGGGGGAACCACTCCTTGATGTTGGTGGCAATCACATGCTTCAGCGAGGGGACGCGACGCTGGACGCCCTTCATGCGTTCGTAGAACGCGCTGAGCGTCAGAACCACCGTCGCGCCCGTGGTCTCAAGCGGCCCGCTGAGTTCATCCTCGTTGTAGATCGGATTCAGCGGCACATAGACGGCCCCGAGCTTCCACGCGGCCAACTCGCCAATAAAGAATTGCGGGCAGTTCGGCAGGAGGCAGGCCACCCGATCGCCGCGCTTCACCCCCATTCGCGCCAGCGCCACCGCCAAGGCATCGCTCGCCGCCTTCAGTTCCGCATAGCTGACACTTCGCCCTTTGAAGAGTAAGGCGGGCGCCGTTGGCCGTTCGGCGACGGCCTCGTCAACGGCCTCGAGGAGCGTTCCCTTGGGGTAGGTCCTGATGGTGCGGGGGACACCGGCGTCGTAGTGGCGAAACCAGGGATGGTCGGTCATGGAAGGTCTGGGGTAGATTCCCCAATATGCGCTCTCCGACCCTTCGCCACATCCCTGCCCTCGCGGCCCTTTTTCTCCCTGCCGCTGCGGGCGCCCAGCAGGTCCGACTCACCGATCGCGACCCCGCGGTGCAGCGGGCCATGGCCGCGCTCCAACAGCAGCAGGCGTGGACGCTGCAGCAGCAAGTCTCCATATGCGAAATCCCGGCGCCGCCATTTAAGGAAGCCGCGCGCGCCGAGGAGTTCCGCAAGCGGATGGTCGCGCTCGGCTACACCAACACGCGCATCGACAGCGAGGGGAACGTCATCTCCTCGCTCGGGCAGGGGAACGGCCCCACGGTGATGATTGCCGGACATCTCGACACGGTGTTCCCCGAGGGCACCAACGTGACGACGACGCGCACCGGCGAGCGGATTGCCGGCCCCGGCATCGGCGATGATTGCCGCGGCGTGGCTGTGATTCTCACGCTCGCAAAGATTTTCAAGGAGTCGGGAATCACGCCGCGTGGCACCGTGTACCTCGTCGGCAATGTGGGCGAGGAAGGCCCGGGCAACCTGCGCGGCGTGCGTCACCTGCTCACCAAGGAATTTCCGGGGAAGATCAACTACTTCATCTCCGTGGATGGCGCGGGTGGCGCGGGCATCACCTCGCGCGCGGTGGGCTCGCACCGCTACACCATTTCCTTCGAAGGTCCGGGCGGACATAGCTACGGCGCCTTCGGCATGACCAACCCAATGCACGCGATGGGGCGTGCGATTGCGCGCATCGCCGATCTGCCCGTGCCGGCCGGCTCCAAGACCACATTCAACGTGGGTATTGTGCGCGGTGGCACGAGCGTGAACACCATCACCCCGCTCGCGCAGATGGAAGTGGACATGCGCTCAGAGTCCGCCGAGAACCTGCTCGAGATGGACCGCCGCATTCGTGCCGCGGTAGACACTGCCGTGGCCGCCGAACTCGCGCGCTGGCCCAACTCGCGCGCACCGATCACGGTGAAGTACGACACCATCGGCATTCGCCCCACCGGCGGGCAGCGTGACGACGCCTTCATTGTGCGCACGGCGATGGCGGCCGCCACGCTCCTCGATGACGGTCTCGAGTGGACGCCGCGCACCGGTGCCTCAAGCACCGACTCCAACCTGCCGATTGCGATGGGCATTCCCGCCATCACCATCAACGGCGGTGGCCGCAGCGGGGGCGCACATGGGACGGCGGAGTGGTATCAGGAGACGCCGGACTCGTACAAAGGACCGCAATTTGCGCTGTTGATCGTGACGTCGCTCGCCGGGATTGCCGGCACGACGCCGTAGCCCTCCGTCATTCATTCAGGATTGTTCACGATGTCACACGATCGTCGTTCGTTTCTCAGGCTCGCGGGCTCGGCCCTTGGTGGCGTTGCCCTCACCGCCATCGGTGCGCGCGCGCTGTTCGCCCAACAGCAACCCGCGCTCCCGGCGATGACCGTGTACAAGAGCGCCAGCTGTGGCTGCTGCAAGCAGTGGGTCGATCACGCGCGCGCGAATGGCTTCACGGTGCGCATTGTGGACACCGAGGACCTCAACGGCGTGAAGCGCGAGATGGGGATTCCCGCCGCCCTCGCCTCATGCCACACGGTGGTGGTCGGGAGCTATCTCGTGGAGGGCCACGTCCCCGCCGCCGATGTGAAGCGCTTGTTGCGCGACCGCCCGCGGGTGCGAGGCATTGCGGTGCCCGGGATGCCGATTGGCGCGCCTGGCATGGAGCAGGGGCCTGTGTCCGGCTACGAGCGCTATGACGTCATTGCGTTCGAGCAGAGTGGCGCGACGCGGGTCTTCGCGAGTCATGGGCCGCCGGTGCGGAGATAACGGCGGTCAACACAGAGGTCGTTCGCCGTACCACCACAACACACCACCAAGCCAAAAGGGAGCCGCGACTCGAATGAGTCGCGACTCCCTTCGCGCCTTCCTGTGAACCCGCAGTTCAGCCCGCCACGCGCTGCATCTGTCGCAGCTCGCGGAACCCAATCATCCGGCCACGCTTCTCATCCCATAGCGTCAGTCGCAGCGTCTTGAAGGCCGTGGCCAACGTAAGCACCGGCGCCACCTGGAACACCGCGTTCTCCTCGTGCGCCGCCTTCAACCGGTAGTTCGGGATCTTCGGCCCGAGATGATGCACATGGTGCAGCCCGATGTGTCCCGTGAACCAGTGGAGGATGGCCGGCATCTGCAGATGCGAGCTCCCCGTCACCGCCGCCGTCGCGTAATCCCACTCCCGACCGCGCTCCCAGTACGCTTCCTCAAACTGGTGCTGCACGTAGAAGAGATAGATGCCACCGGCTGCCGCGAGATAGTACGCGGGGAAATAGATCAGGAACACTACCTTCCACCCGAACGTCATGATGAACAGGGCGGAGAGCGCAACCAACGCAACGTTCGTCATCCACACATTCCAGATCTGCTTCGCGCCCGTGGCCAGGCTCGGCCCGCGGAAGCGCTGGAGAATCATCATGTGCAGCGGTCCGATGCCGAAGAGCACGAACGGATGGCGGTACAGGCGGTACTTGAAGCGCTGAAACGGCGTGCGCGCCTCGTACTCGGCCACCGTCAGCGTGGCGATGTCACCATGCCCGCGACGATCGAGATCGCCCGACGACGCGTGATGCAACGCGTGATCGCGGCGCCACTGCTGGAACGGCGTGAAGGTCAGGACGCCCGTCACGAAGCCGAGGGCGTCGTTGGCCTTCGGCCACGGGAGGAACGACCCGTGCGAGCAGTCATGCATGATGATGAAGGTGCGAATCAGCAGCCCGGCGAGCGGCAGCACCAGCAACGCGGAAGCCCACGGCGCAGGACCCATCAGCTGATACGCGAAGACGAGGCCCGCGATCAGGAGGAAGAGCGTGATGGCTACCTGCCACAACGATTCCCGCACGTCCGAAGTCGCATACTTCGAGATGATGCTACGCCAGTCCGTCTTCGAAAGATCGGGAGGAGTCGTGGTCTCGGTCATGGAGTCGCCGGAAAACCGACGCGCGTGAGGGTGATGGTGAAGACAAGAATGCTGTTGCCCGGAATGCCGCCCGTGCCGGAGGCACCGTAGCCGAGGGAGGGCGGAATGATCAGTTGGCGCACGCCGTTCACGCGCATGCCGCGAGCACCTTCCTCAAAGCCGGAAATCACGCCCCCCGTCCCCGTCACGAACTTGAAGGGCGTGGGGGCACTGAGGTTGTTGTCGAACGAGACATTGTTGCGCAGCCACCCCTGATAACGCACGAACACCGTGTCACCGTTGGTCGTGGGCACCGTGGCCCCGCTCCCGACCGTGATGTCGCGATAGTAGAGCCCCGAGGCGGTCTTCGTGGACGCGGCGAGGTTCACGCCCAGTTCGGGCGCGAAGGTCACGTCTTCGATCCGCGGAACGAAGGGGGATTTTTCGAGGCACGCCGTCGCCAGAATCGCAACGAGAGCAAGAATCGGAAAGCGAAAGCAGCGCATACGGTTAGGACGTTCGAGGAGCCGACCCGGTCACCGGGGAAACCTTGAAATCTACCCTCAACCCAAGGCCCTCCGTGAGAGGGGCACCCTTACAAACCAATACCTAGTGCTTCTATAGGTATCGCCTGGGCGGAATCAGGAGACTCCCAAACAGCAGTCCCGCCACCAATGCGAGCAGCGCGCTGAGCACCGCGACCAGCGTGTCAAAACCGAGCGTATAGTCACGCTCCATGACGAAGGCGAGCGCGCGGAACCCTACGCTTCCCGGCACGAGCAGCATGATGCCCGGCACGCGCACCAGCGCGCCGGGTCGATTCCAGACGCGGCCATACAGGTTGCTGAGCGCACCCATGGAGAGACTGGCGAAGAACACCGCCCCCGCAAACGTCCCACTCGCGACACTACCAAACCACGCGCTGCCGAGTCGGGTGAGCACGTACCCGAGTATCGCACTCCCCATGACGAGCAACACATCGCGCCGCTGCGCCCGAAAGAGCACGGCGAACGAGAGCGAGGCGGCAATCGCCGCGACAAACTCGACTTGCCTCGGCAGCGATTCGGGTGTGCCGGCCAACGGCGTCCACCCCAACGCGAGCATCAATTGCGAGGCGGCCACCGATCCAAAGGTGAGCTTCAGCAATACCGTCATCGCGCCAGCGAATCGCGCGGTGCCCGTCACCAACTGCTGCGACGCGAGTTCAGAGACCGCGGTGGTCAGCGAGAGACCTGGCATCAACACAATCAGCGCTGCGACAATCACCGTCTGCAGCGAAAGCGGCGCCACAAAGTGCGCAAAGGCCGTCGCCAATATTGTCGCGATAATTGCCGCCACCGCTTCGAATGCGGCGCCGAGATGCGGACGCGTCTGCGCCAATAGAGCAATCCATCCAATCAGGAGTCCGATAGATCCCGCGACGGCGACATCAATCCATCCCGTGCGCAGCAGGCCGGCCACTGAGGCCGCGGCCAACCCGAAGGCCGCGACCGTCGCGAGTTGTTGCTTCACCGTGGACGGCACATCCAGCGCGTGCATCGCGTGCCAGGCGTCGTCGAGCGACATCGTGCCCGTCACGACCTGTTCGGCGATGGCGTCGAGCTTGGCCAGTGCGCCGAGATGAATCTCGCCGGGCTCCAGTCGAAGGACACGCGTTTCCTGCGTGCCTTGCGCCACCGTCGCATCACTCAGCGACATCAAGATGCCTGTTGGCGTGGACCATATCTCGCAGCGTGCGCCAATGGCGATCGCCACCGACTGCACGGCGCCTTCAAGTCGAGACGACGAAACTCCTGCGAGGTGCAGCCGACGCGCCAGCTCCGTGAGAAAGCGGATCCGGTCGTCGAACTGCGGCTTCAGCGGGGCACTCACCGTGTACGGACGTCCATCAGGGCTTCACGTGGCGTTCGAGGAATGCCCACACGCGATTCCAGGAATCAATCTGCTCCGGCGAATCATCACGCAGCAGCGTTTCGCGGTTCACGCGACGGCTGAAGGTGTGCCCCCCGCTCGCGGGTCCTGGCGTCGGGTTCACATAGACCTTGGTTTCCGAGAGCTCGGGCTTGCGCGCATTCAGTGCATCAATGAACGGCTGCGACTCCACGAAGTCGGCGTCGGTGTCGTTCGTGGCGACGTGCACGAGGATTGGACGCACGAGCGAATCCACGTGATAGTACGGCGACCGGCGGATGTACTCCTCGCGCTTTTCAAACGGCAGACCCAGCAGCCCCTCCTGCGTGGAGAAGCTCCGCTGGTAGTTCGGGCCTTTGTACGAGAGGCGAAACACGAGGTTCGTCGTCGGCACAATCGCCACGCCGGCCACAAAGCGTCGCGGCGCGTTGCGCATCAGGATCAACGACGTGATGTGGCCGCCATGGCTCCAGCCCATCACGCCAATGCGCGTGGTGTCCACCTCGGCGCGCGCGGCGAGATAGTCGAAGGCCGACACGACATCGTCCACTTCCTTGCCGCCGTAGTCAATCGCGCGATGGTGCGCCTCGCCGTACCCCGTGCTCCCGCGATACTCCGGGGCAATCACGACATAGCCACGCTGCGTCGCTTCAATGATGAACGGCAGATAGTTCTGGTCCCAGTCGCCATGCACGCCACCGTGCACCCACACCATCGCCGCATGCGCCTTCGCGCCGCGCGAGCGAAGCGGAGAGAACACGTAGGCGGGAATCGTCATGCCATCCACGCTTGAGCGGTACGAAATCTTCTCGTATCGCATCACACCCACGCTACGCGCCGCAAAAATGCTGTCCGTGCGGGCCTTCTCGGTCATGGCCTGCGCGTAGTTCGACGTCGGATGGTCCTCGGGCCGATTGCTCACATAGAGCTGCGACACCCGGGTCGAATCCATCGGGACGACCTGACGCTGGCGAGGAGCATTCTGCGGGGCGCCTTGGGTGGCCTGCTGCGCGGGGAGGGCGGAGGCGGCAAGCATGGCTGCGACGAGAAACCGGATCGGACGCATGACGGTCGTGTGTGCGGGATGGGTGAAGAGGCGAACCAGACCTTATAATATCGCCATGATCAGTTACGACCCCAAGAACTGGATCGGCATTCTCCTCGACTTTCCGCGGAGCCCGGTCTTTCGCACGCTCTTTCTCGATGTCGTCGGCGCGGGCGCGTGGGCTGCGCTCGTGGTCTGGCTCGAGACCGACGTCCTGCGCGTCGCCGTCCCGCTTGGCCCCTCCTTCCTCTCGATCCTCGGCATCATCCTCGGCCTCCTGCTCGTGTTCCGCACGAACACGGCCTACGACCGATGGTGGGAAGGGCGGCGGCTCTGGGGCCAACTGGTCAATGTCTCCCGCGGGCTCGCACGGCAGTTGGCCGGCGCCCCACTGGAGCGACGCGCGCGATACGCGAGCAACCTCACCGAGTTCCCCACCACCCTCGCGGCGCATCTCCGTCGCGCCCCCGGTGTGGGTGGGCCGCACCTGCCAGGCAGTCTGCTGAGCGAACTGCACGCCGAGGTCCGCCACGACGTGGACGCCGGCACACTCGGCCCTGATGCGCGGCTCGCACTTGCGCCGCTGTTGCAGCAGTTCGACGACGTGATGGGTGCGTGC
>JANLTT010000110.1:0-18577 GCA_031363115.1 Gemmatimonas sp.
GCGCATCGAGCCCAATGAGAATGGAGGGATCAACGAGCGCGATCTTCTCGTTCTGGATGTCGGCCCAGCGTCCCGCCGGCACGGTGAGGACCTCACCGTAGAACGGGAAGCCCTCACTGACGGCGCGAATCTGCGCGAGGCGCGTCGCGCCAGAGGGCTGCGCGCTCGCCATCGAGGCAAAGCTCGTCACCTTCGCGCTCGGCACACCTGCCGTGCGCAGTGAATCGAGCAGGGAGTCCACCGCCGGCGAGAAAAACGCCCGTGCGCGGAGGTTGATGTCACCGCCGAGCAGGTTGCGCGATTGGTCCTTGATGGACGACTGCACATTGGCCGCGAAGGAGTCGATCGCGACGAGCGCGGCGACGCCAAGCGAGATGCTGCTCATGTACAGCATGAGCCGGCGGCGCGCGGTCCGACTCTCGCGCCACGCCAGCTGAAAGAGAATGCCGAGTCCAGCCTTCACGCGGTGGGCTCCGCCGTCTCGGGAGCGTTCACGGGCGTGCCCTTGCCCGGCCGATCTTCCACGACGACGCCATCGCGCAAGCGAATCACGCGCTGCGCATGCTCGGCGAGGGTGAGATCGTGCGTGACGATGACGATGGTGGCGCCGGACTCGCGGTTGAGCTCGTCGAGCAGGCCGACGATCTTGGCGCCGGTGGTGCCATCGAGATTGCCCGTGGGTTCGTCAGCGAAGAGAATCTTGGGCTCGTTGGCGAAAGCGCGGGCGATGGCGACGCGCTGCTGTTCGCCACCCGAGAGCTGGGTGGGGAAGTGGTCGCGGCGATCCCCGAGCCCGACGCGCGCGAGCAGCGTCTCGGCCTTCTCGGCGGCATCGCGTCGGCCCTGAAGTTCGAGCGGGACCTGAACGTTCTCTTGTGCGGTAAGAGTCGGAATCAGTTGAAACGACTGGAAAATGAACCCAACTTTCTCGCCGCGGAGCTTTGCGCGGGCGTCCTCGTCCAGTTGCGTCAGATCGACGCCGTCGAGCACGACCGCTCCCCGCGACGGCTGGTCGAGTCCCGCCATCAGGCCCAGGAGCGTCGTCTTGCCGCTCCCCGAGGGGCCGACAATGGCGACGAACGAGCCGTTGGGGATTTCGAACGAGACGTCGCGGAGCACGGCCAGGTTGGTCGTGCCGCTGCGGTATTCTTTTGTCAGAGCGCGCGCTGCGAGCATTGGAGATATTGCGGAATGAGAAATCGAGATCGGATGGCGCGGCACGTGGCGGGACTGCTCGGCACGATGGCGCTCGTGACCGCCTGCGGCGGCCCTGACGAGACGAAGCCTGCCGCGACGGCGCAGGTTCCTGTGGAATCAACCACGGTGGCGATGGCTGCGGCAACGTCTTTGGCGGGCCCAACTGTCCGCGTGCTGATGGTGGGCACGAGTCTGACGGCGGGGCTCGGGATTGACCCAGACAGCGCGTATCCCGCGGTGATTCAGCAGCTGGCTGATTCCAGCGGGTTTCAGGCCACCGTGGTGAATGCGGGGTTGTCCGGCGAGACCTCGGCGGGGGCGCTTCGGCGGGTCGAGTGGCTGCTCCAGGAGAAGGCCGACGTGGTGGTGATTGAGACGGGGGCCAATGACGGGCTGCGGGGGGTGAATCCCGACAGCACGCGGGCGAATCTCGTGGCAATCATCGCGCGGGTGCGCGCGGCCAATCCGGAGTCGCGGATCTTATTGGCGCAGATGGAGGCGCCGCCGAACCTCGGGCAGCGGTACACGCGGGCCTTTCACGACCTGTTTTTGACCGTGGCGCGGGATGAAGGGGTGACGCTGATCCCGTTCTTTTTGGAGGGCGTTGCCGGGGTGCCGGAGCTGAACCAGGCGGACGGGATTCATCCAACGGAGGAGGGGGCGCGTCGGGCGGCGCGGAACATGTGGAAGACGCTGGCGCCGGTGCTCCGCGAGGTTCCGGGGGCGATTGGGCCGACCGGACGGTGACGTGAGGTCTGGTTGGGAAAAGCGGGGGCCATAGTTGGTTGACCCTGCTTCCTGAGGGGTTTAAGCTTATAGGCTGTCTTCGTTTACACCCTGTTTCCACCCGTTCATTTTCGGTCCGACTATGGCATTGCCGGCCACGCAGATCCGTCGCGGAATGGTGATCGTTTTTGAGAACGATCCCTGCCGCATCATTGAGTTTCGCCATCACACGCCGGGCAACCTGCGCGCGATGGTGCAGGCGAAGCTGAAGAATCTCCGTTCGGGGAACAACTTCGAGCATCGTTTCCGTGCCGACGACCAGATCCACAAGGCCGACATGGAGACGCAGGAGTTGCAGTTCCTGTATAAGGGCGGCGACTCGTACCACTTCATGAACACGGACAACTACGAGCAGCTCGAGATGGACGACGAGACGCTCGGCGACAATGCCCAGTGGATGCAGGACAACATGATGGTGCTGGTCGAGTTCTATAACCAGAAGCCGATGTCGGTCCAGCTCCCCCAGTTCATGAACTTCGAGATCACGGACACGGCGCCGGTCATGAAGACCGCGACGAAGACGGCGAGCACGAAGCCGGCGTTGCTTGAGAACGGCGTGACGATCAACGTGCCGGAGTTCATCGCCTCGGGCGAGCGGGTTCGCGTGAATCCGAGCACGGGCGAGTACATGGATCGGGCGAAAGACTGATGCAGGTGGGAGGATGGAGGATGAAAGAGTCCTCCATCTTCCTTCAGTGCGAGAATGGCTGTTGATTCGGACCGTTGGGCCGTTTATTATTGAGGTTCCCCGGAAGTATGCGGTCCGGGTTTTTGGTGGCTGTAGCTCAGTCGGTTAGAGCATCGGATTGTGGTTCCGAGGGTCGCGGGTTCGATTCCCGTCAGCCACCCTTTGGACGGCGGATGAAGGCAGAAGGATGGGGATGAAGATCCGCCTGCTTCGGCTCTCGTAGGTCCGTAGCTCAATTGGTAGAGCACCGGTCTCCAAAACCGGCGGTTGGGGGTTCGATTCCCTCCGGGCCTGTTATGAACGGCGGAAGAAGGTTGAAGGATGTAGGATGTAAGACGGACGGGCGCTGAAGCGGGACGAGGCATTTTCATCCTCCATCCTTCATCCTCCATCCTAACGTGAGGCGGTATCGTCTAGGGGACTAGGACACGGCCCTCTCAAGGCTGGAACACGGGTTCGAATCCCGTTACCGCTATGTTCGTTGTTTGACCTGCAGCACTGTACGGTTCGGCCCCATCGTCTATCGGTTAGGACGGCACCCTTTCAAGGTGCAGAGACGGGTTCGATTCCCGTTGGGGCTACTCGCCCTAGCGGGTGGCGCAGGGAGTAGTTGGAGGACCCGAAGTACCGTAGTTCGGAGTTGGGGGCGTAGCTCAGTTTGGTTAGAGCACTCGACTGTCACTCGAGAGGTCGCGGGTTCGAGCCCCGTCGCTCCCGTTTTCTGGGATGAAGGTGGAAGGATGAAGGATGAAAGTCGTTTCATCCTCCATCCTTCATCCTCCTTCCGCAGTAAGATTTGCCCTGGTGGTGAAATTGGTAGACACGCCATCTTGAGGGGGTGGTGCCGTAAGGCGTCGCGGTTCGAGTCCGCGCCAGGGCATGGCTATAACTCGCAGTTCGGCATCAGGTGGGATCCTCTCCCCGCCACAGTAGCTCAGGGGTAGAGCACTCGATTCGTAATCGAGCGGTCGTGGGTTCAATTCCCACCTGTGGCTCTCGAGCAGTCAACGTTCTTCACCAGCCCTCGCGATCTCCGTCGCGGGGGTTTTGTGCTTTCCGTCGTAATTTCCGCGCGGCCTTGCTCGCCTCGGCCTTTTGAGCGAGTCTCCGGCATGACTCGCTCCTCGCTTGTTCGGCCGGCGGCATGACCGTCTGCATCATCGGCGCCGGCCCCTCCGGCATCACCGCCGCCAAGAACTGTCGCGCCGCCGGCATTCCCTACGTGCTCTACGAGCAAAGCGGAAAGGTTGGCGGAAATTGGGTGTTCAACGACGCGACCGGTCACTCAAGCGTCTACGAGAACACGCACATCATCAGCTCCAAGACGTTGTCCTCCTACGAGGACTATCCGATGCCGGCGTCGTATCCCGACTATCCGAATCATCGGCAGGTGCAGGCGTACTTCGAAGACTACGCGCGGCACTTCGGCGTGCTCGATGACGTGCGCTTCCATCACACCGTCCTGAAGGCCGAGCGCGTGGAAGGCGGCGACTGGTCCATCACGGTGCGCGATGCCGCGGGCGCCGAGTCCACGCAGCGCTTCTCTCATCTCATGGTGTGCAACGGCCATCACTGGAATCCGCGCTATCCGGAGATCCCCGGAACGTTTGAGGGCGTGTATCTCCACTCGCATGGATTCAAGCGCGCCGACGATTCCTGGCGTGGCAAGCGCGTGTTGGTGATTGGCGCCGGCAACTCCGCCGCGGATGTCGCGGTGGAATCCGCCCGCGTCGCCGCGGCGGTGCACATGAGCATGCGCACGCCGCAGTGGTTCATTCCCAAGTATCTCTTCGGTGTCCCCGCTGATGTCCTCGCGTCGCGCTCCACCTGGCTCCCGAAGCGACTGCGCCAACTTAGCCTCACGCGACTGCTCAAGACGCTGCAGGGGTCGTACGCCTCAATCGGGCTACCCGAGAACACTCGGCCGGTCATGAGTCATCATCCCACGGTGAATTCGGACTTGCTTGATGTCGTGCGCCACGGGCGCATCGTGCCGAAGCCGGGCATTGCGCGGTACGAAGGGCATGATGTGGTGTTCACCGACGGCACGCGCGAGACGTATGACATCATCGTGGCCTGCACGGGCTTCAAGATCACCTTCCCGTTCTTTGCGCCGGACTTCTTCTCGCTGGAGAATGCGGAGCAGGTGCCGCTGTATCGGAAGATGATCCACGCTGACGTGCCGAATCTCTATTTCATCGGTCTCTTTCAGCCGCTCGGATGCATCTGGCCGTTGGCGGACCATCAGGCGCGCATTGCCTGCGAGGAGATTCGCGGGCGGTATCGGCGTCCGTCCGACCTGAAGGCGAAGATCGCGCACGAGATGTCGCACCCGCACTACGACTGGGAGGCGGGACCGCGACACTCCACCGAAGTCGATTATCACACGTTCCGCGCGGAGCTGATGGCGGAGCTCGCGCGCATCAGTCGATCGGCGTGACCGCTGCGGTGTCTTCCTCGCCGGTGCGAATGCGCACGATGCGTTCGACCGGCATGACGAAGATCTTGCCGTCGCCGACGTCACCGGTGCGCGCGCCGGCGACAATCGCGTCAATCGTCGGCTGCACATAGCTCTCGGAGACGCCGATCTCGAGCCGCACCTTCGGCGCGAGATCCACCTTCACGGTCGTGCCGCGATAGGTCTCGACATGCTCCGTCTCGCCGCCGTGGCCCTGCACCTTGCTCACCGTCAGACCGCGCACGTCGGCGCGGTAGAGTGCCTCGAGCACATTGGCGAGTCGCTCGGGACGGATGATCGCGACGACGAGCTTCATGACTCGCTCTCCGATTCGGGAATGGGATAGGTCGTGGTGGCGGAGACGAGGCCCTGCGCGGTGGCAAGCACGAGGATAGCGCCCTCGCCGTCGGTATAGCCTTCCTCGCCATGTTCGCCGACGTCCACACCCGAGGCTTCGGCGCGGGCGCTGACGCGCAGCGGGGTGATGGCGCGAATGCCCACGAGAATGCCCCACGTGGCGAGTCCCGTCCAGGCAATCGTTGCGAGGACGCCGACACCCTGCATGAGGAACTGGTGCACATTGCCGTCGAGAAGGCCGGCAGGGCCGCCCCACTCCTCGGTGGTGAAGACGCCCGTGAGCATCGCGCCCACCACGCCGCCGGTGCCATGTGCGGCGAGCACGTCGAGCGAGTCATCGAGGCGCGTGCGGGCGCGGTAGTGAATCGCGTATTGGCAGGGAATCGCGGTGAGCGCGCCAATCAGGAGGGCCGCCGAGGGGCTCACGAAGCCGCACCCCGGGGTGATGGCCACGAGACCGACGACCATCGCCGTGCCGGCACCCACGGCGGTGGCGCGACCGAAGCGCCAGTAATCGAGTGCCATCCAGGTGATGATCGCGGCCGCCGGCGCGAGCATCGTGTTGACGGTGGCTTGCACCGCAGTGGCATTCACGGCGAGGGCGCTGCCGCCGTTGAAGCCAATCCAACCAAACCAGAGCAGCGCCGCCCCGGTGAGCATCATCGGCACGTTGTGCGGGAGGAAGGCCTGGCGTCCGTGATTCTCACGCGGTCCAACCATGATCGCGGCGACGAGTGCCGCCGTGCCCGCCGTGATGTGCACCACGGTGCCGCCGGCGAAGTCGAGAATGCCAAGCTTGTGCATCCAGCCGCCGCCCCAGACCCAGTGCGCGACGGGGGAATAGACGAGCAGGGTCCACAGTCCGAGGAAGGCGAGGTAGGCCGCGAAGCGCATCCGTTCCACGATTGCGCCGGAAATCAGCGCGGCGGTGATGATCGCGAAGGTGCCTTGGTAGGCAAAAAAGAGGAGCGAGGGGATCGTCGTCCCGTCGCGCACACTGCCGTCGAGCCCGCGGAGGAAGGCGTGGTCGAGTCCACCAATCACGACGCTCCCCGGAGCGAAAGCGAGGGAGAACCCAATGAGCGACCAGAGCAGTCCGACGATGCCCAGTGCCACGAGGGACATCATCATCGTGTTGAGGATGCTCTTGGCGCGGACGAGCCCGCCGTAGAAGAGCGAGAGGGCGGGGGTCATCAGGAGCACCATGGCGGTGCTGATGATGATGAAGAGGGTGTCGACGGGATTCATTTTTCAGAATAGTCGAACGGCACCCTCAATGCATCACCCGAATAGGTGGGACTTCGGATCGTTTAGCTGCGCGCGCGCTTGGTGAGCGTGATGCCGGCGAAGGCGACGACGGCCGCAACCGCGATACCCAGCATGAACGGAAGCTCGGCGCGCAGCGGCCCCGGACGATACGGTTCGACCTCCAGCAGGAGCCGCTCGCGCACGAAGTGCGCGATGGACCGCCCCTCAATATCCAGGTAGGCCGCCGCCGGATCCTTGTCGCTGCGCCAGAGCTCACCGAATCGTGCATCGGTCATGGCGCGGCGGAGATCGCTCAGGTTGCGCCCCGGCAGGAAGCGCGCGCTCGAGGGAGGCACCGCGACGGTGCCTCGCGTCTCCTTGATGTACAGCGCGTCCGAGGTCGTCATACGCGCCTGCCACTCCGGGCCATCCCACGACATCTCGCAGGCCGCGTCATCGCCGGCCACGCACGCCGTGAGTGCGGGCTCATAGACGGCGTTGGTGCTCGTCAGTCGTGTGCGTGGATTCTGTTCCTCCCTGGGCGGCAGGCTGAATCCCGCGGCGTGACGTCCGCGCGTCTCGAGCAACCAGGAGGACACCCCGGGACCTGGCATGCCGAAGGTCGCGTAGAACCCGCAGGTGCTGACCACTTGCTCATTCGTCAATGGGCGGAATCGCTCGCTCCCGCCCGCTGCGATCAACAACACGACCGTGCATGGCTCGGTCGCGTCGCGCGGCAGCACGGCAATACGACGGGGCCGTCCCTCCTGCTGGACGTCATTCACGAAATGCACTCGGATCGGGTGCTGAAGCGCGCCGATCACGGGGGCAAGCTCGTCACGGATGACTCGCTCATAGCTCAGGCGCACGGCCTCTGGAACCCCACGATCCGCCGACATCGCGAAGCGCTGACTGGACCGTGGCAGTCGCCGTGCAATCTCCAGGGCTAAGAGCCGTCCGCGCGCGCCATTGAGGAGACGGAATGAATCCTGCTGAGCATCCAACCGCTGCTGGATGGCGGCGAGCGCCGGATTCCTATCCCGCATCATCTCCCGGAATGTCATCGTCGACTGTTCTGGGACGAGCACGAAGAACGCCATCACGGCGCCCACCACGAGCAGAATGGGGGCAAGAAAGCGCTTCATCGGGGCCTCCGGCGCGTCGCGATGAGGAGAAAGAACCCACTCCAAAAGAAAGCCGCCGCGGCGAAGGCCAACGTGGGCTCCGCGTTCGTTGCCCCGGACTCATTCAACCCAGCGCTCCATGCACGCAGCAGGGAGTCTGGAGTGACGCCGGCGGCGGTGGCCAAAATCACAAGGGGTTCGTCTGACGTGTTCGGTGCGCTGATTGCCTGCAGGAACCGTGGTCCGCCAACGTCGAGCGCGGTTCGCGCCAGACTCCCATGCACTCCGAGCGGGACGGCGCGCGCATTGGGACGCGCGCTATCACTCGGCGCAAACCACTTGTCCCGTGCCTGCGGATTGAGCACGGTGCGGCAGGCGCTCATCGCCCCCGCGGCACAATTGCGCGCGACACTCGAGGCACTGAGTGCGAGTAACCGGC
Organism: Gemmatimonas sp.; assembly: GCA_031363115.1. Taxonomy (GTDB): domain Bacteria; phylum Gemmatimonadota; class Gemmatimonadetes; order Gemmatimonadales; family Gemmatimonadaceae; genus Pseudogemmatithrix. The sequence goes on from JANLTT010000110.1 coordinate 8,298, forward strand.
GTGCAACGTAGGCTTGCCGCTCGTTGTCCCGAAACGAAAAGGCCACTCCCACGAACTCGTCGAGTACGGCATTCCGCTGCATCAGCCGTCGGCCGGCGCGCGAGAGCATGAAGTCCTCGATCTCACCGGCGGAAAGCGGGAGCGAGTAGTCGCCGTTTCGAGTCCGCGCCGAAGGATCGCGCCCCTCGGCAAATGCCGCCCGCTCGAATGGCGCGTTTGGCGCGTGATTCGGGAAGGTGATGCTCCAGAGGTCGCCGTCGAGGAGCGAAGAGGTTCCCGCACCAAAGCGTTCATCGAGTGAGCGGCGGGCGTCGATGATGCCCTCGCGCACTGCGTTGCGATTCCTCGCGTCAATCGCGATGCCAGGAAAGAGCACGGTCACGCCATCGACGACCAGCGAGTCGTCGAGCGGAAGCGCCTGTCGCACGCGCTCGACGTTGAGCAACTTCTGCGTAGCCTTCATGGAGTCCGCGAGCGCCGCGACGCGCTGCCCGAGTTCCGCTGAGCTCTGCGCGTCGGCGCGTGAGGCAGGCATCGCCAACATCGCCGCCGCAAGCAGGGGCACGACGGACAGGATTCGAGCGAGCCTCACCTGCACGGCGTCACACATCGATCAGTACCCACCGTTCGGAGAAGACACCGAGCGGCCCCGGAAACTCAAAGAGAAAACGGCCGATGGCGTCGCCAACATCGCGTGCACCCGCCAGCTCCAATCCGGCGAAGAGTCCGACAATGCCGAGCACGATCAACAATGCCACAACCGTCGCACGACGACCGGCGAGATACTGCAGCGCGAAGCTCATGGAGTAGGCCACGAACGCGGCGAGTAGCCACCTCACCGCCAACGCTCCCGCATAGGAGTGCAACAGTGGTGGCAGCACGATCATCGAGACGGCCAGGCGGCCGCCGAGGTAGAGGGCAACCGCCGGCACCACGAGCGTCAACGCACCCGCGAGGAATCGCATGCCGACGTAGCGCGTCCATGTGATTGGCAACGAGAGCGGATACACGTGCTTGGTTTCCGCATCAACCGTCCAAGGGTACACCGCCAATACGAACGCCCCGAGCAGGGCGAGGAAGGCGAGCATCGGCCCAAGGGCCTGCATCCCGTCCGCCACGGATCGGCCGACCAGGATCGTACGCCCTCCGCCGAGCCGCCACGCGGCGGCCGGCATCAGAAACACCACCAGGGAGATTCCCGCCACCAAGGTACGCGTCCACATCCAATGCGTTCGAAGAATGGTCCGGAACATCAGCGTGCCTCCGCAGTCGCAGTGCGCGCACCGCGCAACAGTTCAACAAACGAGTCTTCGAGGTCGAGGTCCTGCACATCGCGCAATTCCGCCCCTGAGCGCTGAAACCACTCGCGCATCTCCGGCTGCCAGCCACGCACCACCCAATCCTCATGATGGATGGAGGTCTCGTCACGTGAGAGCAGGCTGAAGGGCATCGCATCGCGCGCCGGCGGCGCATTCGTCACCCGCAGCCGCTTGATCCCACTGCGGAACTCCTGCATCGGCAGTTCCGCCACCATTCGCCCATGGTCCATCACGCCGATCCAATCGCAGATGCGCTCCTGCTCGTGCACGAGATGGCTCGAGATGAAGACCGTCGCCTTGCGCACGTCCACGTACTCCACGAGCGCCGAGAGCACCTCGCGACGAATCACGGGATCAAGACCGTCGGTCGGTTCATCGAGCACCAACAACTCGGCTTGCTGCGACAGCGCGAGCAACATCATGAGTTTGCCGGACTCGCCCTTGGAGAGTGCGCCGATCTTTTGGTCTTCACGCAAGCCAAAGCGTCGTCGCAGTCGCTCGCTCTCGGCGACATCGAACGAAGGGAAGAAGGCGTGGTGAAAGCGGATCTGTTCGTCGACGGTGAGCCGCGAGTAGAGGTGCAGTCGCTCAGGCACATAGCCGACCTTCGCGAGGGCGCGATGTGCGTACTTGGGGATGGCATGGCCAAGGACTTCAATTGACCCATGCTCCGCTTCGAGCATGCCGAGCAGCAGGCGGATGGTGGTGGTTTTGCCCGAGCCGTTGGGGCCGAGGAAGCCATAGATGGCGCCCGTCGGTACGGTCATCGAGAGATCACGCAGGGCAAACTCCTTGCCCGCGCGCCAGGCGAGATCGCGGATACGAATGGCGTCGGTCACTTGGTCTCCGGCAGTTCGTGTGTAAGAGCGGTACGTAGGTCGGTCGGGGCGAGGCCAAGTCGGGCGGCCTCGGTGAGCATCTCGCGCACCAAACGGCGGGCGGCGGCCTGGCGCTCATGGGCGCGGGTGTCGGAGCCGAGGGCGGCGATGAAAGTGCCGGCCCCCTGTCGCATCTCCACCAGCTTTTCGCGCTCCAACTCGCGATAGGCTTGCGCCACGGTGGCGGGGTTCACGCGCAGGCGAGTCGCGAGGGCACGAACCGAGGGGAGGTCGTCCCCGGTCTTCAACTCACCCGACGCCACGGCGACGCGGATGCGATCCGCGATCTGCGCGTAGATGGGGGTGGGACTTCGGGAGTCGATGCGTGAGAACATGGCAGTCGGGTGTTGGTCCGAGTGTATCGGTGTTCTGATACACTAGGACTAAGCCCTCAAACTGTCAAGAGGGGGGCCGTTTGGCCCCCCTTCCGTCCCTCATTCGCCTCGGCTTGCTTACGCCGAGTGCGGGTGCCGCGCGTCCCTCGCCAACTCCGCGCGAAAGTCCGGATGGGCGATGCTCACGAGCAACTCCGCGCGCTCCCGCAGCGACTTCGCATGCAGATTCACCGCGCCGTACTCGGTCACGATCCAATGCACGTGCCCGCGCGTCGTGACCACACCAGCCCCCGGCGCGAGGGTGCTCACGATGCGCGAGAACTTCCCGCCCCCAGCCTGCGACGGCAGCGCGATGATCGGCTTGCCCCCGGCGCTGCGCGCCGCGCCACGAATGAAGTCCATTTGCCCGCCAATGCCCGAATAGATCCGCGTCCCAATGGAGTCGGCGCAGACCTGGCCGGTAATGTCAATCTGAATCGCCGAGTTGATAGCGACGACTTTCGGATTGCGTCCGATGCGTCCGGTGTCGTTCGAGATATCCGCGCCGACGAATTCGACTTCGGAGTTGTCGTTCACGAAATCAAAAACGCGCTTGGAGCCGAGCACGAAGCTCGTGAGGATGCGTCCGGGGAAGACGAGCTTCTCCTTGTTGTTCACCGCACCGGCTTCGACGAGGTCCACCAAGCGATCCGAAAACATTTCGGTGTGCACGCCGAGATTCTGGCGGCCATGCAAGCGCGCGAGGACCGCGTCGGGAATCGAGCCGATGCCCATCTGCAGTGTGGATCCGTCCTCGACGAGATCGGCGATGATTTCGCCGATGCGGGCAATCTCCGGTGTCTCCGCGTCGGGGAGATGCTCTGGCAACGGGCGATCGGTATGCGTGAAGGCTTCGATCTGCTCGAACGGCACGCTGGTGTCGCCATGCGTGCGTGGCATCTGCTCATTGATCTCGGCGATGATCATCGGCGCGGAGTCCACGGCGGCGCGCGCGGCGTCAATGGAGGTGCCGAGCGAGCAGTAACCGTGGCGATCCGGCGGGGAGAGCTGCAGGATGCAGGCGTCGAGCCGCACGCGTCCGCTACGGAAGAGCGAGGGGATGTCGGAGAGGAAGATCGGGACGTGATCGGCGCGCCCGTCATTCACGGCAGCGCGGAGCGGGGCGCCGGTGAAGAGCGAGACGGAGCGGAAGTGGCCTTGGAGTCCGGGGGCGGTCCAGGAGGCCTCGCCTTCGGTGTGCAGGTGGTAGAGGGTGACGTTCTCGACATCGCGGCGCTTGGAGAGCGCGTTGAGGAGCGTGATTGGCGTGGCGGCGGAGCCATGGACGAAGACGTGCATCCCGCTCGAGATGCCGCGGACGGCTTCCTCGGGGGAGAGGGATCGGGTGTTCCAGTGGGGGACGGCGGTCATGGTGTAAAAATCGCGGTGTGACGCGTGTGGCGCCACGGAGTGAATGGCGAATCTTTGGGCGACTTCGGCTGACCGCTGCTTAATGGGTCGTTCGGGGCGGCTTGATGGGTTGGGCTCCGGCGGGTATACTCCTCGGTACGCGGGCGTAGCTCAGTTGGTAGAGCGCCAGCTTCCCAAGCTGGATGTCGTGGGTTCGAACCCCATCGCCCGCTCTGTGCTCGAAATGGCTCGAACCGAAGGCCCCGACACTCGCGTGTCGGGGCCTTCGTGTTTCTCAGCCGTCCCGTCGCCGCCGCAGCGTCTCCACCGCCTCAAACAACTGATCAAACGACTCCACCACGAACAGCACCGGCTGCACGTGGTCAATCTCAAACGACTGCCCCAACACCGCATCGAGCGAGAAGGGCCGTCGATCGCAGTTCGGGCCGAGCGCATTCGCCGCATCGCCGTGCGACGAGATCAGCCCACTGCCGTAGATCCGCGTGGCCCCCCGCTCGTGCACCAACCCAAACTCCACGGTGAACCAGAAGAGCCGCGCCATTTGCTCAGTCTCATCCTCGGTGCGTGCGCCAGCGGCAAGAGATCCAAACTGCTGCAGGAAATCCGCAAAGACGGGATCGGCATGCAGTGGTACATGCCCAAACACATCGTGAAAAATGTCAGGCTCGGGGAGATAGTCGAGTTGCGCCCGCGGACGCACGCCGAGCGTCGTCGGAAATCGTCGGCGCTCGAGGCAGCGAAAGAACTGCGCAGCGGGAATGAACCCGCCAACACCTACGGCATTCCATCCGGTGGACGCGTCAAGCCGCGCATTCACCACGCGCAAGTCAGGAGCACGATGTGCATCAAGCCCAATCCGCGCGATGCCATCGAGAAAGACATGGCTCGCAGTCTCCTCAAGCGTCGCCATACGGCGCGCGTAGAGCAGCGACCACACCTCGTGCGCCTCAGCATCGTACGCGTCAAAATCCTGCGTGATGAATTCCGGAAGTGGCGTGACAAGTGTGGACATACCGACGCTCTCAAAAGAAATGGGACAAAAAAAGAGCGGCCCGTGGAGAGATCCACGGGCCGCTGGAGGAACAAGGCGTTTCGTCGTGCTATCTGCGCACAGGCCTGTTCACGCGTCCCGGGATGCGGGGCGCGTAATAATACGAGGCGGTGGCGGTCAGGAGGCGCGACATGATTCCGTAGGCTAATCGGATGGGTGCTATGCCGTCAAGCGGGTGCGCCTGACGCGCGCTCCGCCGACTTCACAATCCCCTTGAGCATCCCCGGGAACACAATCCCGTGCAGCGGCAACACCGCATACCAATACGCAATCCCAAACAAACCCAACGGTCGGAACCGCGCATCCAACGTGACCTGCGAGCCACCCGTCGTACCCGAGGGCTCCACCTCAAAGCACAGCGTCGCAATCCCCGGCAGCAACATCTCCGCCGTGAGCACGAGCCGCTTCCCCGGCTCAATCGTCGTCACGCGCCAAAAGTCGAGCGCATCGCCGAGTCGCAAATCCGTTTGACTCCGCCGCCCGCGCCGCAGTCCGGGCCCGCCAAAAATGCGATCCAGCACACCGCGCAGCATCCATAGCCAGTTCGACGTGTGGTAGCCCTTCTCGCCACCAATCGACACGATCTCCTTCCACACACGTTCCGGCGCGAGCGGCGTCGTCGTCACGCGATGATCGCGGAACATCGTGCCGCCCGACCAATCCGGATCGCCCGGAATGGGGCCGGCATCCGACCACGCCGTCTCCACGGCACCCGTCTCGATGCGGGTGATCGACGCATCCATCGCCTCGGGAATCGTGAGGCAACGATGCGGCATCAACTCCTGTGCGGCATCGTTCGTCACCACCACGCGATTGCGCAGCCCCTCGGCAAGCGGCTGCGCGATGCCGGCGCCAAGCGGCGTGACGAGATGAATCCAGAGCGAGCTGAGCTTCGGCGTGAGCACGGGAATCGGAATCACGACGCGGCGCGGCAGCCCGAGTCGGCTCGCCATCACCCGCATCATCTGCTCGTAGCTCCACACGTCGGGGCCACCAATCTCAATCGTGCGACCAATGGTGGCCGGCGTCTCAAGCGCGGTGATCAGATAGTACAGTACGTCGCGCACGGAGATTGGCTGCGCCTCGGTGCGCACCCAACGCGGGGTGAGCATCACGGGGAGTCGTTCCACCAAGTAGCGCAAAATCTCAAACGACGCCGAGCCTGAGCCAATGATCATCGCGGCGCGGAAGACCGTGACGGGGACGCCGGCCTCACCGAGCGCATGCTCGACTTCGCGACGCGACGAGAGATGATCGCTCAACTCATCCGTGTCAGCGCCGAGCCCGCCGAGGTAGATGATGCGCCCCACGCCAGCCGCGGCGGCGGCACGCCCAAAGGTCCGGGCGATGGCGAGATCGCGGTGGCGATACTCCTGCCCCGCGACCTCCATCGAGTGAATCAGGAAGTACGCGGCCTGGCACCCACGCATCGCATCCGCCACGGCGCGCTCGTCGTTGGCATCCCCCTCAATCACGTCGACCTGCTCACTCTCGGCCCACGGGCGCGAGCGGAGTTTGGCGCGGCTCCGCGCGAAGCAACGGATCTGGTAGCCGGCCTGGATGAGGCGCGGCGCCAGTCGACCGCCGATGTAACCCGTCGCACCGGTGAGAAAAATCATCCTCGTAACCTATCACGATGCGACGAGACTATCGTACATTTCGCAGGTGACCGAGCCCACACCGAGCAAACCCGAAAAGGCTGTTGACTCCGCAGAAAAGGCGCTCCGCAAGCTGGAAGCGGAGCGCGGGCTCCTTGACCCCGAGAGCCGGTACCGGGCGCAAATCAACGCGGTGAAGGCGGCGCAGGACCTCCTCGAGATGGGGGACCGCAAGGCACGCTTCGCGCTCGTGGTGATGAGCGTGCTGAACGCGGTCATCGTGCTGCTCGTGGCCCGCACGGGGGAGTCCCTCCTGCCAAGCGTCGGTCCCTTGGCGGTCCTCGTGCAGGTAGAGATGGCGGCGTACGTCCTCGTCACGGTTTTCTACGTATTGCAGGCGATTCAGGCGCTGCGGCCGCGTGGGATGCGTCCCCCGCCGAGTGGGTCGTTGCCGAGCGTGGTGGAGCCCGCGAAGTCAATGCGGGTGCTCTTTCATGCCGATGTCGTGGGGCGCACCACGGCGGAGTATCGGACGTTGTGGGACAACCTCCGCATGGACAACCTCAACACCGAGTTGACGGACTCGTTGCACACGCTCGGGCACATCACGCAGAAGAAGTACGAAGCGCTCGACCGGCTCTATGTGGGACTCAGCGTCATGGCAGGCATGCTGGCCCTGTTCTTGGGCACTGTCGGCTTCTACCAGATGACCCGGTAACAGACGCCGCCACGGCCTGCGGCACTTTTGGCCGACATCGGAGGTTAATGCCCCATGCGCTACGACTCCATTCTCGACTCCATCGGCAACACGCCGCACATCCGCCTCAACCGACTCTTCGCCGGCATCGCGCCGCAGGTTGAGGTCTACGTCAAGCTTGAGCGCGCCAATCCCGGCGGTTCGATCAAGGACCGCATCGCGCTCGCGATGATTCGCGACGCCGAGCAGCGTGGCGTCCTCAAAAAGTCCACGACGATCATTGAGCCAACTTCCGGCAACACCGGCATCGGCCTCGCCATGGTCTCTGCCGCGTTGGGCTACAAGCTGATCGTCGTGATGCCGGAGTCCATGTCCATCGAACGTCGTCGCGTGATGACGGCGTTCGGCGCGCAGTTGGTGCTCACGCCGAAGGAAGTCGGCATCAAGGGTTCCATCGCCAAGGCGGAGGAGCTGAAGGCGGAGATTGGCGATGCATGGATTCCGCAGCAGTTCGAGAACCCCGCGAACCCAATGATTCACGAGACAACCACCGCGCAGGAAATCCTCAAGGATTTTCCCGACGGACTCGACTACTACATCACGGGCGTGGGGACGGGGGGACACCTTACGGGTGTCAGCCGTGTCCTCAAGCGGACGATGCCGAACCTCAAGACGCTGGCCGTCGAGGCGGCGAAGTCGCCGGTGATCAGCGGCGGGACGCACTCCCCGCACAAGCTGCAGGGCATCAGCGCGGGCTTCGTGCCCGCCAATCTTGATCTCAGCGTGGTTGACGGCACGGTGCAGGTGACGGAAGAGGACGCCTTCAGTTACGCGCAACGGGCGGCTAAGGAGGAGGGCATTTTCCTCGGCACCTCGAGTGGTGCCTCGCTGGCCGCTGTGGCCCAGACCATCCCTTCGATGGCCCCCGGAAGCCGGGTCCTGACCTTCTGCTACGACACCGGGGACCGGTATCTCTCTATCGAAGGGCTCTTCCTCTAGGCCCTCGGTAGACTCGCGGCGGGGTACCGACTAGCTTTCGCGGTCTGTCCGTGCAGGTGGTTGGAGTGGCAAAGAACGGACGGGACGTGGCGCAGCCCGGTAGCGCACTTCCTTGGGGTGGAAGGGGTCGCGGGTTCAAATCCCGCCGTCCCGATTTATAGGGTTCAAGGTACGAATTGGTGAACACGCCGTCCGGCATCCCCGGACGGCGTTCGCTTTTCATCCCCAGGTAAGTTCCGCCATGCCTCTCGACCGCCTGCTCCGCGAACTCCGCGACGACACCTATGTCGCCCTCCGTCCCTCCGCCGTCGCGGGCATCGGGGTCTTCGCCCTCCGCAACATTCCCCAAGGATGCCGGGCCATGTTCTCACCCCCGAGCCTCGGGGGCGATGGCGATGATGGTTACGTCGCCGTACCGCGCGCGGAGATTGACGCATTGCCGGCGCACGCACGCCATCTCGTGGAGACCTACTGCCTCTTCGATGACGAGCGCTACTTCGTCCCGCAGGATGGATTCAAGAAGATGGATCTCGTGAGCTTCCTGAATCACTCGGAGACGCCGAACGTGCGTTCAATCGAAGACGGCGCGTACTTCGAAGCGGTGGTGGACATCGCCGCGGGCGAGGAGCTCTTTGTGGACTACGGCACGATCGTCGAGGAGTAACGCTCCGCGAGGGAATTCAGCGAATCACAATCTCGTCAGCGAAAAGCCACGACGACTGTCCCGCACCGGGATGCCCAGCGGGAAGCTTGCCGGTGGATCGTGCACGAACGCGCAGGTATCTCACCCGCGTGCCCGCCGGGAGCTCGGCCACGAAGGGATGAACCATTTCACGCTCCTGCATGACAGCGAAGTCATGCGAGCGCGTCACTGGCGCTGACCACGTCACACCATCGGCCGACCACGCAAACTCCACGGCCGCTGGCAACACGATCCACGAGCGAATCCGCTGGATGAACGACACGCGCACCTCGCGCACGGCCACGAGGGTGTCGAGCGTGACGGTGAACTCTACATCAGGTCCCCACCAGCCCTGCCAGAGCCCGTCGCCATGCTCACTGCTTCCAACAATCCCGTCGGTGAGCGTGGCCGGCCCAGTGCCGGGGTAGCGTGCATCCGCCGCCGGTGAAACAACAATGCCGGCGCCCGCGCCAAGATGCCTGAGGAGTTCGACGCGACGCTCCTCGCCAACGGACTGAGAGCCAACGAACGCTTGGATGCGGCGCGTGCCCTCGCCTTCGAGCGGGGCACCATCAACGAGTTGCGGAGCAATCGAAGCCGGCGCGCTTCCGTCGGACGTCATGTGGACGCGAAGCTCAGGCACCCCGGAGGCAATGCGCACGCGCGTGCGACGCGACTCGGCGTCATGCGCGATACCGATGCGCACGAGACGTTGATCCATTGGCCCCACAGCGACTCCCATCCCGCGCAGTCGCGCGAGATGGTCGCCATTCAAGCGCGTCATGAGCCCCGCGAGATCGCGAGGGGCCGCGCTCCACATCACTTCGGCGAAGGCCAGCGTGCGCGGCCAGACCATCAACTCGAGATTCGCTGGCGAGGTGATGCGTTCGCTCCAGAAGGGGACTTCGCCGCCGAGTACGCGGCGCGCCTGCTCGGGCGTAGCGCTCGGTGGAACCGGCTCAAACTCGTACACCTTCGACAACGGTCGATCACTCGGCGACGCGTCGAGATAGGCCCACTCCATGGGAGAGGCGATCACATCGTGTCCCGCCTCGATGCCGCGGCGCGTCCAACTGGAGTCCTCCCACGACTGCACGACAGTGCTCGGCAAGAGCTGCCCTCCGTGCATGATCTCGTTCCAGCCTATCAGCCGCTTGCCCCGTGAAGCCAGAAAGCGCCCGATGCTGTCGGTGAACCAACGCTGCAGTTGCTCCTCGTTGGCGAGCCCTTCGCGTTGGATGATCGCCTGGCACGAGGCGCAGTCGCGCCAGCGATCCTTTGGCACCTCGTCGCCGCCGATATGCACGAAGG
>JANLTT010000139.1:0-16233 GCA_031363115.1 Gemmatimonas sp.
CTGCTGCGCGGCAAGCCGATTCGACTCGCTGGCATAGAGCAAGACGAGATCGGGACGCTGGCCAAGCACGGCTTCGACATTCGGGCCCATGCCGTTGCCGACGTCGGTGACGGCCTTTGCCGCTTCGGGATAGAGATCCCAACTCGTGCGCCCAACCAGCGTCTGCCCCGCGCCAAGAGCGAAGAGCAACTCGGTGGTCACCGGGTTGAGCGAAACCACGCGCGCGGCGGGCGCGCTGAGTCGCAGCGTGTCGCCGAAGTCATCAACAATGGCGTCACCGGTCACCGCCGCCTGCTCCGCGCCGCACGCGACGAGGAGCAGGGCCAGCGATGCGACAGCAATTCGACGAACAAGTTCCGAAATCAAGACGGGCTCCTCCCTCGTTAGGGAGAAGCCCGGTTGCACGTCAGCACTCCCGACGGAAAACGTCGGAGAATACCTGACGCCACGGACCCTCCCCCGAGGGTGTGTAGTGGCGCGAACGTGGGTCGTCTCCTGGCTCCGGGCCGTCCGACTCGCCTTCCCAAATCCCGCAGGATTCAGTGGCTTGGTTGAGTCGAGCGTGTGCTACTGCCCGTTACAGTGGCGGGGCCGCGCCGGTCTTTCACCGGCTTCCGTGTCCCGCGTTCGCCTATCAATTGTCCGAGAAGCCTACGCCAAGCCGTCGCGCTTGGCAAGCTCGGCGCTTAAACGCCCCTTCAGGTGCGCCCGCTGCAAATAGTGCTCTCCCTTCTGCTGCTCCGTGGGTTCGGCGACCCGCGCGTAGGCTTCGTCGAGGGCGGTAATCTCGAGCGCCAGCGACTCCGGATCGGTCGTCCGGCGCCTCGCAAAGGCCTGCGGCCCGCGCCGCATGAAGGCCATGCCGAGACCGAGGAGCATTGCCGCGCCGATTGCCGTGACGACCAGCGCGACGCGAATGGAGCGCGTCCCTTCCTGCGCGCCGGGCATCGTGACTTCGATGACCGCGGGGGGCTTGGTGTTCTCCGCGAGATAGCGCTTGAAGGGGCGCCCATCCACCTGCACGGGATCCACCTCGGCGAGCTCTCCGCCAGTCGCCGTGCCGCGGGGATCTTCCACCAACACTTCCATCACCGGCACATCGGTCTCGACATGCACCGCGAGATTCAACTGGGACGCAGGCAGATCGTACGAGAACGAAAACTGCTTGAGCCCCGGGGCGATTGGCGCATAGATGCGCACACGTCCTTCATCGAGCTTGATTGCCTCGGGCGAGATATCGCCCTGTCCTCCCGACACGAGCGTAACGCCGTCGGGCACCGGTACCTCGAACACCGACGCGCCATTGGCGCCGGCGACGCGCGTGACGGTGGAATCGTTGCTCAATTCGTAGACTTCGATCACGGTCCGCAGTCCCGTCGTGCTCGACGAGTCCGGCGCGGTCACGATGAGATGCCGCGCGCGCACCGTGATCTTCACGGGGCCGCTGGTTGTGTCGAACACGGTCAGATCGGCCATGCCGCCGCGCACCGCTTCCTCGCGCGTCGGCGGCGTGAAGTAGGCCACACCTCCGCGCGTCGTGCTCACGAAATAGACCGCGGTGGAATCCCCCGTGGCGCGATACCGAAACGCAAAGGTGCCGTTGCTCCGCAACCGCATCGAGTCAATCGGCGCGGCCGCATCCGGACCCACGCGATGCAGCACGGCCCACTCACCGGAGACGGGCGCGGTTCGCCCGCCGCCAAGCGGCCGGGTGACGCTGCCTTCGATCACGCGCGTCCCCGACTGGGCCAGCAGGGGACCGACGGATGCAGAGACCAACAACGCAACGCCGCACGCGCGGCGGGCGACTGACAACACAATCATGGAATGAATCGTCCGAAATCCTCGGGGCGCAGCTGCGTCAGGCGACGCTTCAACTCCTCGGGGGACAGCTGGTCATCGTCCACCGGCTGAGCCGGCGGCAGGCCCGTGTCGTCCTCGTCATCGAACAACTGCTCGGCAACGAAGATCGGGGCATTGAGTCGAACGGCGATGGCAATCGCGTCCGACGGACGTGCGTCCACCACGATCGGTGTACCCGCGCGGGTGAGGTGCAATTCACCGTGAAAGGTCCCCTTCACGACGCGCACGACCTGCACGCGTCGGAGGAGGGCGCCAAGCCCCGCGATGAGCGAGGCGGCGAGGTCATGCGTCATCGGGCGGTCGTGCGGCACACTGTTCACGTGCGCCGCAATCGCCTCGGCCTCGGGCTTGCCGATCCAGATGGGGAGCACCCGCTCCCCATCCTTCTCCTGGAGCATCACGACGTAGGCCTGCGAGCTGGCCTCGACGCCGATGCGGGCGACTTGTACCTCAATCATGTCCGCCTCCCTCGCCGAGGCGACCGGCTCAGCCGGCGCGCACCGCGCGCTTGAGCTCGGCCATCTTGTTCGTCTGCTCCCACGTGAAGAGCGTTACGGCCTTGCCGAAGCGCTTGGTCTTCTCCGGCGCGCGGCCGAAGTGGCCATACGCCGCCGTCGGGCCGTAGATCGGCTTGCGGAGGTCGAGCGCTTCGATGATCCCCTTCGGCGTGAGGTCGAAGACCTCGTTCACCGCGCGCATGATCGCGCGCTCGTCCACCGTGTTGGTGCCGAAGGTGTCCACCATCACTGAGACCGGCTTGACCACGCCAATCGCGTACGCAACCTGCACTTCAACCTTGGTGGCGAGCTTGGCGGCGACGATGTTCTTCGCGACCCAGCGCGCGGCGTACGCGGCCGAGCGATCCACCTTCGAGGGATCCTTCCCCGAGAAGGCACCGCCGCCGTGACGGCCCATGCCGCCGTAGGTGTCCACAATGATCTTGCGGCCCGTAAGTCCGGCGTCACCGTGTGGGCCGCCAATCACGAAGCGCCCCGTGGGATTGATGTGGATCTTCATCTTCTTGCCGCGCAATTCCGGCGGAATCACGGCCTCGATGATGTCGCGCTTCACCGCCTCATGAATCGTCTTGTTCTTCACCGAGTCGGCGTGCTGCGTTGAGATGACGACGGTATCCACTTCCACCGGACGTCCTTCCTCGTACACGACGGAGACCTGCGACTTGCTGTCCGGGCGCAACCAGGGGAGCGTGCCATCCTTGCGACGATCGGCGAGCTGGTGCACGAGCTTGTGCGCCATCATGATTGGCAGCGGCATGAGTTCCGGCGTCTCATCGCAAGCGAAGCCGAACATCATGCCCTGGTCGCCAGCGCCACCGGTGTCCACGCCCTGCGAGATGTCCTGCGACTGCTGGCCGAGTGCATTGAGCACGGCGCAGGAGTGCGCATCGAAGCCCATGCCGGCATCCTTGTAGCCGATCTGTTCGATCGTCTGGCGTACGACGTTGCGGAGGTCCACCCACGCATTCGTCGTCACTTCACCGAAGATCGTTGCCAAGCCGGTCGTCACCATCGTCTCGCAGGCGACGCGCGAACGCGGGTCCTGCGCAAGCATGTTGTCGAGTACGGCGTCGGAGATCTGGTCGGCGACCTTATCCGGATGACCTTCGGAGACGGACTCCGAGGTGAACAGATGGCGATGCAACATGGGAAGGATCGGGGCTGGATGAATGAAAAACGGCCGGCGTGGAGCCGGCCGCGTGCATGACCTGCGTGCCCAAAGATACCGCGATTACGCGAGGCCGAGCAACCCATCAAGGAGGTCATCGCCGAGCTCCTGGGCAAGGCTGGCGCGGAGGATCTGCGCCGCTTCGCGGGCGGTGCCGGCATTGAGCGCCGCCTGCGCCGCCACGGCCGCCCCCTCAAGCGTCACGCCGCGGACAATCGCCTTCACGGCCGAAAGGCCCACGGCGGCTACGCTCAGGTTCCGCACGCCGAGGCCGAGCAGGGCATACGCCATCAGCGGCTGCGACGCCATTTCGCCGCACACGCTCACATCGAGATTGGCCCCCTGCCCCACTTCGACCGTGCGGGCAATGAGCCGGAGCACGGCGGGATGCAGCGGGGTGAAGCGCGAGGCCAAGGACGCATTCCCACGGTCCACGGCAAGCGTGTACTGCACGAGGTCGTTGGTGCCAATGCTCAGGAAGGCCACGTCCTTCACAAAGGTGTCCACCGCAATGGCCGCCGCGGGCGTCTCGACCATCACGCCGAGCGGGACGTCGGTCCGGTGCTCCACGCCTCGCGCGGTGAGCTCGGCGGAGGCTTCATCGAGCAGATGTCGCGCCTGACGCACCTCTTCCACGGTGACAATCAACGGCAGCATGATCCGCAGGTCGCCATGTACCGCGGCACGCAACAGCGCGCGCAACTGCACCTTAAAGAGATCGGGCTCGTCAAGGCACATGCGGATGGCGCGCCAGCCCAAGAAGGGATTCGGCTCGTGCGGGAATCCACCCACGGGGAGCTTGTCGCCTCCGACGTCGTACGTACGGATAATCACCGGGTGATCACCGAAGGCCGTCAGGACGCGCTTGTACGCCTCGTATTGCTCGTCCTCGGTCGGCATCGAGGCGCGCCCGACGACGAGGAACTCGGTGCGCATGAGTCCCACCCCTTCGGCACCCGCCAAGGCCGCGGCTCGCGCCTCGTCCGGGAGATCCACATTCGCGCGCAGCGTGATGTGGGTGCCGTCCTTGGTGAGCGCTTCCACGCCAACCAGCGTTGCCAACTCTGCCTGCGCCGCCGCCTCGCGTCGTGCGAGATCGGCGAACTGCGCGAGCGCCGCCGAGGTCGGCTTCACCACCAAGCGGCCATTCGTGCCGTCGAGAATCACGCGCTCGCCGGAGGTGATGCGCGACGTCGCGTCAATCAACCCCACCACCGCGGGGAGTCCCAACGACCGCGCGAGGATTGCCACATGCGAGGTGCGCGTCCCGGCGTCCGTGGCGATGCCGGCAATCGCTCGGCGGTCGAGCTGAATGGTGAGGCTCGGCGTGAGGTCGTGCGTCACGACGATCGCGTTGTCGCCGGGCTCGAGATCCACCGGATCGTGATCCGGGAGCCCAAGCAGGAGGGTGAGCAATCGAATGTGGATGTCCACGAGATCGCCCTGCCGCTCACGCATCATCGGATTGGTGCTGCGCGAGAAGTGCTCGCGCCACTCGAGCATCACGAGGTCGAAGGCCTTCTCCGGAGCAAGATTCTGCCGCACGAGCGTCTCAATCTGCTCACGCAGCGAGGCGTCCTCGAGAATGGAGATCTGCACGTCAAAAATTGCCGCCTCGGCCTCACCCACCGACTCCGCGGCGCGCGCGCGCACCGCGCGCAGGCGCTCAATGGCGCGCTCCACGGCTTCTTGCAGGCGCGCCAGTTCAGCAGGAATCTGGTCGTCGCGCACAACGCGCACCGGCACCTCGGGAACCTCCCAGCGCAACAGGTGCGCAGGGCCAACCACGATGCCGGGCGAGGCGGGGATACCGAGGAGTTCAGCCGGCACTAGTGATGCTCGCCGAACTTGGAGGCAATCAGTGCGGCGAGCGCCTCGACGGCGGCATCTTCATCGGCGCCTTCTGCCGAGACGCGCACCGTTGAGCCGCACTCCGCGGCCAGCATCATGACGCCCATGATGCTCTTGCCATTCACCTCAACCCCGTCGCGTCCAATCGTGATGTGCGAGGTGAACTTCGCCGCAGTCTTCACGATTTCCGCCGCCGGACGGGCATGGATGCCGTTGGCGTTCACGACCTCGACCTCGCGTTCGAGCATTAGCGCACCACGGAATAGAGGATGAAAGCAGCCAGCGCGAAGATGGCGAGACGCCAACCTTCGTACTTCCCGTGCAACCCGGTCACGATCAGCGCGCCGACGGCCACCGCCGCCAGCACTCCGCCCAACAATGCACGCCCCGGCCCGATGATTCCCTGCGCCGCGACTGGCAAGGCGATTCCCGCCACCAGCGCGGTCATGCGCGCGACGTGCGCGGGCCCCTGACGCAGCACCGGATTCCCAAGGGCTTGCGCTACGCGAAGGCCATCGCGCCACCCGGCATTGAGAGCCCAGAGACGGAGTGCCACATGCCCCACGTTGTAAACTCCAAGAAAGAGCAGCACAACGCCAGCGGGTGACAGCCCCAAACCGAATCCCAGTAACGCCAGGGACGAACAGAGCGGCAGCCATCCCGCCCAAACCAGGCGATCGCCTACCGATCCCAGCGGCCCCGGGGCCGCCACGCGAAAGCGCTCAATCTGCGCGGCCGGGACCCCATCCAGTTCCGCCCTGGCCAACGCGCCCACGGCCACCGCCGCCAGGTACGGATGCGCGTTGAAGTAGCCGCTGTGGCGCACCATCGCCGTGCGGTACGGCTCGCCGAGGGCGCCGCCCGGAAGCTGCCGCAACGCGGGCTCCATGGCGAAGGCGATGCCGTTGCCGAGCATCGTCTCGTAGGTCCAGACCCCCTGAATCGCGAAGAGTCGCGTCACCATCGTGAGCTTGGTGAAGTAGGACAGATGGGACGTGCTCATCCCAACCCTCCCGCAATCACAAAGCCAATGCCGAGGCCGCCGAGCAACCACCAGCGGGCCCCGGCGGTCATCCGTACGACCTTCCACACGGCGGCAAGTCCCACCGCCGACGCGACCGAGACGACCACGGCGCGAGACAGCGTCCCGGGAAAAGTGAAGGTGGCGAGCACGAGGGTTCGGAGCGGCGCGAAAACGGCGAGCGCTCCGATCGTGAGCACGAAGCCGCGGAGCAGATCGGCAGTCATGCCGGCGAGTTGCAGCCCCACCACGGCACGCCCCGATCCCTCCGCCAGCGCCTCGTGGCGCGACTGGGAGACTCGGCCGAGAAACTTCCGCATCCAGACCATCGAGTTGCCGCCGACGCTCGCGGTGATCAAGGCCGCGAATGCCGCGACCGTCATCGCCGCAGGGGTGTCGTCCGGCGACATCGCGAACAGCGCCCCGCCGACCACCGCGGCGGAGCCCCACTCGGGATATCGCGAAGCGCCGAAGGGCAGCGACTCGAGCGCGAAAAACTCCAACGCGACACCCATCAACAGGCCGCGATCGGGTTGGCCAATCAACGCTCCCGCCGCCGTCGCCGCCACGATCGGCCGCGAGATCATCGCTTGCGGGAAACTCACCACGTCGAGCCCCAGCACGGCGCCCAGCACCGCGAGGGGGAGCAACTGCAGGAAGTCCACCGCGAACGATTCCATCAGCGCGTGCCGTCCCCACTGAGGACGTCTTCGAGCGGAATGGCCGCCCCGCTGGGGACGTCCTGCGCGAGGACCGTCACCCCCGTCGCCGCGAGCGCCTGCAACTGCTGCTCTTCCGCCGGCGTCAGAAAGACGTAGCGGAGGCGCGGCACGCGTCCCTCTTGATGATGAATCCCGCCAATCGTGACGGTGCGAAGCTCTGGGAGCCTCGCGGCAAGCGCCGCCATCGTCGCGATGTCACCCGTGAGCAGAAGCCCGGGGCGGCCGTCGGCGCGGTACTCGGCCATGCGCGTCGCCGCACTGTCCACCGAATCGAAGAACACATCCATCTCCGGCGGGACGCCCATGCGGTAGAGCTCCTGCTCCCACTCAGAGCCCACGACCGCGTCATCCACGAGCACGAGAAAGCCGAGACCGCATGGCTGTCCCCACCCCACCACAACCTGCCCATGAATCAGGCGGTCGTCGATGCGAAAGATCTCAAGGGACACGGGGCGACTCGATGAGAAGCAACGACTCCTTGCCGCGCGCCACCGCTTCCGCGGGATCAGCCCCGAGCGCAAAGGCCAGCAACGTGGGGAGCGTCACTCCCGTGACGAGCGTGATGCCCGCACCAAGCTTCGTCATGCGTCGCACAGCCATGGTGCAACTGCCTGCGGGGAGATCGGTGAAGACCACCGTGGCGCCCGACGACGCGAGCGCATTGCGCACCTGTTCCTCGATCGCAGCCGGCGCAAGCCCACTGTTGCTCACCGCGACAAACTGGTCGCCGAGCCCGGTGATCTGGTCCACGGCCGAGATGATCCCGACCGCGAAGGTGCCGTGACCAGCCACCACGGCCCGCACGGTGCTATTCGTCGTCATCGAGGAGGTACTTCTGGACATCGGCCTTCTGACGCATATGTCCCTTGAGTCGTTCGTTGAAGTTGTGCGCCGGATCCTCCCCGCTGTATCGCAGCAGATGATTCATCGCGATGACCTCGGCGACTACCGTAATGTTCTTGCCGGGATTGAGGGGCACCGTGATGCGCGGAACATCAACGTCGAGCACCTGCGTCAGCTCAACGTCGAGTCCGGTGCGTTCCACGGCCATCCCTTCCTTCCACTGATTCAACTGCACGATCACTTCAATGCGCTTCTGCTGTCGCACGGCACGAATGCCAAAGATGGCACGCACGTCAATCAGCCCGACGCCGCGGATCTCCATGAAGTGTCGTTGCAGCGGATGCCCCGAGCCAATGAGGATATCGGCGCCCTTCCGTCGCGCGATCACCACGTCGTCGGCCACCAACCGATGGCCGCGCTCGACGAGGTCAAGGACGCACTCCGACTTGCCGATGCCGCTGGCCCCGGTGAAGAGCAGCCCCACACCGTAGACATCCGCGAGCGATCCGTGCAACGTCGTCGACGGCGCGAACGCATCCTCGAGGAACGGGCCGAGGCGGTGATAAAACTCCTGCGTCTTCAGTTTGGAGCGCAGAATCGACACCCCGGCCTTCCGCGCCGCGTCTTCCATGCCGCTCGGCAACTCCTGTCCCTTGGTGATCATCACGCAGGGAATCGGATACGCGAAGAACGACGCGAAGTTGCGCGCGCGATCCTCGTCGGACAGCGACTTGAGATAGCTGACCTCGGTCTCGCCAAGCACCTGGAGACGCTGATGCACAAACCGACCGGTGTAGCCCGCCAGCACGAGGCCGGGACCGGAGGCATCGTCGGTCGTGATGGCGCGCGTTAGCCCTTCGGGACTGCCGAGCAGGTCCAACTGCATGGAGTCCTTGAGGCGCTCGTAGAGGGCGCCCACCGTGAGCGAGGCCACCGGGGTAATCACCGCGGCGCGCGCTTGGACCGCGCGGCCACTCGTGCGCTCGCGTGGCCCGTCTCACGCTTCTCGCGATTCACCTGCGTCATCACGCGGGCAATCGCCGAGGTGATGGCCGGACCAAAGAAGCGGCCCTCGGCCTTCCCCATGACGTCGTGATGCTTGGGGGCGCGGAGCGTGAGCGTGACTCGCTTCGTCGTGCCGTCCTCCTCAAAGCGGATGATCGCCTCGACCGTGCGGGGAATCCGGACCGCCGCGCGCTCGACTTGGCGAATCGCCTGCTTGCGCATGTGCTCCGAAACCACCGCGTGGTGCGAATGGATGACGATGTCCACGTCCTACCTCCCTCGGTTGATCACCTCGAGCAGATGCGCCTCGGTTGCGCGGGCGCAGCGATCCCAGGTGAAGGATTCGGCGAAGACTCGTGCCTTCGCCCCCATCGACGCCACCAACGCGGGATTGTCCGCGAGCCGCGCGAACCCTGCCGCCATTCCCTGCACATCGCCGTGCCGCACCAGAAATCCCGTCTCCCCGTGGCGGACCGACTCTCGGATGCCGGGCGAGTCGGACGCCACCACCGGCGTGCCGCACGCCTCGGCCTCCACATTCGTGAGACCCCACCCTTCCTTCGGTGATGCCAATGCCACGGCCCACGACCGACGGAGCAACGCCAACTTCTCCGCCTCGGTCACAAAGCCAAGAAAGCGCACGCGCTCACCGAGGGCAAGCGAGGTAACCAACTGCTCCAGGGCCGGCCGATAGTCCCCCGCTCCGGCAATCTCGAGCACGGCATCCGGCCGCGCGAGCTTGGCGAAGGCGCGAATCACCAAATCCACGCCTTTGTACTTCTTGAGGCGCCCAAGGTACGCGAAGGTCGGATGCGCGGCGCGCACCGACGGGTCGGGGGTGTAGTAGTCGAAACTCACTCCCGGTGGGATCACGCGCACCGTCTCCCGAGGGATGCCACGCACCACCAAGTCGTCCGCGGTGCTCTCGCTGATCGCTTGAAAGGGCACGCCACGGTACACCCACGGCAGCG
Organism: Gemmatimonas sp.; assembly: GCA_031363115.1. Classification (GTDB taxonomy): domain Bacteria; phylum Gemmatimonadota; class Gemmatimonadetes; order Gemmatimonadales; family Gemmatimonadaceae; genus Pseudogemmatithrix. The sequence goes on from JANLTT010000139.1 coordinate 9,963, forward strand.
GGCGTTCGCTCATCCACACGGCCGCCGCGAGCACCGGGTTGAGCTCCTGGAAGGCGGCAGCGCCAAAGAGGTGCGGCACAACGGCCACCACGCGATTGGCGCCCCAGCGCGTCGTGTACAACGGGACCTTGTTGATGTCCTCGTACAACACATCGAAGCCGCGCGACTTGAGATGTTGCTCCCAGTAGGCGCGCGCATGGAACGGGAAACTCTGTCGCGTGCCGACACGATGAATTTCCACGCCGTGGCGCGTCACGCGAGGCGGGCAACCGGGCCATCCGCCGCACAACAACACCACCTCGTGACCATAAGCCACCAGGCGTTCGAGAATCTCGTGCAGATGCGTCTCGGCGCCGCCGCCGAGCGGGTTCTCGATGTCCTGCCAGTTCACCGCGACAAGCTTCAAGTGAGGCGGCCCATGCGACGGGCGAGGGCGTCGAGGACTCCGTTCACGAAGCGCGCGCTCTGCCCGGAGCCAAAGCGCTCCGCCAGCCGGACGCATTCCTGGATCACCACGCGCGGCGGCGTGCCGCCCTGCATCAACTCGGCCGCGCCGAGTCGCAAGGTGCAGCGCTCGATGTGACCCAAGCGATCGAGGCGCCAGTTCGTCGTGACTTCGGCGAGCTCCGCATCCATGGTCGCCTGATCGGCGATGATCAGTTGAATGAGCGCGTTCGCGAACTCGCGTTCCTCTGGCGGGGTCGCCAAGTCGTCCCACACCAATGCCGCCACACGGGCAAGCGGCGTGGAGCCACCACGCACGTCCCACGCGTAGAGGGCCTGCAGGGCGCGGGCGCGCCCCCGCGTCTCGATACGGGCGGCCATGCTATTCCTTATCCGTCATGAGGTCGAAACGACCGAAGAGATCGGCCATCTCGAGCGCGGCCAGCGCCGCGTCCCAACCCTTGTTGCCGTGGGCGCCGCCGGCGCGCTCCTCGGCCTGCTCCATGTTGTCCGTCGTGAGGAGCCCCATGCCGATGGGCACACCGAATTCCCCCTGCAGCAGCGCGAGTCCGCGGCAGGCCTCGCCCGCCACAAACTCAAAGTGCGGCGTCCCACCACGCACGACGGCGCCCACCGCGACGGCCGCGGTGTAGCCATCGGTCTGCAGCGCCTTCGCCATCGCCAACGGCAATTCCCACGCCCCGGGCACCCACATCACATCAATGTCCTCGAGCGCAGCCCCATGCTTGAGGCAGCACTCGAGCGCGCCATCGAGCAGCCTCTGCACGATGTGCTCGTTGAAGCGGCTCGCGACAATGAGAATCCGGTGCCCCGCACCGGACGGCACGCCAATGAACTCCGCCATTAGACCGCTCGCAGGTGACCGAGCTTCGTGCGCTTGGTCTCGAGGTAGTCGGCGTTCTCGCCATTCGGCGGCGAGATGATCGGCACCCGCTCGCCGAGCTTGATCCCGTAGCCTTCGAGGCCCACGAGCTTCTTGGGATTGTTCGTGATGGGGCGAATTGACTTGAGGCCGAGATCGAGCAGGATCTGCGCGCCGATGCCGTAGTTCCGCAGGTCCGGCGCGAAGCCGAGCTTCTCGTTGGCCTCGACCGTGTCGGCGCCGGCATCCTGCAGCGCATAGGCCTTGAGCTTGTTGAGCAGCCCGATCCCGCGTCCTTCCTGATCGAGATAGACGATCACGCCCTTTCCGGCCTCGACCACCAGTCGCATGGCCTCATGCAACTGCCACCGGCAGTCGCAGCGCATGGAATGGAAGGTGTCGCCCGTGAGACACTTGGAATGCATGCGCACGAGCACATCGTCGGCGCCGACGACATCCCCGTGGACGAGTGCGACATGTTCGCGATCATCCACGTCGTTGCGATACCCCACGAGGTGGAACTCCCCAAATTCGGTGGGAAGGCGCGCCTCGGCAGCGCGATGCACAAGCCGCTCATGCTGCAGGCGATACGCAACGAGCTGCGCCACCGTGATGAAGGTGAGCCCATGCTCCTTGGAGAACTGCTCGAGGTCGGGACGCTTCGCGGTCGAGCCATCTTCAGTGAGGATCTCGCAGATCACGCCGGCGGGCTGAAGCTTGGCGAGACGCATGAGATCGACGGCGGCTTCGGTATGCCCGACGCGCTGCAGCACGCCGCCTTCGCGCGCGCGCAGCGGGTGGACATGCCCCGGCCGACGGAAGTCGGCGGGCACGCTGTTCGGATTCGCCGTCAGCGCAATCGTCGTCGCTTGATCGCTCGCGCTGATGCCCGTCGTCACGCCGTGGTGCGGCGCGGCATCAATCGTCACGGTATAGGCGGTGCGCAGGGCATCCGTATTCTCGGCGCCCATCATCGCGAGCCCGAGCGCATTGACACGCTCCGGCGAGAGCGCGATGCAGATCATCCCCTTCGCCTTCATGAGGAAGTTCACCATCTGGGGCGTGATGAACTCCGCCGCGCCAATGAGATCGCCTTCGTTCTCGCGATCTTCGTCATCGGCCACGACGATAAACTTGCCGGCCCGGAGATCGTCGAGGGCCTGCTCAATAGTCCCGAACATGTTCACTTGGTCAGTAGAGGCGCCGCGAGGCGCTTGAGATGCTTGGCGAGGATGTCCGCCTCGAGATGAACGACGCTTCCGGCAACAAGCGTGCCCAACGTCGTATGGCGCATCGTGTGTTCGATGATGCTGAGGCGGAGCACCCCGGACTCGGGGAGATCCACCACGGTGAGACTCACCCCGTCCACCGCGATGCTCCCGCGGAGCACGAGGAGTTCGTCAATGTCGTCGGGCACGCGGATGTCGATGATCCAGGCGTCGTCGCGCATCAGGGTGCTGATGACCGTCCCGACGCCATCCACGTGGCCCTGCACGATGTGGCCGCCGAGTCGGTCGCCGAGGGCCATCGCGCGTTCCAGATTGATTTTGGTTCCAACCGTCCACGAGCCAATCGCCGTGCGGTCAAGCGTGGTCACCACCGCACCGACCGTGAAGGTCCCTGCACCGAACTCCCGCACCGTGAGGCACGCCCCGTTGCAGGCGATGCTCTCCCCAATCGTGAGATCGTCAGAGGGCGCGGCCACGACGAGTTCACGTCCGGCCTCCGTGGTGGAAACCGAAACGATATCGCCGACGGCTGTGATTAATCCTGTGAACATCGGAGGCGCTTCGGTGCAGCGGGAGTGGAATCAGCGGGACGTCGGGCGGTAGACGGTCAGCTGGTCTTCGCCGACCATCCGGCGCTCCACGACCTCCCACGCATCCGACCCCTCGTCCGGCGGAACCGCAGTCCCGGGAATGAGGGCCCCGGCCCCAAGATGGACCGGCGCACGAAAGATAATCAGCCGATCCACAAAACCGCCCCCCACAAGGGCATCGGCGACGGCCGCGCCACCCTCCACGAAGAGGTGCCGGACTCCACGCTCCCGAAGCCCCTGCAGGTGGGCGTCGAGCGTCGAGGCCGAATAGACCCGCACGCCGGCCCGCTCCAGCGCCTCGACGCGGTGCGAACCCGGCGCGGAGGCGAGGATTTCCACCGGAACCTTGCGGGCGGAATGCGCCAGCTTTCCCGTGAGCGGGAGTCGCGCGGTCCGATCCAGCACCACGCGTCTGGGGGCCACCCGAGGGCGCCTCCCGTAGCGCACGGTCAGTGCGGGGTCGTCAGCGACCACGGTGCCAATGCCAACCATCACGGCGTCGGCGCCGGCGCGGAGCCTGTGGACCAACTGGCGGGCCTGTTTTCCCGTCAGCCACTGCGGACTTCGGTCGCCGGGAGCAATGGCGCCCTCGGCCGAAAGGGCAAGCTTGAGGGTCACGAAGGGGCGATCGTGCCGCGCGTGCGTGAACAGGAAGGGGGCGTTGAGTTCCGCCGCCGCCGCTTCCTCAACCCCCGTCTCCACGATGATGCCCGCCGCCCGCAACTTGGCGATGCCGCCGCCCGCTGCGGGGTTGGGGTCGCGCACGGCAATCACGACACGACGCACGCCAGCCGCAATCAGCGCGTCGGCACAGGGCGGCGTCTTCCCGAAGTGGTTGCAGGGCTCGAGGGTGACATAGACGTCCGATCCTCGCGCCGCCTCGCCCGCGAGTGCCAGCGCCATCGCCTCGGCATGCGGTTCGCCAAACCGCGTGTGCCATCCTTCCGCGACGATTTTTCCATCGCGAACGACGACGGCGCCGACCATAGGGTTCGGCGCCGTCTGGCCCCAGCCACGACGCGCCAAAAGGAGCGCGCGTCGCATGCGGGCCCCGTCGAGCGGGGCGTGGGCTGGGGTCACGTGAGCTGCGACGGTCTTAGAAGCTGATGCGGATACCGAGTGAGCCGTAGGTGCGCGCCTTGTTCGCGGCCTCGGTGAACTCATTGAAGGTCGGCGCCTCGCCGCCACTCACCTGGCCGACTTCGCCCACGACCTTGAACAGGAAGAGGTTGATGCCGAGCGAGCCGTACATGGTGCTGCGGGTCATCGACTGCGCGGCATCAAAGCTGGCCGTCTGCGCTCCGTTGTCGACCGACACCGTGGCGTTGGTCGAGAAATCATAGGTGTCGCTGCCGTAGCCGGCGCCGAGCTGAAAGATCAGGAAGTTCTTCTGGGCCGAGAGACGCCACGAGGAGGTCTTCACCGAGAAGTCGTTGATGGCAAAGGTGTCACCCGTACCCGAGTTGGCACCGAAGTCCACCGTCGGGAGGTCGCGCTTCATGTAGGAGAAGGCAACACCCGGAATCAGCGCGGACTGCTCGAGGAGGCCGATGCGGGCGCCGAGACCGACAGCAATGGAGCCGTCCTGAGGCATGATCGTGATGTCGCCTTCGGCGATCTCCGGCACGTAGGTCACGCCGCCGATGAGATCAATTCCACCGATGCGCGTCACACCGAGGTTGAAGCCCTTGTAGATGCCGAGCGCGAAGTCCACGGTCGGGAGCCCAATGATCTGCTCCGTGGTGTTGATGGTGCGCTGCTGTGCGGCGCCCGCATTGATGTCCGTGAGCTCAGGGAGGTCGCCCATCACCGCATTGCCACGGAGGGCAATCGCGAAGTGCGGGAAGCCGCCGAGGGTGGTCCCGACGCCGAGGGTGTGGCTGGCACCGGTCAGCGAGGTGCCGAGCTGCGGCGCCATGTAGAGGAAGAGGTCCTGGCCCACCGCGCAGGCATCGGCGGCGAGAGGATTGCTGCAGGCGGCCTGCGCCTGGGCGCCGGTCGAGATGGTCCCAAGGGCGAACGCAGCGACGATGAAACGACGCATGGGTCTCAGCTCCATTTGCTAGACGAGGTGAACCCGACCGGTACCCGGACGGGTGCGGCCGACAATCCAATTATCGACGCCGGCCTGTGATGCAAGGTCACGCAATTTTCGGGCCCCGGCTGTGTCGGTCATCACAATCATGCCGATTCCCATATTAAAAGCCCGATACATCTCGGCTCGGTCCACCTTCCCGGCCTCCTCTAGTACCCGGAAGACAGAGGGGATCTCCCAGCTCGACATCTCCACTACGGCATCAAGATGCGGCGGAAGCGCCCGGTCGAGGTTGCCGGGGATTCCCCCACCTGTGATATGCGCCATCGCGTGCACGTTGCCGAGCACCTGCCCCAGAATCGGCAGGTAGGAGCGATGGACCGCAAGCATGACATCCGCAACACTCTTGCCGCCCGCCTCAGGATATGGGTCGTGCGGGCCGAGATGCAACCGATCACTGATGATGCGTCGCGCCAAGGAGTAGCCGTTGGTGTGCAACCCCGTGCTCGCGAGGCCGACGAGGACGTCCCCGTCCTGCACCCCAGCACTGGTGATCACCTCGTCTTCCTCGACCGCCCCGACGATGAATCCAGCGAGGTCGTAGTCCGGCGGGGTGTACACACCGGGCATTTCGGCCGTCTCGCCGCCCACAAGTGAGGCGCCGTTCTCACGACACCCGGCGGCGACGCCCGCGACGATCCCTTCCACGACCGAGGGAATCAGCTTGCCGAACGCGACGTAATCGAGAAAGAAGAGCGGCTTCGCGCCCTGCACCAGGATGTCGTTCACGCAGTGATTGACGAGACAGTGTCCAATCGTGTCGTGTCGATCCGCCTCAATCGCGATCTTGATCTTCGTGCCGACGCCGTCCGCGCTCGAGACGAGCAGCGGCTTCTTCATCCCCTCGGGGACGCGGAACATGCCGCCGAAGCCGCCGAAGACGCCGCGCGCCCCCAGGCGGTCCTCGAGCCCGGTCCGAACCGCCGCGCCGGTCTCGGCGCACTGCGTGGTGTCCGCCCCGCAGATGCTTCGGTTCAAAACCAGCTGCGCATTGACCCAAACCTGGACCGAGTTCGCGCTGCGCGCGTCG
>JANLTT010000145.1:0-5641 GCA_031363115.1 Gemmatimonas sp.
AATCTCGTGTTCGTGTCCATCAAGAAGACCTATCCGGGACAGGCGTGGAAGGTGATGAACGCGCTCTGGGGTGCGGGCCTGATGTCGCTCGCCAAGGTGCTGGTGGTCGTGGACGATTGGGTGGATGTGCGCAATCCGCAGGAGGCGTGGTGGGAGGCGCTTAACAACATCGATCCCGAGCGCGACACGCGCTTCACGATGGGACCGATGGACGTGCTTGATCACTCGAGCCGCGCCTTCACCTATGGCTCGAAGATGGGCATCGACGCCACAAAGAAGATGCCGGAAGAGGGATTCACGCGCGATTGGCCGAAGGTCATCGTGATGGACGACGCCACGAAGGCCAAGGTCGACGCGATGTGGCCGAAGCTCGGCCTTCCTGCCCTGCCTGCCAAGTGAGCGCACGTTGACCAAGTCATCCACCGTCGACACGAAGGGACGCGAGGGCCAGACCTACGCGGGGGAATCACGACTTGCTCGCTGGATGAGCTTCGTGAAACTCCCGCATACGGTGTTCGCGCTGCCCTTCGCGCTCGTTGGCGTGACGCTCGCCTCGGAGACGACGCAGATCAGCGTCGAGATGGTGGCGTGGGTGGTGATTGCCTTCACCTCCGCACGCTGGGTGGCGATGGCCGTGAATCGCATCGTGGACCGCGTGTATGATGCGCGCAATCCGCGGACGGCGCAGCGGGAGATTCCGCGCGGTGCCATCCATGTGCGCGATGCGTGGATCACCGTCGTGTTGGCGGCGGCGCTCTTTTTCTACGCCTCGTGGTCGCTGAATCCGTTGTGCGCCGCGCTGTCGCCTCTCGCGCTGGCGTGGGTCTGCTTCTATTCGTTCACGAAGCGCTTCACGCGCTACGCGCATCTCGTCCTCGGCCTCGGCCTCGCGATTGCGCCGGTGGGCGGGTATCTCGCCGTCACGGGCGCGTGGAGTGAGCCCTGGTGGATGCTGATTGCCCTCACCGTGGCCGTGATGACCTGGTCCGGTGGTTTCGACGTGCTCTATGCGTTGCCTGACGTGGACTTTGATCGCTCGCAGGGACTGCACTCCATTCCCGCGGCGGTGGGCGTGCCGACGGCGATCACGATTGCGCGTGCCCTGCATGTCACCACTGTGCTCGCACTGGGTGCGACGGTCTGGGTGACGGGCGGGCACTGGCTTGCGTGGGCCGGTGTCGCGACGGCTGCGGTGTTGCTCGCGTATGAGCATTCGCTCGTGAAGGACGACGATCTCTCGAAGCTCGATGCCGCCTTCTTCACCATGAATGGCGTCATCTCCCTCTCTTTCTTCGGTTGGATCCTCGCCGATCGGATCTTCCTCTCATGATGCGTCCTGCCGCAATTGATGCGCCGCTCGTCATGGCCATCACGGGAGCCTCGGGCGCGCCGTATGGCATTCGCCTGCTCGAGCAGTTGTTGGTGGCCGAGCGAAAGGTCTCGCTGATTGTGTCGTCGCACGGCTTTCGGCTCTTGCGCACCGAGAGCGAGGTGGGCGATCTCGCCGGGCTGCGTGCGACGGTGGGCGCCGAGCGGTTTGATCGGTTGGTGACGGTGTTCGATGATGGCGATCGCGGTGCGGCGCCCGCGTCGGGTTCGTCGCTGGCTGGTGGCATGGTGATTTGCCCCTGTTCGATGGGCACGGTGGCGAGCATCGCCGCGGGGACATCGCGTTCGCTCGTGGAGCGTGCGGCGGATGTCGCGCTCAAGGAGCGTCGGCCGCTGTTGCTTGTCACGCGCGAGACGCCGCTCAGCCTCATTCACATCGAGAACATGCGTCGCGTGACGCTGGCCGGCGCGACGGTGATGCCCGCGGCCCCGGGCTTCTACAATCGCCCGACGACCATCGCCGAGATGGTGGACTTCATCGTGGCGCGCGCACTCGACCACCTCGGCGTCCCCAACACGCTCGCCCCGCGGTGGGGCGAGCCGGTGGACGAGTGAGCGAGATCATTCGCGTCGGACTGATCTCCGACACGCATGGATTGCTGCGGCCGCAGGTGCACGAGGTCTTCGCCGGCGTCTCTCGCATCCTGCATGCGGGCGATGTCTGCAGCGACACCATTCTCGATGAGCTCGCGCTGATTGCACCCGTGCAGGCGGTGTGGGGAAATTGCGACTCCCCCTTTGAGCCCGGGCTGCGTGAAGCCATTGACGTCACGATTGGCGGGGTGCGCATTCATGTGCAGCACGGGCATGAGCTCGGACGCCCGCGCCCGGCGCAGGTCGCCGAGGCCTACGACGCCGACGTGTGCGTGTTCGGGCACACGCACCGTCAGCTCATTGAGCGCGTGGATGGGCGACTGATGGTGAATCCAGGTGCGGCAGGCCCGCGCCGATTCGATCTCACGCCCTGCGTGGCAATCCTGACGATCACGGACGGACGCGCGGACGCCGAGTTGGTTCCACTCGACGGCTAACGCCGAAGTTCAGCGGCGTGTCAACCGCTCCGTCACCCAGTCGCGGTGCAGGGCATCCACGAGATCGGTCCGGCGGAGCGTGGGGGTCTCCAAATAGGTGCGATACTGTTTGCGCGCCGAGGCGCGGTCGCCGGCGGCCTCGTAGGCGCGCCCGAGCTCCGGGAGCCCGCAGACGAGGCAATCGGGGGACGGCACCAGTTTGAGTTCCTGCACGGCTCGCGCCGGGTCTCTTGAACGCAGTGCAATCAACCCGTAGGCATAGGCCACCGTTTCCGCGCCGTAGCGTTTCGCCTCATCGGAGAACTCCGCTTCGTACCGCTCCAGCAGTGCCAGTGCACGCGTGGTGTCACCGAGGAGCGCAAAGGCAGCCGCGAGTTCGGGGAGCGGACGGCGGAGCGGTGCGATGGAGTCGATGGGCGTGCGCTGCAGGGCGGCATTCAGTTCGGCAGACGCTCGGGCGAAATCGTCGCGCCGCCAGACGTGGATCTGCACAATCGCCAGGTTGCTGAGCAACGCAATCTCCGGCTCGCCCCGTTCGAGCGACAGCATGCTCGACTGGCGCGCGGCGATGTCGCCGTCGTCGAGGCGACCAGCGCTCCAGAGCGCACGCGAGAGCAGGTCGTAGCCGATGCGTTGCCCACGCGTGTCGCTGGCCTGCGCGCGGATGTAGGCGCGGATACTGCGCTCGGCATCCGCGTAATCGCCCCGAGCGGAGGCAAGATTCGCCGTGAGCCGGAAGACAGTTGGTGCGCCGGGAATCGCGCTGGCGAGCGAGTCCACGGCGGCGCGCGCGCCCGCGCTGTCACCCGTGGCGTAGAGCATGTCCACCAGATTCAGCCAGCGACCCACGCTCGTGTTGTTCAGCTGATTCGCACGGCTGTAGGCATCGACCGCGCGCGCGTGGTCGCCCAGTCGTTGGTAGATGGCGCCAAGCTCATGCCAAATTGGGGCCTGCGATGCATCGAGTCGGAGGACCTCTCGAAGTGTGGTCGCCGCCGCCGCAAAGTCTGAGAGCACCTCAAGCTGATAACTCGCGATGACGCGGAGGCGCTCGATGCCGTCCACGGCATCGCGGTACTGGTAGGCGCGTGCATAGGCACTCGCTGCCTCGGCCATGGCCGACTCATCGGCGCGGAGCATCACGCCGAGGCTGCGCCATGCGGGCGCGAAGGTGGAGTCTACGGCGAGCGCTTCACGCAGGAGCGCGACGCGCTCGACTTGCCGACGCTCTTGCCCGCCGGTCGCCTGTTCGTAGAGCGTACGCGCTCGCGCCGCGCGGCTCCGCTGCAGCGTCAATGCACCGACGGCGAAGATGAGCAGCGTGGCCACGGCGAGCGCTGGCCACCATCGCGATCGTGACGGCGCGGTGGTGACGCCATCGCGGGAGTCTTCGCGCACGGGCTCCACGGACGGAGCCGCGACGCTCACCGGTGCAGCGGCGGGCACGCTCGGAAGCACCGGAGCCGCAATTGCCTCGAGCGCCTCGACGCGCGCAATGAGCGCCGCCTCCGGCTCGAGTTCGTAATCGCTGGTCAGGCGGCGACGCCACAGCGCGAAGGCATCGAGCGCCTCGCGCGCACCATCAGCGGGGGAATCCGAAGCCCGAGCGAGCGCGTCCACGCGATGTGCGGCGGCGTCCTGCGCCAACGGAAGCTGTTCAAGCCAGCGCCCGGCGAGTTCCGCACACGCGGCCCATTGCTCCGCCGTCGCCATGCGAGCGCACTCGGCGCGGGCGGCCGTCTCGAAACTGCGTTCGGCCGTCGTGCGCTGCTGCGTGACCCACTGTTCCCATCGCGGAGAGTCCTGCAGGTGCACCGCATCGAGGAAGGGGCCCGCGTACAACACGGTGACGTCCTTCCATCGCTTTGCCGCTGCGGCGGCCTGGAACTCCACGATGTCGAGGGTCAACGCGGCGGACTGATTGAAGACGATCTCGGCACGTCCCGTCGAGATGGCATCGGCGCCCAACGCGCGACGAAGGTGCGAGAGGGCGTCGCTCAGGGAGTGTCGGGCGCGCTCCTCATCTTGATCGCCCCAGAACAGCTCAACGAGGGTATCGCGCGAGACCGGGCGCCGGGCCAACGCGAGGTAGGCGAGTACCGCAAGCTTCCGACGCCGGGTGCCGAGCGACCGATCCTCCTCGCCCGACGGCGTGAGGAGGGCGAGGCGCCCGAGGGTCAATAGTCGGAACGAGGACGGCGGCATCGTTAAAAACGCTAACGCTCGGGGAGGGGGTGCGGAAGACGCTCGCGACAGGTGCTAAGTCTTTGTACAGCAATCTGTTGATTTTCCGAAATCGGGAGTGGATGCGCCCGGGTCATGCCGCTCGGTCAGCAAAGCCGAGACGGGTCGGATATCATTCCAGCCGTGACCGATCCCTATGCCGCGCTCCGCATCCCCCGTTTTGCGCGCTACGTCGTGACGCTGTTCACGCTGACGCTCGGCATTCAGATCCAGGGAACGGTGGTCGGCTGGCAGGTCTACGACCTGACCAAGGATCCGCTCGCCCTCGGCATGATTGGGCTCGCCGAGGCGCTCCCGGCCATCAGCTTTGCGCTATACGCGGGTCATGTCGCGGACCGTCACGACCGGCGCCGCGTGGCCCTGATGGCGCTGTGGGTGCTGGTGGGATGCAGTATGGCGCTCTGGCTGCTGGCCGGCGCCCGACCGCTCGGCGCCGAGATGCTGACGCGGACGCGGCTCACCGCGATTTACGGGGTGATTGTGGTGAGCGGCGTCGCGCGCGCCTTTCTGCAGCCCGCGCGCCAAGCGCTCTCGGCGGAACTCGTGCCGCGATCCCTGTACGCGAACGCCATTACCTGGCGGAGCGGCAGTTGGCAGCTCGCGAGTGTGATTGGGCCGGCGCTGGGCGGGCTTCTGTACGCCGTCGGTGGGACGCGTCTCGCCTATGGCGTGGATGCCACCTTTGTCATGTTGGCGACGATGCTCCTCATCTCGATCTCGCATCGGTCGCCGGATCGGGGAGTGAATGAGGAGAGCGTGCTCGCCTCAGTGTCGGGAGGCCTTCGCTTTGTCTTTCATGAGCCGGTGCTGCTCGGGGCGCTGACACTCGATCTGTTCTCCGTGTTCTTTGGCGGAGCGGTCGCGTTGCTGCCGATTTTCGCGGCGGAGATCCTCCACGTCGGGCCGACGGGGCTTGGGTTACTCCGTGCTGCGCCCGCGGTCGGCGCGGTCGTGATGGGCGTTTTGCTCGCGCGTCG
>JANLTT010000055.1:0-4159 GCA_031363115.1 Gemmatimonas sp.
GGGGAGCTCGGTGATGAGGTAGTTGCGATCGCAGCCGCCGGTGGGGCAGTCGAGGAAGACGCGGAGGCGGGGTTCGGAGGCTGGGGCGGCGCGGGTGAGGGGGCCGGCGGGGGTGCCTTGGGCCGCGACTGGGGCGACTGCTCCGAGGAGGAGCAGGATGACGATGGTGAGCTGGCGGAGCGGGTGCGGGGAGGGCATGTCCCCGAAGTACGCGGTTTGGAGGGGGAGTGTTGGACTCAGATCCGCTGCCCCGTTGTTGGCCTACGCGCCGCGTTGGTCAAACACGCACCGCATCCCGCATCACGGAGCGACGGAAGGGTCCGCGCAACCCGGACTCGTGAATTACAGCGACAGGTCGAGTCAGCAACTGCTCGAGCTGCGTCTCCAGCCTAGCGAGGTCCAGCAACGTTCGCGCGGGCTCCAGTGCGACAAGCAGGTTCACGGTACTGGCGGCCGTTTCGTCGCCGCGTGCGGCGGACCCAAACAGACGCACCTGACTCGCCCCGTTTGCCGCAGCGGCCTGCAGGATTTCGTCACGCAGCGCGTGAATCTGCTCCCTGAGCGTCATGCGGAAAACGTTAATGGCACGTGACCCGACGAGCTAACGCGCCCGCAGTCGGAGCGCGGCATAATTGAGCACTGCGTGGAAATCCGCGGGCTCGAGGTACGGGTAGTCCCGTAGGATCTCCTGGGTCGAAGCCCCGGCGGCCATCAGCTTTAGCACATCGGCGACGCGGATTCGCATCCCGCGGATGCAGGGACGGACGGCAGCGATTGCGGGGTCAATCGTGATGCGGTCGAGCAGGTCGGGCATCAGCGCTCCCGGATCAAAACATTAACGGCCGCCAGCCCGATCGGGTCCCGTTGCGTGAACTGACCCGTTGAAAGAACCTCAGCCTATGAAGCGAATCAAGCGCTACAACGCAACAAGTGTACGAATTACTCGCCAATAACAAGACAAATTCAAGCCATCATCACAGCACAAGGCGAATTCACGTCACTGGCCGCGCGAAAAATTGCCAATCACGCGCTCCGCCCGTCTCGCCACTCGCTCAAGTTCCGTCAAAATCTCCGGCTCTCCCTTCAACTCCGCAAGCTCCCGAAGATTGCGCCAAATCTGCCCCCACTCGAGCTGACCGCGCTGCTTTACGATGACGCCCTCCACATCCACCCAGTCCTGCGGACGCGCCGCAAAAGCTTTGTGGACGACCAGGTCTGACGCCGAACAAATGCGTATTAGCGCTCCCGGCACTATCTCAACGTTCAAAGCGCGCGAAACGGAGGCTTCTTCGAACGGCATCGCACCGAGCGCAATATCAACCGGAAATCCATCAAGGGTCCGTACAAGGAGCACGCGATGCTCCAACGCGAAATCCCGCGCCCCCTCAATTCGGGGAGCGAACAGACCAAGAACCCCATCGACAGTCGGGGCCTCGTTTCCGAACCCCGTCATCAGTGTGAGTTCCAAATCCACGGTCAATCGTGGCGTGCCCCAATGAAAATTGGCGATCCCGCCGATGAAGCAGAAACGCCACCCCTGTTCGTCCAGTTGCCGCTGCAGCCGTGCCGCTGCCTGCAGCAGGCTCTGCACCCTAAACTCGGCGCGACTGAAAGATGCGCTGCTGCTCGACGAGCCCCGACGAGGTCCGAGGCACCGCGACGGCCAGCGCGGCGCGCAAAGGTCCCTCCAGTTGCAGAGCGATGGTCGCAAGGTCGGCCTCGCGCTCCTCGTCCGCGCGGACGCGCGCGAGCGCAGACGCGGCGCGCTTCCACTGCGCAGCCCACTCCCGCTGCTGTTCGGCCGTCGCGATGCTCATGACATCAATCTCATCGAAGTTGACGCGTATTGCCGCACTCGGCTACTCCTGCCGCGGCAGCCCCAACCGCAAAATCCGCTCCAACAACTTAGGATACGCCACCCCATCATGCCGCGCCGCGGACGCAAACTCCTCGGCCTCGGCAATATCCGGATTGGGATTCGCCTCAAGAAAGTAGAGCCGGTTCTCGTCATCAAGCCGGAAATCAATCCGCGCGTAACCCGTCAACTCCAGGATGCGATAAATGCGCTTGCTGTCATGCAGCAATCGCTCCTCGACGGCCGGCAGCAACTCCTGCGCGGCACGAATCGCGATTCCCTTCTTCTGCTGATACACGATGTCGTGCTTGGCGCGGGCCGTGGCAATCAACGGCTCGTTGGGCTCGCTCTTCTCGGCCACTAACTCCCACGGCGTGAAGGCGACGAGCCGATCGTTGCCGAGTACGCTGACATAAAGTTCGCGCCCGCTGATGAACTGCTCGGCGATGGCATCGGTCCCGACGCGCTCGTGCACAAAGCGGACGCGCTCCGCGAGCTCCTCATCGTCGTTGACGATCGACGCCTTGGAGATGCCCAGCGACGAATGTTCGATGAGCGACTTCACGATCAACGGAAAGGCGAGATCGCGCGGCCGCCGCACCTTGCGACCCATGAGGAAGACCGCGAAATCCGGCACGCGAATGCGATGATACGTGAGAAGCTTCTTGGAGAGCGCCTTGCCGCGGGAGAGCATGAGCCCGCGCGGGTTACACCCGGTGTAGCGCACCTTCATCAACTCAAGAAAGCCGACGACGTTGTGATCGTAGGTGGTCTCGCCGTGAAACTCCTCGAGCAGGTTGAAGACGATGTCGGGCTTGAAGGCCTCGACCGCCTCACGGATGGGACGCAGTTCCCACTGCACGCCGAGCACGAGCACATCGTGTCCAAGCTGGCGGAGCGTGGTGATGACGTCGATTTCCGTCTTGATCTCGAACTGTTCCTTTGGCGACAGCGTCGAGAGATCGTCGGGGGGCGCCAGATCCGGGTGCGCAAGCACGAGGATGCGGAGCTTCTTCATACGGCAATCCAGTCGCGTCGTCCCTGACCAACCAGGAAGCTCATCGTGCGCGCGGTGAGGAGGACCATGAAGTCGGTGAGAATCTGCCGTTCATTGCCATGCACGCGAAGTCGCAGCTCGCGGCAGCGCCCGATCATATCCGTGAGGACTTGGTCGAGGGAGAACTCGTATTCGCCCGTCCACCGCGAGACGATGCGGCGGATGTGGGCGCGATGGGTGCGGAGAAAGGCCGCCGCGGTCATGCGGTGGCGATATCGAGGGTCATCGGAGAAAAGGCGGGACAAGTCGTCATCGTAGGTCTTGGGGTACTCGACCGAATATATCGCACGCCGATAGACATAGTGCTCAAAGAGCCTACGGTTGTTCGTGCGTGTGGGATCCATCACGCGCCGGTCGCGCGCGGGCGGCACGGTGCCGGCGAGATCTGCCATGAGTTGATCCACATACTCGAGCTTTTGCAGCGCGGGCCATCCGGCATAGCGACGGCGCCAGTCGGCGCGCGGCCGAAGCCAGACGGCGAAGGTCTCCGCGAAGACTTCGTCTGGATGACTCTGCGCATACCAACGGCGCAGATGCTGCACGTAGCGCTTGCTCGCCGGGTTGGGTCGGTACGCATCGGGGTACTTCAGCGACGACTTGCCGAAGAGCCGCTGCCACTCGCGCTTTCGGTGCAGCTGGTAGCCATGCTGGATGGCATGGCCGCACTCGTGGCGCATGATCTTCATGCACTCGTGGTAGGTCCCGCCTTCCACTTCAATGAGCTGGCTGCGCTCAAGACGCATGAGACGCGGGTGCAGCAAATAGAACGGCACGGCGAACCCCGAGATGCCACCTGGCGAGAACCATTCGTCCGAGACCCAGACGTGTGGCTTGAGCCGAATGCCGCGTTCCTCGAGTTCACCATGTAGGTCGCTGACGCAATCGCCGATCCAAGTGCCCTCGACTTTGACGCCGAGGTCTCGAACGCGCAACTGCAGCAAGCGTTCGTCCGAGTACCGCGCCCAAGGAAAGCGATGCGGCACGCGTTACCGCCTCGCCCGTTCCGCGGGAGTCATGACCAGCTCGCCAAGTGCCATTGCATCGCGTTCGGTGATGGCGGCGTTGCTGAGATTCGTGGTGATAGCGACGGCAATGGGGAGATCGCGCCAAACAACCAACATGGCGCGCCCACCAACCGACGCGCCGCCGTGGTGGTAGACGACGCGGCCTTCTGCGTCCGCTCCGATACGCCAGCCGAATCCGACGCCGGTTTCCTTGCCGTCGGCAGTGCGCATGGACGTAAACAG
>JANLTT010000221.1:0-15738 GCA_031363115.1 Gemmatimonas sp.
AGGTCCACGAGAGCCTGCCGAAGGACTACTTCCGCGAACTGCCGCTTCTCACGCACGGGACGCTCGCCGAGTACCCGCGGGTGTACGAGATTGCCATCACGCTCATCTCGCACGCGGAAGCGCGCATTGATCTCGACAACGTCGAAGTCTTCGTCGGCGCCTTCCAGGAGCAGCTGACCCTTTCGCTCGGCGAACTCTGGGCCGTGCCTGCCATGCTTCGCCTCGCCCTCCTCGAGAGTGTACGGCGCATGACCTTGCGCACGCTGGAACGGCTCGACGAAATCGAATCGGCGGACGCGTGGGCGCAGCGCATCCTGAGCGAAGCCGCGGAGGGTCCCGAACCGATGCGTGAGGCACTCTCGGCCTTCGTCGAGACCGGTCATCCACTGACGCCGACCTTCGTCTCGCGATTGCTCCAGCGACTGCGCGCCTCCACGGGTGCGGTGCCACCGCTGTTGGGCATCGAGCATTGGTTCGCCGAGGAAGGGGTCGGCCCGACCGAGGCGTCCACGCGCGCTGCCGAACGCCTCGCGCTCTCCTCGCTCGTGATGGCCAACAGCATCACCAGCCTGCGCAGCATCGGCTCGCGCGACTGGACGCGCTTTGTGGAGCACCAGAGCGCAGTGGAACGTGCCCTCCGCGAGGATCCCTCCGGCGATTACGCGCACATGACGTTCAACACGCGCGACACGTATCGGCACGCGGTCGAGCGGATGGCGAAGCACGCGAAGGCCACGGAATCCGAGGTCGCCGCGCGCGTCGTCGCGCACGCGCGCGGACATGCACGCGCGCATACAGGCGAACCAGGCGAACCAGGCGAACACACGGTGGCAAGCGGCACTGATGCACGGCGCGCCCACGTTGGCTACTGGCTCGTGGACCGGGGGGTCGCTGAGTTCGAGGCAACCCTCGGCTACGTCGCCCCACACGGGCTCCGCCTCCGCCGATGGCTTCGGCGGATTCCCAATCTCGTCTACGGCACCGGCGTCATCGCCGGCACGGCGCTCTCGCTGCTTCTGCTCAGCGTGATCGCCGGGCCCGCTGTTGGCGTTATCTGGCTCGCCATCGTCGCCGTTGGCTTTCTACTCGGCTTCGATCTCTCGGTGCATGCCATCACGCAGTTCGTCACGTCGTTCCTCCCACCGCGGCTCCTGCCACGTCTCGACTTCACGGAGAACGGCGTCCCCGCTGAATTCCGCACCGCCGTCGCCGTGCCCACGCTCTTCGCGAACGTCGGCGAGGTGGAGCAGGCCGTCGAGAGCCTTGAAGTGCAGTTCCTCGCCAACCGCGGGAGGCACCTCCACTACGTGCTGCTCGGCGATTTCACCGACGCTCCGAGTGAAACGCTTCCTGGCGATGCGGCCATTCGCGCGGCCGCCATCGCCGGCATCGAAGCGCTCAATACGCGACACGCGCCAATCACGAACGACGCCTTCTACCTGTTCCTGCGCGACCGGCTCTGGAATGCACAGCAGGGCGTCTGGATGGGCTGGGAACGCAAACGCGGGAAGCTCGGCCAGTTCAATCGCTTCCTGCGCGGCAACTCGGAACACGCCTTCTCCGTCGTGATCGGCGATACCGCGGTGCTGCGCACCTCGCGTTTCGTCATCACGCTCGACGCGGACTCCGTGCTGCCCCCGGATGAGGCGCTTGCCCTTGTGGGTGCCATGGCGCATCCGCTCAACCGACCGGTCTTTGATTTCGTGGCGAGCCGCGTCATCGAGGGATACGGCATTCTCCAACCGCGCGTCTCCGTCTCGCTCGCGAGTGCGCATCGCTCGCGCTTCGCAGCCATCCACTCGGGATATCCCGGCGTAGATCCCTACACTACGGCGGTGTCGGACGTCTATCAGGACCTGTACGGCGAGGGAAGTTTCACCGGCAAGGGCATCTACGACGTAGACGCCTTCGAGACCGCGACGCACGGGCGCTTTCCGGAAAACCTCCTACTCTCGCACGATCTCATCGAGGGCAACTACGCGCGAGCCGGACTCGCCACCGACATCAACGTCTTTGACGATTACCCCGCGCGCTATCTCACCTTCTGGCGCCGCCGCCATCGCTGGATTCGCGGAGATTGGCAGTTGTTGCAATGGCTCACGCGCACCGTGCCCGGTCCACACGGTCCCGAGCGCAATCGGCTCTCCTTCCTCGCGCGCTGGAAGATTCTCGACAACCTGCGCCGGAGTACGATTGAGCTCGGCCAGCTCGCCTTCCTCGTGGTCGGGTGGCTCTATCTCCCGGTCCCGCCGCTCCGCTGGACGGTGCTCGCGCTGCTGGCCATCGCGGCGCCGTGGCTCATCACGCTCTTCGTGGCGCTACTCAGCGCGCGCCATCGCAAATCGCGTCGTGCCTACTACTCAGCAGTCTGGGCCGACAGTATCGTGAGTCTCCAGCAGTTCGTGCTCGCGGTGATCTTTTTGCCGCAGCAGGCGTGGCTTGCCGCCGATGCGATCGGTCGAACACTCTGGCGCCTCGGGGTATCCCACCGGCTGTTGCTCGAGTGGCAGCCGTCGGCGCGCGCCGAGCTCGATGCGCGGCGCACGCTCTCGCGCAAGTGGGTCGCGATGTGGCCAGCCGTCGCACTCCCGGTGCTCTTGCTCGCACTGGTCACGGGACGCGCCTTCGGTGCGTGGGGTGTGGTGCCGCCACACCCAGTGGCCCTGCTTCTCTCGATGACCGCGCTCACCCTCCTCTGGAGTTCAGCCCCGTTCGTAGCGCACGCAATGAGTCGTCCGCGAAAGCGTGCGCTCGAGCCGCTGACGGCGGCGCACCGAGAGACGGCGCTCAACTACGCGAGGCTCCACTGGGCCTTCTTCGCGCGTTTCACCAACGCCTCCACTGCGTGGCTCGCCCCCGACAATGTGCAGGAGGATCCCGAGCGCGTCGTCGCCCTCCGCACCTCGCCGACCAACATCGGGCTCCAGCTCCTCGCGACCGTCACCGCGCACGATCTCGGCATCATCCCGCTCACCGAGATGACCGACCGCCTTGAGCGCGCCTTCGAGACCATCGGGCGCTTGCCCCGCCATCGCGGCCACCTGCTCAACTGGTATGCGCTCCCCGACCTCGCGGTCCTCGAGCCGGGCTATGTCTCCACGGTGGACAGCGGCAACTTCGCCGGACATCTCATCGCCCTGCGGCAGGCATGCCGCACGCTCGGGTCTGCAATTGCGGGATCCGATGCCGACCTCGCGTCGCGGCTCTTCACGATGGCCGTTACGGCCGAACGCTGGGTCGAGGAGATGGACTTCGCCTTCCTCTACGATACGTCCACCAAGCTCTTTCACATCGGGTTCACCACCGCCACGCACCAACTCGACGAGGCCGCGTATGACCTGCTGGCGTCGGAGGCGCGACTGGCCAGCTTCATTGCGATCGCCAAGCATGATGTCGCCCCGGAGCACTGGTTTCACCTGAGCCGCGCGCTCACGCTCGCCCATGGACATGCCGCGCTCGTCTCGTGGAGCGGTTCGATGTTCGAGTACCTGATGCCATTGCTCGTGATGCGAGCCTTTCCCAACACGTTGCTGGGCCGCACCTACGAGGGCGCTCTCGCGCGGCAAGTGCGGTATGGCGCCGAACGCAATGTGCCGTGGGGAGTGAGCGAGAGCGCGTACCATGTGCGCGATCGCCATCACACGTATCAGTACCGCGCCTTCGGCGTCCCCGACCTCGCGCTGCAGCGCGGTCTCGGGCAGGAACTCGTCGTGGCACCGTACGCTTCCGCCCTCGCGTTGCTCGTGGATCCGGCCCGCGCCATCGAGAACCTCGGGGCGCTCGAGCGCTTGGGGGCGCTCGGCGAATTCGGTTTTTACGATGCGCTCGACTACACGCGCCCCACCGTTGGCCAATCCTTTGCGCTGGTGCGCACGCACATGGCGCACCACGTGGGGATGACCCTCGTCGCACTCGGCAACGCCCTCCTGAAGCAGCGCTGGCAACTGCGGTTCCACGCCGATCCACTGGTGCGCGCCGCCTCCCTGCTGCTTGATGAGCGTGTCCCACGCCACCTGGATTACCAGCAGCCTCAGTTCGTGTTGGCGACGGACACGCCGAATGATGCCAGTAGTGCGCATCCCGTCGTTCGCGGGTTCGAGACCGTGGACACCCCGCGTCCGCACGTCGCACTGCTCGGCCACGCGCCCATGACCGTGATGGTAACGCACGCCGGCAGCGGATACAGCCGCTGCGGCAACCTCGCCGTCACTCGGTGGCGGCCAGACGGTACGCGCGACGACACCGGCCAGTTCTGCTACGTGCGCGATCTCGGGAGCGGGCGCACCTGGTCCGCGGCACATCAACCCACCGGCATCATCGCCAACCGCTATCACGCGGCGCTCGCCACCGATTGCGTCACCATCACGCGAACGGACGGTGAGATCGAGACACGCACGGAGATCGTTGTCGCGCCGGAAGACTCCGCTGAGGTGCGCCGCGTCACCGTGACAAACAACGGGGACATCACGCGCGACGTCGAGCTCACGAGCTATGGCGAGATCGTGCTGGCGCCTCGCACGGCCGATCGCGTGCACCCCGCCTTCGGCAATCTCTTCGTGGAGACCGAGTGGCACGAGTGGTGTCATGCGCTGACCGCGACGCGTCGGCCACGCTCGGCAGATGAAGCCACCGTCTGGTGCGCGCATGTGGTGGACGTCGGCAAGTGCCGCACGGGAGTGGTGACCTGGGAGAGCGACCGCGGGGCCTTTGTGGGGCGCGGGCGATCGACTCGCAATCCGGCCGCGCTCGAGCCCGGCGCACGACTCTCGGGCACGACTGGCGCCGTGCTTGATCCCATCTTTGCGATTCGCGTGCAGGTCCGTCTTGCTCCCGGCGAGTCGGAGTCGGTGGCCTTCACGACCATCGTATCGGACTCGCGCGAGGCGCTCTTCTCGCTCGCCGATCGATATCACGGTGCGCATGCGGCCAAGCGCGCCCTCGATCTCGCCTGGACCTCCACACAGGTCGAGCTGAAGGAGCTCGGCGTGACGCCCGCGGACGCGGCCGCCTGCCAGGAACTCGCCAGCTATATCCTCTTCCCCGACAGCGTCACCCGGGCGCCCAGTCTCGGACTCGCGCGCAACGATGGGTGGCAGCAGACGCTGTGGGCGCATGGCGTCTCCGGCGACTCACCGGTGGTGCTCGCCCTCGTGGACAGTACCGAAGGACTCGCCTCGCTCACGCCGCTCCTCACGGCGCACCGCTACTGGCGATTACGCGGGGTATCCGTGGACCTGATCATCGTGAGCGACGAGCCGCAGAGCTACCTGCAGGAGCTCCGCGAGCGGATCACCGCCATTCTCGTCACGTCGGGTGGGGCCGCGGTGCTCGATTCCAGCGGTGGCATCCATTTGCGCAATCGCGCCGCACTCGGGGCCGCGGACTACGATACCATCTCCGCCGTCGCGCGACTCACGATTGCCTGCGATGGACGCTCGCTCGCGCGCATTGTCGCGGACGTCGTGCGTGGGGCTGATGTCCCCGAGCCGGCCGACACGGACAGCGCTGCCTCCGCGCGCTGGTGGTCACCCGCGAATCGCACATCGCTCACGATGCACGGGTCGCCGCATGCGCTGGCGGTGGCCGTCGCCGGGTCCATCGAGCCGCTGCAGTTCGGAAACGGATTTGGCGGCCTTACCCAGACGCATCGGTATCGCATCCGCGTGCAGGGCGATCATCTCCCTCCAGCGCCATGGGCCAACGTGATTGCCAATCCCAAGGGCGGGTTTGTTGTGTCCGAGAGCGGTGGCGGCTTCAGCTGGGCCGCGAGCAGCTATTTCTACCGCCTCACGCCCTGGTCCAACGACCCCGTCACCGATGCCGTCGGCGAAGCGCTGTATCTTCGTGACGAAGATACCGGTGAGTTCTGGAGCGTCACCCCCGCCCCCGTGCGACACGGCATCGCGTATCAGGTGGAGCATGGCGCGGGCGTCACGGAGTTTCGACACACACACGCCGAGCTCGCCTGTTGCCTCACTCTCGGCATGGCCGGTGACGATTCGGTCAAGCTCTCCGTGCTGCGCCTCACGAATGCGGGAACACGGAGCCGTCGCCTCACGCTCACGTCGTACATCGAGTGGACCCTGGGTGTGTTGCGGGAACAGACCCAGCACCGCGTGCGCACGCGCTTTGATGCCGCGCTGGGCGCCATTCTCGCCGACAATCCGTTCGATCCACAATTCGCGCGCTGGATCGCCTTCAGCGCGATGAGTGCGCCGATCGAGAGCCACACAGGCGACCGGCGCGAGTTCATCGGGCGCAATGATTCCCTCGCCTCTCCCGCCGCGATGCATCGCGACGCGCTCGGCGCACGCACCGGGCTGGGCGTGGATCCCTGCGCCGCCTTGCGCACGAGCATCGAGCACGCGCCGGGCGAGACGCGGACGATCGTCTCGCTGCTCGGCGCCGCCCCCGACGATGCCGAGGCGCGTCGAATGTTGACGGCCTACCGCGACACTGAGCGCGCGCGCACCGCACTCGATGCAAGCCTCCACGAATGGGAGCGGCGTCTCACCGCCATCACCGTGCACACTCCTGACGCGGCCTTCGACGCACTGCTCAACCGATGGTCGCTCTACCAGACACTCGCCTGCCGGATGTGGGCACGCTCCGCCGTGTACCAAAGCAGCGGCGCTTTTGGCTTTCGCGACCAATTGCAGGACGCGATGGCTCTCGTGTACGCCGAGCCCGAGCTGGCGCGGGCACACATCATTCGTGCCGCGGCGCGCCAGTTCATCGAGGGCGACGTCCAGCATTGGTGGCATCCAGAGAGCGGCAGTGGGGTGCGCACGCGCTTCTCCGACGATCTCGCGTGGCTCCCCTTCGTGGTGGAGCACTACGTGCGCGTGACGGGTGACGACTCGGTCTTGAACGAGGAGGTCGCCTTCTTGACGATGCGCCGCCTCGAGCCGCACGAACATGAGGCGTACGAGCAGCCGCATGTGAGTGGGGAGCGCGCGAGTGTCTACGAGCATTGCCGCCGCGCCATCGGGAAGGCGTGCACGAGCGGCGCGCACGGTCTCCCGCTGATTGGCACGGGGGACTGGAATGACGGCATGAACCGCATCGGCAAGGATGGGCACGGCGAGAGTGTCTGGCTCGGCTGGTTCCTCGTGCGCGTCCTGCGCAGCTTCGCGCCACTCGCCGAGCGCCGTGGAAGCACCGATGATGCCACGATGTTTCGCGCGCAGGCCGATCGGTACGTGGAGGCACTCGAACACAGCGCGTGGGACGGCGGCTGGTACCGGCGCGCCTTCTACGACGATGGCACGCCGCTCGGGACCGCCACCGATGCGGAGTGCCGCATTGATTCGATTGCGCAGAGTTGGAGTGTGATTTCCGGCGCTGGGCTTCCGGAACGACAGGTGATCGCCATGCGCGCGCTGGCGGATCAACTGGTCGATCCCATCACGCGCGTGATCAAGCTGCTCACCCCGCCGTTCGATCGCACCACGCGCGATCCGGGATACATCAAGGGCTATGTCCCCGGTGTACGCGAGAATGGAGCGCAGTACACGCACGCGGCCACGTGGGCCGTGCTTGCCGCCGCCAGACTTGGGCAAGCCGATACCGCCATGCGCTGGTATCGCATGCTGAATCCCTTCACGCACAGCGATACGCCGGAGGGAGCGGCACGCTATCGCGTGGAGCCCTACGTGGTGGCGGCGGATGTGTACACGACGCCCGGGGCACTCGGTCGCGGGGGCTGGACCTGGTACACGGGCTCGGCGAGCTGGATCTATCGCGTGGGCCTCGAGGCGTTGGTCGGTTTCCGGAAGGAGGGCGATACCCTGCGAATCGAGCCCTGCGTGCCGGAGGAGTGGGCGGAGCTGAGCATCGCGTATCGGTTTGGAGCGACGACCTACGCGATTCAGGTGACGCAGCCGGGCTTGATTCGCCGTGATGGAGCGGTGGTCACGCTGGATGGGACGGAACTGACCGACGGCGTGATTCCTCTCCTGGATGATGGAATCGAGCACCGGGTGGAGATTGTGGCGCGCGCGGCCTACTTCAGCAGCACGAGATACGAACCCTCGTCCACGCCGATGCTGTAGTCCGCGACAAACAGACTGAGCGGCCCCTTGAGCAACCGGGCGACCGTGGGGCGCAACACCGCGCCGCGTGCTGAGCCACGCCCGCGCCCCGTGATGATGCGCACGACCTTGCCACGATGCACTTTGCTGGAGGCCGTCAGAAAGTTGCGAACCATCGTGGTTGCCTCGGCCACGATGGCGCCGTGGAGATCAAGCGTCGCGACCACCGGTGCGTCGAGCACGCGGTCGTGTCCGTAGCCTGTGACGGGCGGTTTGCGTCGAGGCATGGGCTCGCCCGGGCAGTGAGAGAAAGGAATGACAACGGAAAGTTGCCGGGCCGCAATGCTCGCCGAAAGGGAACCCCTCACCCCCAGTCAGGCACCCCCCTCTATCACCACGACGTAGCAGGAACGGTATTTCCCCTACCCTCCAGCCCGGCCCGCCCCGTGTCCCATCTCTCGCACCTTGACCGCTTACGCGGCCTACGCGTCCTGGTCGGCAACACTCCGTTGCTCGCCGTCTCGTTCACCACGGGCGATGGCGCCGTCCGACGCATCTATGCCAAGGCCGAGCACTCCAACATGACCGGGTCCATCAAGGACCGGATGGCGTATCACATCATCAAGAGTGCGATTGCGTCCGGCGAGCTCGTCCCCGGCGGCCGCATTATCGAAGCGACCAGCGGCAACACCGGCATCTCCTTCTGCGCGATTGGCCGCGCGCTCGGCCACCCCGTCACAATCTTCATGCCCGATTGGATGAGCGCCGAGCGCATCGCCATCATCCGCTCGTTCGGCGCAGACATTCGACTCGTCTCCAAGGAGCAGGGCGGCTTTCTCGGTTCAATCCGACTCGCCGAAGAACTCGCGGCGGAAACACCGGACAGTTTTCTCCCGCGACAGTTCGCAAACGAGCTGAACTCCGACGCTCACTATCTCACCACGGGCCGAGAGATCTGGTCGCAGCTGCAGTCCGATCACCTTGAGCCTGATGCCTTCGTTGCCGGCGTCGGCACCGGCGGCACCATCATGGGCGTCGGCCGATATCTGCGCGAACAGTCCCCCACCATTCGTGTGCATCCGGTCGAGCCCGCAAATTCCCCCACGCTCAGCACGGGCCACAAGGTCGGGAAGCATCGCATTCAAGGCATCAGCGATGAGTTCATTCCCGCCATCGTGCACATGGAGCAGCTCGACCGCGTGATTGCGATTGACGACGGCGATGCCATCATCATGGCGCAGCGACTCGCGAGCGAGCTTGGGCTGGGCGTCGGCATCTCCAGCGGCGCCAACTTCCTCGCCGCGCTCGAGGTGCAGGATGAACTCGGACTCGGCGCCGTGGTGGCGACAATCTTCTGCGACTCCAACAAGAAGTATCTCAGCACCGACCTGTTGCGCGAGGAGCCGGTGAAGCCGGGGTTCCGTGCGCCGAGCATCGAGTTGCTCAGCGTGCGCGCGCTCAACCGGGTGTGCGATGTCTGCTATGACCCGAGTGATCAGGCCAGCAAGCCAGCGGGGATGTTTCAGTTGGTGGAGCGGATTGAGCGGCGGTCGGAGACGGAGCGGCGGCGATAGGACCGGGACCGGGATGTGACGGCGCTGATACGCGAGGGGTAATCCGACAGGCTGGCCGCGCCGGCCGGCGGGCCGCATACTAGTCCGACTCCCAATTGACACCGCCCTCCTGCCAGCAGAGGATCCGATGACCCGCGTGACCGGACACAAGCCCGACCGCCCGATCTGGTTTGACCTCATGACCAGCGACGCCGAGGGCGCGCGTCGGTTCTACGCCAGCGTACTCGGCTGGGAGTACGATGTGAGCGGCCCTGAGTTTGGGCACTACGCGATGGCGCGCCGCGGCAGCGATGTCTGCGCGGGGCTCGGCCAGATCGCTCCCGGCGAGACGTACCCGCCGTCGTGGACCGTGTACTTCGGCGTGATAAGCGCCGAGGCCACCATCGCTAAGCTCACCGCCGCCGGCGGAACCGTACTCGTACCGCCGATGGATATCGGGGACAGCGGGCGTATGGTGGTCTGCCAGGACCCCACCGGCGCGGTCTTCGGACTCTGGCAGCCAATGACACACGTCGGAGCCGGACTGATCGGTGAACCCGGCGGCATGGTATGGAGCGAGGTGAACACACGCGACGCGGAAGCGGCGGCGAAGTTTTACTGCACCGTGTTCGGCCTGCGTGATGAAGTGATGGATATGCAGGGCGCTCCGTACCACATGCTGAACAGTGCCGAAGGGCCCGCATGCGGCGTGATGCAGATGACCGCGGAGTTTGGCGATATGCCGCCGCATTGGATGTCGTACTTCGCCGTCGAGAATGTCGACGTAGCCAAGGCGAAGGTGGAGGCCGCGGGGGGCACCGTGCCGTTCGGGCCATTCGAGTCGCCATATGGACGCATCATCGTCGTGATGGATCCACAGGGAGCGGCGGTGTCGCTGATCGAGGTGAAGCCGATGCCGGAGTAGCCGGCGGCGCACCGATTCGTTACCGCTTCGTCAACTCCGTCACCCAGATATCGCTCTGCCGATTCTCGATGCGAAAAAACAACCGCGTCGCGTCGGCCGTGACATCCGTGCGCGTCGAGGGCCGCAATGGATCATCAAAGCGCAGGAGTGGGCGCAGCGCACCGCCGCTCGAGGACACCGCCCAGATCTGTCCACCCACGAGCGGATCCGCCGTCTTCACGAAAATTGTTTGACCATCGGCCGACGGCGCAATGCGGGCCGGTCGTTCCTCCGCGACGGTCCACGAGTACACGATGCGCGGATCGCGTCCATCGGCATTGACGATTTCCAGATTCGCACGGGGCCGCTTTCCCGGCGCATCGGGTTGCTGAACTCCCAAGTAGACGATGCGCCCGTCGGGCATCCAGCGAGGTACGATCCCCACCCCAAGGCGGGCGGGGGTTCCCCACTTGCCTCCCTCCCGCCGCACAAGATAAATGGTGGGCACTCCACCCTGGTCAGCGAACACCAGCGAGTTCCCATCGGGCGACCAGACGGGATAACTCTCCTGAGCCGACGTGCTGGTCACCATCACCGGTTGACTGCCGTCGAGCGCCTTCACCTCAATGTCGCGTGTCCCATTCCGCCACGAGTGGTACGCCACCTCACGTCCATCCGGTGAGAGGTCGCCGGCAAAGAGATCAAAAGGCTCGCTCGCCAGCAGCTCCGGTGCGCCACCCCCCACGGGAACGCGGAAGATGGCCGACGGACCACCGATGTCGGAATCGTAGACGATCCACTTGCCGTCCCGGGAGGCCATCATTGACTCAATCGTCTGACTGCCGCTCGTGACCTGTACGGCGGCGTTCGCCGATGTCGGGGCCGTGGGTATCACATGCGACCAGAGATTAGCTTGGCTCGTGAACACCGTGTAGGCCAGCCGCTCTCCTGACGCGGTCAGTGAGATGGAGTGCACGTTTGCGCCAGTCGTGAGACGAACCGGAGCGCCCACGCCCTGCCCGCTGCCGCCGATACGCCGCACAAAGACATCACGCGCCCCATCGCGGTTCGAAACGTAGAACAACTCGCGCGAGTCACTCGACCACCGCGGCGACTGATTGAGCTTGGAGGAGTCGCTGCTCACCACCGTGGGCTCGCCTCCTGACGCCGGATACACCCGAATCACACTCGGCGCGATGTTGCCAAACGTGCTGCCGGGACTCGAATACTCGGGATTCCCGTCCACGCAAGCAATCCACTTGCCGTCAGGTGACCAGTCGCAGCCTCCCAGTACGTCGTCGCGTCCGACGGTGCCAATCAGCCGCGGCGCTCCGCCGCCCACCGGGGCGGCGAACAGCGAATCCATACGCCCGAACGCGATCTCCGTGCCATCCGGCGACCACGCCGCGGTCGTCACCGCAGCCCTGGCCGACGGCGGAATGATTGACTTGATTGCCCCGCCGAGCGCCGGCACCACGGCCACGCCGCCTCGGGTGAGCAAGACGAGCTGGTTTCCATCGGGCGACCAGCGCGGATCCGTCTCCATCGCGAGCGAGTCGTCCGTCAACTGAATCGCGCGTCCTCCGCCGACGGGCCGGACAAAGACACGCACCAGACTCGACGTGCCCGCTGCATAGGCGACGAGCTTCCCGTCCGGCGAGATCGCCGAGTGAATCTCGAGCCCGGGATCGGTGGTGAGCTGCGTGGTTTTGCCGAGGGTGTAGGTGGAGGCATTCCCGCCGCGCGAGGCCAGCCACGCCACGGCGGCGACGGCAAGCACGAGGGCGGCGGCGATGCCCGCGCGCGTGCGCGTGCGCGCAGGATTCGGCACCGCGGCAAACTGCGCCCCCGTCGGCTGCATTCCGCCGCTCGACGTTCCCAATGGCTCAATCGCCGCGAGCAACTCACTCGACGTCTGCCAGCGGTCTGCCGCGCGTTTCGCGAGGCAACGCATCACCACGCTCTCCAACTGCGGCGAGACACCTGGGCGATACTTCGTCACGAGATCAGGAGCGGTCGTCACATGCGCCGCGAGTACCTGCTGCGGCGTGTATCCCTGAAACGGCGTGCGCCCCGCGAGGAGCTCATAGGCCACGATGCCCGCCGCATAGATATCGGCACGATGATCCACATTGGGATCCGCCGTCGCCTGCTCCGGCGCCATGTATGCCGGGGTACCGAGCGCCACACCAAGTGTGGTGATGGCGTTCTGCCCGGTGGCTTCACGCAGCGCGCGCGCGACGCCAAAATCCGTGATGAGCGCGTGCCGGCCGCTCAGCATGATATTGTCGGGCTTGATGTCGCGATGCACCACGCCGCCGCTGTGCGCGTAGGCCAGCGCGTCCACCAACTCGGTCAGCAGTCGCACCGCCTCGCCAATGGGCAGTTCGTGTTCATGCTCCAAGCGCTGGCGCAACGACTGCCCCTCCACGAAGGGCATCACGTAGAAGAGCAGTCCATCGGATTCGCCCGAATCCAGCAGGGGCAGGATGTGCGGATGCTGCAACTGCGCCGCGATTTCGATCTCGCGCAGGAAGCGAGCGCTCCCGACCGATGCGCCGAGGTCCTCACGCAACACCTTGATGGCGACCTTGCGACGATGCTTGGCGTCCTCCGCGAGAAAGACCGTCGCCATCCCACCCGCGCCGATTTCACGCTCAAGCCGGTATCGGCCTTCGAGCGCGGCGTTGAGGCGCGAGATAAGGTCTAACGTCATCCGGGGCGGGGCTTGGGAGGGCGGAACGCGCTGGGGGAGAAGGTCGAACGCGGCGCACCTGCGGTCAAGAGGGAAATCAGCATTTCCCAGCGCGGACGCGAGTCAATTGCATTCTCTCAGCGTTGTGGCTACCGCACTTGCCGTGCAATCTGCTTCAGGTGCTTCTCCCAGGTCTCGCAGCACCCGCCCAACACATCATGGACTGACCGTGACGGTCGAGACGTAGTTCGTATAGCCCGTGGCCGAAATCGTCACCGTTGCCGGCCCGCCCCCCGGCAACCGCTTCACCCAGAACGCCACGCTGCTCGCATTCGCCGGCACGGTCACGTTGCTGATCACCGCGCTCGCCGCTCCACCCGACACAAATTGCAGGTTGCCGACCACGCCGAGCGTGAAGGTCGTCGGCGCCGTCACAAAGTTGATGGTGGACTCCGGCCCCCGTGTGTACAGCGTGACCTGCACGGAATCGGCGCTCAACGTCGTGGGCCAGCCACTGATGCCGTCCACCCGCCCAAGCCCCACGTTCACCATACGCTCGGCGCTCGCCAAATGGCCGGGCGCCGTCGCCACGAGTGAATCAGTTCCGACGCTGAGCCCAGAGATCCGGACGTACCGATAATAGATACCGGCGTTGATGGTCACGGTGTCCGCGATGGCCACGCGGTTCGCCGCACGGGCGATTGACACAATGAGTGGCGACACCCGCGTGTCCGGCACCTGCACATAGTAGCTCTCGGTGTACTGCCCGACGCCAAGCGAGAATGCGCTACTCCAGCTGAAGTTGACCTGCGGCGTGGACACCGAGACATTCTGCGTCGCCGTCGCGTAGCGGTACGACTCCGTGCGCGCATCGGTGGCGGACAGCTGCGTCGTCCCCGGCGAGGACGGCAGGAACCGTGCACTGCTGTTCGACGACGCGCCTGCCGCGATGGTGACACTCGCGGAGTCGATGGTGCCAATTGCCGTGCTCGACGACGCCAACGTCACCGCGACCGCCTCATTCGTCGGATGCGCGGTTCCATTCGCGTCCGTGGCGTAGACGTTGATGGCCTGCGGTAGCTGCGTCGTGCGCACGTTGGCAGCGGTCGAGATCGCGAACTTCGGCGCAGTGACTTCCTGGCTGACTGACGCCGGTGAATACCCAACGGCCGTCGCCTGGATCTGCACGGTACCAATCACGTCTTTTGCCGTCACGTTGAAGTACGCGTAGTAGGTCCCCACCGGAATCACCACCGAGTCCGGTACCGTGGCCACCGATGGATCCGTGCTCACGAGTCGCACAACAAGTGGGGTGCCAACGATGTTGTTCTGCACGGAGACGTACGATGAAGTGCCGCCCTGGTTCTGTCGCATGCCGAGTCGCGGCGCGCCGTTGTTGAGCGCCAGCGACGGCCCCGTCACGGTCACGCTGTTGGTCGCCCCGCTGCCGTAGCCGCTCCCCAGCGAATCACTCACCGTGATGGACGCGGAGCCTGGTCCAACGAACGCCACCTGCGGAGAGACGCTCGTCTGTCCCGGAAGAATTCGGTACGAGGTCTGCACGGGCTGCAGCACGGCCGGGTTGCTCGAGACCACGCTCACCACCACGGTATCGGTGAGCGGATGACTCGTGCCGAGGCTGTCCACCGCCGTCACGGAGAACCCACTCGGCGGACTCGTGGTGGTGCGGGTACCCGGGAGTCCGCCCACGGAGAAGCGCACCGACGTCACACGAATCACCGCAGTGTCCGGCAGGTACCCCGGCGCCGAGGCGATGACCGTATCGATCCCCGGCACGAGGCCAATGGTGCTGAAGTAGCGATAGTAAATCCCCGTGGGGATGTTCGGCGACCGATTCGGAATCGAATCCGCGGATGGGTTCGACTGCGTGAGCGTGACCGGCAAGGTGTCGGTCACGTTGTTGGGCACCGACACGTACAGGCTGCTCTCGCCAGAGAACTGTCGGCGCCCCAGCGTGTACGTGGCGAAGCTGAGCGAGAGTTTGGGCACCCGCACGGTGTACGAAACCGAATCGCTCGCGTGCCCCGCCGCCGTGGAGACGATCCACGTGGTGCCCGGCCCCTCCACCGTGACAACCGGGGACGACGTCGCATTCTGGCCCGCCGCCACGATTGCCGTCGGCGTCACGCGCACCACGGTCGTGTCGCGCGAGACCAACGTGACGGAAAGCGACGCAACGCGTGCATACGCGCCCCCCACCGAATCGCGCACGCCAACGCTGATGTTGAAGGGCGCACGGTAGTCATCCACCGTGCCGCCACCGCTGAGCGCGAGTTGCGGCGAACTCACGATCACGCTCATCGTATCCGGCTCATGACCGGCGGTCGTCGCCGTAAGTGACGCCGTCCCTGCCGTGAGGCCATCCACATTGAAATAGATGTAATACGAGCCCGCCGGAATGACGACCGAGTCGGGCAGTTGCAGCGCGCTCGGATTGCTGTTCGTGAGGTACACCACGCGCGCCGTCGCCGTGTTGTTGGGCAGATACACGTACGTGGACGCGTTGCGCTGTCCGACTCCCACGCGCGCGGC
>JANLTT010000229.1:0-3672 GCA_031363115.1 Gemmatimonas sp.
CGACGCGACGGGACGACACGCCGTCTCGGTGCAGGCCGGCATGATTTTCCCGGGCGGCGATCCCGCCGGAGTTGGCCCGAAGTCCGGGCTGATGTTCATTGGGCGCTACGAGTACGACGTGCCGGGGCCGCTCTGGATGACCTCGCGCGTCGGCTTCGCGCCGGGACTCGAGCGCACGGTGGTCGATCCCCTTCTCACTGGCGCCGCTCGCGTGGTGGGACCACGCAATGAATCGCTCTTCATGATCGATGGCGGTCTCTCGCTCTCGCTCACGGGCGACAAGGCGTGGAAGGGGCTCGCGCCCCGCGTGCATGGGAGCCTCGGCATGATCGCCTCGCTCAACTCCGACTACGACGTCGGTGGCTATCGCTTCGGCCCGAAGTTCGTGCCGTCGTGGGGATTCGCCGTGCGCGGCGTGACGCAGCGTGACATCGAGTGGTACGTGGACCTCACGCACGCCTTGTGGCGCATGAACTATCCCGAGAGCTACACCGACGATGGCAGCACCGTGGCCCCCTCGGTGATTGGCACGGGCAAGACGAATCCGTGGAACGGCAACCTGATGCTGACGGTTGGCATCACGCGCCTGTGGGGACGCTAGTCCCGTGCGTGCCACGCTGACGCGGCGCATCTCCTTCTCGGCGGCGCATCGGTATCGTCGCCCCGAGTGGGATGACGCGCGCAACGCGGCGGTCTTTGGCGCCTGCGCGCATCCGAACTGGCATGGGCACACGTACATCGCCGAGGTGACGGTGGGTGGCGAGATCGATCCGCTCACGGGATTCTGCGCAGATCTCGGCGCCCTCGATGCGGCACTGAAGCATGAGGTGTTCGACGTGCTCGACCATCGCAATCTCGTGCTCGATGTGCCGGAATTCGCCGAGGGCAAGCTGATTCCGACTGGCGAGAACGTGGCGTGGTGGATTGCGCAGCGCGTGCAGCGCGCGCTTGGCGACGGAGCGCGGGTGACGCGCGTGCGGCTCGCCGAAGAGCCGGGACTCTGGTCCGAAGTTGAACCCGGATGAGTCGCGGATGACCACACCGCCGGACGCCGCGGAGAGTCACGCGGAGGTTCACCTCGACGCGGTGGATGAAGTCCCCGTGTGGCTCGAGGTGAATGGCGAACCCGCGGTGACCTGGATGTGCACGCCGGACCAACTCCCGGAGTTGGTCGTCGGCTGGTGCTTCGGCGAGGGGTACATCGACGCCAAGGCGGATCTCCTCTCGATGCGTCCGTGCGCAAAGGAACCCGGTTTCTGGGTGACCGTGCCCTCTGAACGATACGCGACGGTTGAGGGACAGGAACGCCGCCGAGTGCTTGCCTCGGGTTGCGGCGCGGTCACGACGATTCTCGGTTCGCTCTCCAACGTCCCGCGACGAACGACGCGGCCCGTGGTGCCCGACCTCGCACAGACTCGCCTGCTCTTCAAAGAACTTTTTGCGCGCGGCGAGCGGTATAAGGACACCGGCGGCATTCATGCGGCGGCACTCACCGATGGTGTCACATTGCTCACGCACGCCGAAGACATTGGGCGGCACAACGCGGTGGACAAAGCACTCGGCGCGCGTTTGCTCGCGGGTGAGCGACCGGACGATCTCATTCTCCTGGTGACCGGGCGTATCTCCGGCGAACTCGCCTTCAAAGCGGCGCGTGCACGCATTGGCGTCGTGGCGACACCGAGTGTGCCGAGTTCGATTGCGGTGGAGATTGCCCGTGCGGCGGGAATGGTGCTGGTGGGACGCGCGGTCTCGGGGCAGCCGCAGGTGTGGACGCCGTGAGTGCGCGCATCGCGTGTACTGGTGTGATCCTCGCGGGTGGCGGTGCCACTCGCTTCGCTGGCGAGCCCAAGGGGCTGGAGCGCGTCGGCGGGCGGCGCATCATTGATCGCGTGGCTGGTGCGCTGCAGTTGGTCACCGATGACTTGTTGCTGATTGCCAACGCGGATAACGCGGCGACGTGGCTTCCCGGCGTGCGCACCGAGCGGGACGTACGAAGCGGCGCTGGTGCACTCGGCGGCTTGCATGCCGCGCTGGCGCATGCCGGGCAGGACATCGTGCTCGTGGCGTGGGACATGCCCTTCGTATCGTCGGCGCTGCTTGGCGAGATGCGACGGCTTGGCGAGGCTGATGCACTCGATGCGGTCCTTCCGGAATCCGATGGCTCGCGGCGCGGCGTCGAGCCGTTGTGTGCGTGGTACTCGCATCGATGTCTCGCCGCAGTAGAGGCGACGCTCGATCGCGGTGATCTTCGGGTGATTGGCTTTCACGAGCAGGTGAGCGTGCGCCGCCTTCCGCTCGAGCGCGTTGCCGATTTCGGAGATCCCGCGCGCCTCTTTGCCAATGTGAATACACGCGATGATCTCGCGCACGCGCTCTCACAGGTGGAGCGGGCGCATGGCTGAGTCGAATCTCCGTGAGACACGCGCCGTGCCGCCAATGATCAGCATTGTTGGCCGTAAGCACGCGGGTAAGACAACGCTCGTGGTGCGGCTGAGTGCGGAGCTCACGCGTCGCGGCCATCGTGTGATGACGCTCAAGCATGGCACGCACACCTTCAACGTCGACCCCGCGTCGACGGATACCTACCGGCACTACCACGAGGGAAACGCCGAGCGCGTGGCGATGGTCTCGCCGGACAAGTTCGCGTTGATCGAACGATGGGAGCGGGAGCTCACGCCGGAGGAGATTGCCGCCACGCACTTCGCCGATGCCGACATCGTGCTGTGCGAGGGGTTCAAGGCGTCGCTGTTGCCGAAGATCGAGATTCATCGCGCCGAGGCGCATGCCGCACCGCTCTGGCCGGCAGCGGAGTTTGACGCCAGCACGTGGCGCGCGATGGTGAGCGACGTGCCGGTGCCGGAGTTTCCTGGGATGCACTTCGACCTTAGCCACGACGACTGGCTCGCGGCGCTCGCGAGTTGGGTTGAACGTGAGGTGATGCGATGAAGCGCCGGATGAAACATCTGCCGTTTAGCGCGGCGCTACTCTGGCTCTCAGCGGCCTGCGCGGGCTCAGCGCCAATGCCCGCAACGAGCCCTGCGCCGCTCGATACCGCCGTGCTGCGCCCGCGTGTGCTGACGGAGCCCGTGACCGCGCCCGCGACGACACCGGCGCGCGCCGCCGGACCTACGCGCGCGGGACTACGCCCTTTTGTGGACTCGCTGCTTAGCGATCCCATGTGGCGCTCCGCGCATTGGGGTGTACTGATCGTGGACCCGGCGCGCGGCGATACACTCTACTCGGCGAATGCGGGGAAGCTCTTCGTTCCTGCGTCCAATACGAAGCTCATCACCGGCGCGGTCGCGCTTGCGCAGCTCGGCGCCGACTACCGCTACACCACGCGCGTGCTCGGCACGACGCCTCGGCGTGACGGAACGCTGCTTGGTGACCTCGTCGTGATTGGGCGTGGCGACCCGTCGTTCAGTGACTCGCTGGCCGGCAATGCGATGCAGCCGCTCTACGCGCTCGCCGACACACTGGTCGCGCGCGGAGTGAAGCGCGTGAGCGGGCGCCTGATTCGCGGCGCGGACAGCTTCAGCGACTCCACCCTGGGTTATGGCTGGGCCTGGGATGATCTCGATGCGGCGTATTCGGCGCCCATCGACGAGCTGACGTTCAACGAGGGCTATGCACGCATCACCATTGTTGGGGGCGCGCGCTCAGGCGATCGCG
>JANLTT010000233.1:0-6876 GCA_031363115.1 Gemmatimonas sp.
GGCGCTCGATCATGGCGGCCGCCTCTGCGCGATGGCCTCGGAGGAGCAGGAGAATCTCATTCCGATTCCCGACAAGTTCCGTCGCGGAAAGTATCTCCTCCTCTTTGATCCGCTCGATGGCTCGTCCAACATCGACGTGAATGTTCCGGTGGGCACGATCTTCTCCGTGCTGCGTAAGGTGACCGCTGGCGAGGACGGCACGCTCGAGGATCTCCTGCAGCCCGGCTACAAGCAGGTCGCGGCTGGCTACGTGCTGTACGGGGCGAGCACGATGCTCGTCTACACCACGGGGCACGGCGTGCATGGCTTCACGCTCGATCCGTCCATTGGCGAGTATCTCCTCTCGCATCCGGACATGAAGATCCCGGAGCACGGGCGGTACCTCAGCGTGAACGACGCCTATGAGCAGAACTGGACCGAAGACGTGCGTCTGTTGATGCGTCGCTACCGTGGCCTCGACGGCACGCGTGAGGCGATGAACGTACGGTACGTGGGGTCGCTGGTGGCCGACTTTCATCGCAACTTGCTCGGCGGCGGCCTGTTCGCGTATCCTGCGAACACCAAGAGCCCCGAGGGCAAGCTCCGGCTGCTGTATGAGTGCAATCCGCTCGCCTTCATCTGTGAGCAGGCGGGTGGAGCGGCCATCACCGGTTCCAAGCGCATTCTCGATGTGCTCCCTACCGAGCTCCATCAGCGGTCGCCCTACTTCGTTGGCTCCAGGGCCGACGTCGAGATTGCGGCGCAGATGCTGTCCAAGCGCTAAGCGGAGTGAATGATTCCGTGAGTGGCGCCAAGAAGCCGGACGGCGGGAAGCTCTCACCCAGCGGCATCCCGATCGCACCGGTCTATCGGCCGGCGCAGCCTGATGCATCGTACGCCGAGCAACTCGGTGAGCCGGGGCAGTTCCCGTTCACGCGCGGCGTGCAGGCCAACATGTACCGCGGCCGCTTCTGGACCATGCGGCAGTACGCGGGCTTCGGGACCGCGCAGGAGACGAATACGCGCTTCAAGCTCCTGCTTGAGGCCGGTCAGACCGGCATTTCGACGGCCTTCGATTTACCGACGCAGATGGGCATGGACTCCGACTCGCCGCGCGCGCTTGGCGAAGTCGGGCGTGTTGGCGTGGCGATTGATTCGGTGGAGGACATGCACGCCCTCCTCGCCGATCTTCCGCTCGATAAAGTCTCGACCTCGATGACCATCAACGCCACCGCAAGCGTGCTGCTCGCGATGTACGTGGTGGTGGCGGAGGAGCGGGGCATCGCGCGCGAAAAGCTCAGCGGCACGATCCAGAACGACATCCTCAAGGAATACATCGCGCGCGGAACCTATGTGTTCCCACCCGAGCCGTCTCTGGCGTTGATCGCCGAGACGTTTCGGTTCTGCGCGGCGGAGGTGCCGAGCTGGAATCCGATTTCGATCTCAGGCTATCACATTCGTGAGGCGGGGGCGACGGCGGTGCAGGAGCTCGCGTTCACCTTTGCGAACGCGTTGGCGTATGTGCAGCGCGCGGTGGATGCTGGGCTCAAGGTCGATGACTTCGCTCCGCGATTGAGCTTCTTCTTCGCCTGTCACAACGATCTCTTCGAAGAGGTCGCGAAATTCCGTGCGTCGCGTCGCATCTGGGCGCGGTTGATGCGCGAGCGGTATGGCGCGAGCGATGCCTCGTGCAAGCTGCGATTTCACACGCAGACCGGCGGGGTGACGTTGATGGCGCAGCAGCCGCTGAACAATGTGGTGCGCGTTGCCGTGCAGACGCTCGCCGCCACGCTCGGCGGGACGCAGTCGCTCCACACGAATGGGTACGACGAAGCGCTCGCCCTTCCAACGGCGGAGGCGGCGACGCTCGCGTTACGCACGCAGCAGATCGTGGCGTACGAGAGCGGTGTGGCGCAGACCGTGGACCCGCTCGCCGGGAGCTTCTACGTCGAAGCGCTCACCGATGAAGTGGAGCGCCAGGCGCTCGAGCTGTTGGCGAAGGTCGAGGGGCTCGGCGGCTCGGCCGCGGCAATCGACGCACGGTTCTTCCAGGACGAGATCGGTCGCTCGGCGTACGAGTACCAACTCTCGATTGAGTCCGGCGCGACCGTGATTGTCGGCGTGAACAAGTTTGCCGATGGTGAGGAGCCGCCGATCATTCCGGCGCCGAACTTCAGCGCGTTGGAACTCGGGCAGAAGGAACGGCTCGCGGCCGTGAGGGCGGCGCGGGATGCCGCGAAGGTCGCCGCGATGATTGCGGCGATTCGTGCGGCCGCGCCGGCCTATGCGCAACCAGGCGTCGCGCGAGCGCCGTTGATGCCGCTCATCATTGACGCGGTGCGTGCGCGTGCGACGGTGGGGGAGATCTCCGACGCGCTGCGCGCGGAGTGGGGCGAGTACCGGCCGGCGTAGCCATGTACTCGACCTGCACCTTCTGCCACGCGCCGCTCGGTACGAACGAGGCCCTTGAGCAGTTGCCCGTTGGGAAGCGGCTCGCGTTCGATGCGGCGCGCGGACGGCTCTGGGTCGTGTGCCCCGCCTGCCGCGTGTGGAACCTCTCGCCCATCGAAGAACGCTGGGAGGCCATCGAGGCAGCGGAGAAGCAGTATCGCGATACGCCGCGTCGAGTTGCGACTGATCACATCGGCCTCGCGCAGTTGCGCGATGGCACGGAACTCATTCGTATCGGCGAGCCGATGCGGCCGGAGTTTGCGGCCTGGCGGTATGGCGATCGCTTCACGGCGCGCTATCGTCAGCAGCTTGCAAATGGCGCCGTTGGAATCGCGGCGGGAATCGGAGCGTATGCCGCGGGCGCGGCCATGGGGTTTGGCATCCTCGCCGTTGGAACGCTGCCGCTCAACGCCATCAGCCTTGGACGCGTCTTTTACGATGCGAAGAAGGTCATCGGACGATTCGAAGACGCAGCGGGGGCCATCAACGTGCACGCGGGGCATGTACCCACGGCGCGCTTTGTGCTCACACCTGGTACGGCACCTGGTTGGGGTGTCAGTGTCCGAGCGATGCGCCGGAACCTGCAGCCGGGCCAGATCGGTGGCTCGA
This sequence comes from Gemmatimonas sp., assembly GCA_031363115.1. Lineage (GTDB taxonomy): Bacteria > Gemmatimonadota > Gemmatimonadetes > Gemmatimonadales > Gemmatimonadaceae > Pseudogemmatithrix. Next base: position 3,040 of record JANLTT010000233.1, read on the forward strand.
TGGGTCTCAGTGATCCCAAGGTCATTTTGGAGGGCGAGAACGCCATGGCCGCGGCGCGGACCATTCTTCCCGCGATGAATCGGAGAGGGGGTCGAAAGGCCACGGTCGCAGAGGCCGTGAAAATGATTGAACGCGCGGGAGTCCAGCGCTTTGATCCCGTCGTCCTCGCCAAGTCCAACGGGGCCTCGTCCTCGGGTGGCAGTCAGAGCTGGGAGCTGAACGAGCTCTCCCTCCCCCTGCGACTCGCCATGGAAATGGCCGCCCACGAGGAATTGGAACGCCGCGCCTTGGAGGGCGAACTGGCCGAATTGGAGGCCCAATGGCGCGAGGCGGACGAAATCGCTGCTATCGCCGATGCCCTCACGCTCCCCGAACGCGTGCTCAAAAAGCTTGAACGCCTCACGAACGGTCGCTAACTTCAACAGGCTACAGACGTTACGCCTCCAGCCTGCCAGATGCCGACTTACGAGTACCGCTGCCCAGAAGGGCACGAGTCTGAGGACTTCGTCCTCAAAATGAGTGATGCCAAGACCGAGATCACCTGCCCAACGTGCGGCGCGGTTGCAGCGCGTCGGATGAGCGCGGGCTCTGGGCTCGTGTTCAAGGGCTCCGGGTTCTACATCACCGATTACGGAAAGGACGGCAAGAAGGATCAGCGCACGGCGGCGAAGTCGAGCGAAGGGGCAGCGAGTTTGCCGGCCGCGACAGGCGCGAGCGGGTCTTCGTCCACGAGCGGGGCCTCCGAGGGCGCCAAGAGTTCGGCCGAAGGCGGCAAGAGCTCGGAGAGTGGCAAGAGCTCATCGGACACGGGCAAGAGCTCGAAGGAAGGCGGCAAGAGTAGCGCAGCATCGTCGAGCGCGCCGGCTCCTGCCAAGCCTGCAAGCCCACCCAAGTCGTCTGGTTCCGACAAGTGAGCGGTGTTGATACGCTGCGTGACGTCCTCGCGCAGGCCGCCATCGCGCTCGGTGCGCCCGCTGACGTGAAGATCGTGCTCGAGCGCCCGCGCGATCCCGCGCACGGCGATTGGGCCACGAATCTCGCGATGACGCTCGCCAAACCGCTCGGCAAGAAGCCGCGTGAAATTGCCGATGCACTCGCCGCCTCGCTCGATCGCAAGGCCGCCGGCGTCTCTGCAATTGAAGTCGCTGGCCCTGGCTTCATCAACTTCCGACTCGACTCCGGCGATCTCGCCTCGGGAATCGCGCGCATTCTCGCCGCGGGCGATGCCTGGGGACAGGGCGACGGCGGAAAGGGAAAGACCGCGAATGTCGAGTTCGTCTCCGCGAACCCCACCGGTCCGCTGCACGTTGGGCACGGCCGTCAGGCTGCGCTCGGTGATTCGATTGCCGCGCTGCTCGGCTCGCAGGGCTGGACCGTCACGCGCGAGTTCTACTACAACGATGCCGGCGTGCAGATCGCGAATCTCGCGAAGAGCGTGCAGGCGCGGCTGCGCGAACGGGCGGGTGAAGCACTCGTCATTCCCGAGGGCGGCTATCACGGGCAGTACATCGCCGAGATCGCCGAGCGCTACGCGACGGAGTTTCCGCAGGATGCGAAGGGCGACAATTACGACCAGGTGCAGATGGTCGCGGTGCGCGAGCTGCGCAAGGAACAGGATCTCGACCTGCGCGCCTTTGGCGTGAAGTTCGATGTCTACTACCTCGAGAGCTCGCTCTACACCGATGGCCTGGTGGAGAAGACGGTGACGGCGCTTCAGGCGAAGGGGCACACCTTCGAGGATGATGGCGCGCTCTACCTCCGCACGACCGATTACGGCGACGACAAGGACCGCGTCATGCGCAAGCGTGATGGCACCTTCACGTACTTCGTCCCAGACGTCGCGTATCACGTGACGAAGTTCCAGCGCGGCTTCACGCGCGCCATCAATGTGCAGGGCGCCGACCATCACGGCACCACGGCGCGCGTGCGCGCAGGGTTGCAGGCGCTCGAGAGTGGCGTGCCGAAGGGCTATCCCGAATACGTGCTGCACCAGATGGTGACGGTCGTGAAGGGCGGGGAAGAAGTGAAGATCTCCAAGCGCGCCGGCAGCTACGTCACGGTGCGTGACTTGATTGACGAAGTCGGGCGTGATGCGGTGCGCTACTTCTTTCTGATGCGGAAGGGTGATTCGCAGCTGGTGTTTGACGTGGATCTCGCGCGCTCGCAAAGCGAGGAGAATCCGGTCTATTACATCCAGATGGCGCATGCGCGCGTCTGCAACATCTTCCGCGTGGGTGCGGTGGATGTCGCGTCCATCACGGGCGAGGGCGTGAACTGGGGGGTGCTCGATTCCCCCGAAGAGCGCGAACTCGTGAAGTCGTTGCTCGACTGGCCGAACCTCGTGGCGGCCTCCGCCGACGCGCTGGAGCCGCATCGCGTGGCGAATTGGCTGTTGGAGACGGCGCGCCAGGTGCACACCTGGTATCACAAGCATCACGTGCTCGGCGAAGCGCCCGAGATCATGCAGGCGCGCCTCGCGCTGGCGAAGGCGGTGCGCATCACGTTGGCGAATGGCCTCGGGCTGCTTGGTATCGCGGCGCCGGAGCGAATGTAGTTTTGACGGGTTGCTGAACCGCTTTACCACGGAGACACGAAGGCACGGAGTATTGCGTGCAGACGATGACTCCGGTGCGCCACGACTCCCTTCGCGCCTTCCTGTAAAAAGCCGTTCGTAGTGTTTGCGGTCAGTGTCAGTTGAAGTTCTCCGTGCCTCCGTGTCTCCGTGGTGATCGCAGTTCAACGATTTCAACCTGAGCTAATGCCCGAATGAGCGTCCTTGTCGTCGGTTCCGTCGCCCTCGATTCCGTCGAGACCCCCTTCGGCAAGGCCGATGACGTCCTCGGGGGATCCGCCAACTACTTCGCCGCCTCGGCGTCGCACCAGACCCCGGTGCAGCTCGTCGGCGTCGTCGGCTCCGACTACCCCGTGGAGAAGCTCGATGCGCTCAAGGCGCGCAACGTGGACTTCGCTGGTCTCGAACACATGGAGGGCGAGTCCTTCCGTTGGCGCGGGCGCTACCGCCATGATCTGAACTCCGCCGAGACGCTCGAAACGCGCCTTGGCGTGTTCTCGCACTTCAAGCCGAAGATCCCCGCGCAGTTCCGCTCGGCTGAGTACGTCTTTCTCGCCAACATTGATCCGCGGCTGCAGCTCGATGTGCTCAGCCAGGTCGATCGCCCCAAGCTCGTTGCCTGCGACACAATGAACTTCTGGATTGAGTCGCGCCGTGCCGATCTCCTCACGCTGCTCGGCAAGGTGGACCTCATTACGCTGAACGATGGCGAGGCGCGCCAACTCACCGAGCAGGCGAACTTGGTGCATGCGGCGCGTTGGATCCTTGAGCGTGGCCCGAAGACGGTGTTGATCAAGAAGGGCGAGCATGGCGCCTTCATGTTCACCAAGGACACCGTGTTCTACGCGCCGGCGTATCCACTCGAGAGCGTGTTCGATCCCACGGGCGCGGGCGATTCGTTCGCCGGTGGCTTTATGGGCTGGCTCGCGCGCACGGGCGACCTCAGTGAGCAGAACATGCGTCGTGCGGTCGTGATTGGATCCGCGATGGGTTCGTTCGTGGTCGAAGGCTTCTCCATCACGCGCCTGCTCGAAGTGACCGCCGCGGACATTGACCGCCGCGTCGCCGAGTTCCATCAGTTGGTGACGTTCGACAAGGTGCTGAACGCGTGAGCGCGGACGCGCAGGGATCGCTCTCCTATGCGAGCGCCGGCGTGGACATTGATGCGGCGGAGCATTCCAAGCACCGCATCAAGGCGCATGTGGAGAGCACCTTCACGGCGGGGGCGCGCGGCGTCTTCGGCGGCTTCGGCGGCATGTTCCGCG
>JANLTT010000282.1:0-14385 GCA_031363115.1 Gemmatimonas sp.
TGGTGGCCGAGCGCGCGCAAGCGATTGCCCGCGACGCGGTGGCGGCGGGCGTCGCCGCGCATGGCGTCGCGTCACGCGCGACGGAGGGACGCGAGGCATCCGCGGCCGCGCGGCACCGGCTCGCTGAGGTCCTGGAGTCCACGGACGCGACAGTGCCGGCGATTCAGTCGCTGTCGGAGAAGACGCGTGGCATTCGCGACTTTACCGATGTGGTCGCTGGCATCGCCACACAGTCCAAGTTGCTGGCATTGAACGCGGCGATCGAAGCGGCGCGCGCTGGCGATCATGGCCGCGGCTTTGGCGTGGTGGCCGATGAAGTCGGCAAGCTGGCGCGTGATAGTCAGGACGCGCTGGAACGTATTCGCTCTCTCACCGCTGAGGTCGCTGACACGGGTCAGACGATTGGCGAGCGAGTGCAGCAGGTCCGCGCCGCGGTCCGCGAGGGTGACGAAGCGTTTCGGCGCTTGGACCGCACGCTCACCGAGATTGATACCGAAGCGCAGCGCTCCGCGGAGTCGGTGCGACGCATTGACACCTCGACGCGCGAGCAGGAGGCGCGTTCTTCGGCCCTCGCGCTGCTGATGGAGACGATGGCCGCGGGCGCGGAGGAGAATGCCGCCACCGCACAGCAGCTCAGCGCGTCGAATCAGGAACAGGCCGCCGCACTGCAGTCCATCGCCCTCGGCTCCGCCGACCTGCGCGACATCGCGCAACGGCTGGACAACTCCGTGGCGCGATTCAAGCTCGACGAATCCGATGCGGGGCAGCCGCTACAGCAGTAGCGTCTCGCGGTATGTTCGGCCCCACGGGTCGCGGGCCTCGATGGCGATTTCCTTCGCGGAGGGCGCGGGTGTGGCGTAGTACAGATGGGCGGTGCGTGCGGGATCGACCCAGGTCCGACGTGCCGGCTTGTCGGCGCCCAAGTGTAGTTGCACCGAGAGCGGGTCACGCCCCGTTCGCTGAGACATGAGCCCCTTCGGCGCGCCGTCCTCTGCCCAAGTGATGCGCCAGCTGTCGTCGGCGGCCCAAACATTGGCGCAGATTTCATCCGGCGCGGTGAGGTCGCCGCCGCGGCCATAGAGGCGCATCTGGTGAGCGGCGGCGAGTCCGGTGCTCTTGTACTGCCAGCTGATGCGCTCGTCGTCGCCGTTGAGCACGAGGTAGCCGTTCGGCGTGCCGTCGTAGCAGATCGGACCGCTCCACCACGCGCCGCACACCGCGCCCGCCACAATCTGCTCAACCCCGCCATCGCGGTTGCGCTCGAACTCGTGCATGTGTCCCGCGACGATGTAGCCCTTGTAGCCCTCAAGCATGCGATAGAGGGCCTGACGATTGGCCTGGGCATTGCTCGCGGTTGGATTCCGTGCGCCGGTGTTGCGACTGTCATTGGTGCTCATCGCCGGAATGTGCTCGAGCACGACTACGGTGCGTCCGCGTTCGATTGTGGCGAGGTCGTTTACCATCCATGCGAGCTGACGGCCATCCACGTAGCCGACGTAGCCCTGGCCGTGCCAGAAGACATCGTTGAGCACGATGTAATGCACCGCGCCAAGATTGAACGAGTACGCCGGCGGACCAAAAAGGCCGGTGAACGTGTTGATGGCGCCTTCCGTCGTGCGCGAGGTGAAGTCGAGGTCGTGATTGCCGATGACCTGATAGAACGGCACGCCCATGCGCTGCACGGCGCGCTCGTACTCCGGGTACAGCGTGAGATCGTCGAACATGATGTCGCCGCAGGTGACACCGGCGACGGCTCGATCACCGAGTCGTCGCACTGTCTCAATCACGTCGGGCACGGTCTCCGCGTGCAACAAATCCGTTTCGTATTTGACTTCGGTCTGCGGGTCGGCCAGCACAAGGAGACTGTGCGCACTGTCTCCCGCGCGTGGCGCGAGCGCGAAGTCCGCACGCTGCTCGGCCACGTCAACTGCGATGGGCTGATAGAAGCGCGCTGCACCCGCCGCGTTGCGCGCGGGCTGCCAGCCGCTTGGCGTCGAGACAAAGACGAACCGCTGCATGCCGTCCGACACCAGCGTGTAGCGACCGTCGGACCCCGTACGCACCACGCTGAATCCATCGGACACCACCACGTCGGCGAGTGCACGTCCGTTTCCCGTCACGCGCCCGCGGATGCGGACGGGCTGGCTCGTTGCCGCCACCGACGGGAGGGGCGCGTACGGATCGGCGAGCAGGCGCTCGGGAAGGGAGAGCGCTCCCACCGTGAGGCTGGAGCTAAGAAGAAAGTCGCGGCGGTCCATGGGGTCGGGAAGGAGACGCCTCAACGTTGCGTCCCCCTGGGCAGGGAGGCCAGCGGCTGGTCCGTAACGCGCTGGTCACGAGCGGTGGCGCAGCCGTGCGAAGTGCCGCGCAAACGCCCGTAAACCGCCGGCGCATCAGGACTTGCGAGTGAGCCCAGTGACCACGAGCGCGCCGCCCGCAATCACGCCAACCCAAGCCATCCACGGCAAAATCGGATGGCGCCGCTTGGCCGTCACCTGCAGTCCGCCGACGTTGAGGACGTCCTCGCGCGAGGTGATCGAGCCGCCCTCGAGCAGCACGTAGCCGCCGCCGAGCAGCAGGATGGCGCCAATGAGAATTGTGGTGTTGCGCATTATCGTGTGACTCCTGCGCGCATGCCGCAGACAATAGCCGAGTTCTGCGATGCGACGCTGTTTGGGATGGTCCCGGCGCGGACGCGCGCGAGACAGGTGACTAACTCCTGCGTGAGGGCGAGCAGCCCTTGATCGATGCGTGTAACGAGATCGCCGTAGTCGCCGACGACCCAACCCGACGCGCGATAGTCGGTCAAGCCGCGCGCGAGCAGCACGCCGTCGTTCGGATGCAGGATCTCCCACCGAACGAGGAGCTGGGCTTCGCCAACCCGAGCGGCGCCCGCAACGCCCTCCATGCGCTCGACGTGCAGCTGCACGATGTAGTCCTGCGCAGAGCGCACGGGCCAGGGCGCGACATCCACCGAGCGAATGCCAGACGCCGCAGCGAGGTAGCCCGAGAAGGCGCGATTCAACCCCGCACTCGGACTCTCGGCCCACCGATGAAAGCCGGAGGTGACAATCTCGTTGTTCTCGCGGCGCACGACGATGGCGAGTGTGGCGAGGTACGGCGCGAGGTCGAGACGTCGCACGCCGATGGAGAGCCCGAGCGAATCGCTGGCGAGGGTACTCGATGGCGCGGTCGATATCCCCCCAAGCACGAAGCGTTCGACCGGCGGCGACTTGCGCGACAGGGAAAAGCATCCCGTGAGCGCGAAGGAGGCCGCGATGACCGCAACCTGGCGGAATAGGTGAGCGTGGTTCACGGCGTCTTCTCCGGCGGCTTCTTGCCGCGCAGCAGGATGTCAGGACTCTGTTCAAGGGTCGTGGTGAGCAACTGCAACGCGTCGGCGGCTTCCTTGAGGCTCGAGAGCGTGGCCTGGACCTCAAAGCCGATGCCCGAATCCATGGAGAGCATACCCTGGGCTTCCTCGAGTGTCTTGCGCATCGCCTGCAGCGCGAGGGCCATCTCTGCGGTGGCGCGCTTCGCTTCCTCGGCCAACGGGCCGACCGCGCCTTCGGTCGTGTTGGCGAGACGTTCGACCGTCGCCATCGTGCGCGTGAGCTGTGCCGTGGCCGCAGGGAGCTGGGCCAGTGCGGCACGAATCTCGGGCGACTCGACCAGTGTTTGTACGGACTGGGCCGAAGCGACCACGGAGCGATTGATCTCGCGCATGTCGATTTCCGCGAGCATCTCGTTCACACGGAAGAGCACCTTCACGACGTCGGCGACCATACTCCCGGCTCCCGTGCCAAGCGCGGCCATCAGCGAGGGCGCAGTGGGGAGCTCGGGCCACTCGGTGGCGCGTGTTTCGAGGTCCGGTGGTGGGGCGGAGGAGTCGTAGCTCAGTTCGAGATAGAGCTGTCCGGTGACGAAGCTTTCCATCAGCAACCGGACACGAAGCCCATTCGCAATCTGCCGGGCACGCTCACTCGAATCGGCAAGATTCACAAAGGTGCCCTTGACGGTCCGCAGCTTGGTGAGATCGATCTCGTACTCCACCGGCACCTGAAAAGTCTTGTCGACGCGATCGATCTGAATGAGAATGTCCGTCACCGTGCCTACCGGAACACCCTGGAACTTCACAGGTGCGCCCACCTCAAGCCCGTTCACGGACTCGCTGAAAAGCGAGATGAACGTACTGCGGTGCTCGAGCCACTTCGCCGACGCAAGGACGGCGGTGCCTCCGATGGTGATGGCCAGGGCGCCAATGATAAAGGCCCCGATGGCGGTCGGGTTCGCTCGCATGCTCATGGGGCGGTTCCACTGTCGCGGGTAAGGAATCGGCGCACTTCATCGTTGGGCGGCGCATCGCGGAGCTGTGCGGGATCTCCGAGGGCGGTCATGGTGCGTTTCGAGATGTCGAGAAAGAGCGCACGGTCGGCAATGCGGAAGATGCTGGCCAGGTCGTGCGTCACGACGACAATTGTGGTGCCGAAGCTCGCGGCAATCGCCAGGATAAGATCATCAAGGCGGCTCGCGCTGATGGGATCGAGACCCGAGGATGGTTCGTCGAAGAAGAGAATGTCTGGATCGAGCGCGATGGCCCGCGCGAGTGACGCGCGCTTGCGCATGCCGCCGCTGATGGCGGAGGGATAGAACCCGCCAAACCCCTTCAACCCGACCAAGGCGAGCTTGAGGTCCACCACGTCAGCGATGGCATCCGCATCGAGGTCGGTCAGTTCCTCAAGCGGGAGCGCCACATTCTCCGCGAGCGTGAGTCCGCTCCAGAGCGCTCCGCCCTGATACAGCACCCCGATGCGGCGCAGCGTACGACGGCGCGCCTCAGTATCGGCGGTGGAGAGATCCTCGCCATTGATGTGCACGGTGCCCGGCGGCGCCTCGCGAAGCCCGACGAGATACTTGAGCAACGTGCTCTTGCCGCTGCCGCTCCCGCCCATGAGGACGAAGATCTCTCCGCGATTGATCGTGAACGTGAGATCGGTCATCACGATGTTCGAGCCGTACTGCATCGTAAGCTTCGAGACATCCACGGGCGGCGCTGGAGGGGGCGTCGCCACCTCGCGCGAGGGGCGCGCCACCATGGTCATATCTGCCATAGCGCCGCCATCCAATCGACCAGTGCATTGGCGGTGATGATGAGCGTGATGCCAAGCACGACCGCCGAGGTTGCCGCGCGTCCGACCGCACTCGCATCGGAGCCGGTACGGAGTCCATGCATGCACCCGGAAAGGCCGATGATCAGACCAAAGATCGTCGCCTTAAAGACGCCAAGCACCGCGTCGGAGAGGCTCACGGCCGCGAGGAGGCCGCTGTTGAATTGCGTGACGGTGAGGTCGAGCAGGGCAATCGCGACGCCCATGCCGCCAAGGATGCCCACGAGATCGGCGTAGATGACGAGCAGGGGCATCATCACGAAGAGCCCGAGCACACGCGGCAGCACGAGGTGGTCCACCGGAGAGATGCCGAGCGTCGCGTAGGCGTCGAGCTCCTCGGTGACCTTCATGCTGCCGATCTCCGCGGCGAAGGCGGCACCAGTGCGCCCCGCAATGATGATGCCGGTCATGAGCGCGCCCATCTCGCGCAGCATGCCGTAGCCAACGAGGTACGAGACGTAGTAGCCCGCACCGAAGCGCTGCAACACCACGACGCCCAGGAAGGCGATGATGACGCCGACGAGCACGGCAATCAGCGTGACGATTGGCAGCGCGCGCGCGCTGTTGCTCTCCACCACGACCCAGAACTGCCGCCACTGCATGCGCGTCTTGCGCGTGGCGAGCCGCCCGAATCCCTGCGCGACCTCACCGAGGAAGGTCAGCCCCTCGAGCGCCGAGTCCCATGCGGCGATGCCGTAGAGGCCAAGCCGCGCGACGCGCGACGGCGTGGGGGCCGCGGGTGGGGCTTCGCGTTCCTCGACGAGCCGCGAGAGATCGAGGAGCCTCGTGATTTTGTCGGGGAGCCCGCTGCGATCAACGTTCCAGCCCTGCTTCTCGCCGTAGGATTCCGCAGCGTGAACGTAGATCAACAGACTGCTGTCCCACGCCGCGAGTCCCGTTGTGTCGAACCCGATGGACTGTGCCGCGCTCCCGCCCCCGTTCGCGCCCACTGGAGCGGATGCTATCGTCGCGTCGAATTGCGGCTGCGGCTCCCCGAGACGCCACGTCCCGGCAATCGCCACGACCGCCGCGCCCCCTCCACCGCGCAGCTCCGCCGAGGCCGGCGCAGTCGCGCGTCCGTCCTCGGCGGTCGGTGCACCGACCGCGCTTCCGCTCAAATCGTGGTTTTGCGTGTGGCCACCATACGCAGCACACCATTGATGCCGGCATGCAGCAGCGCGTAGACCGCAAGCGCGATCAGGATAGGAATGGCGAGGGTGAATCCCTCAACGGACGGACTGTCCACGATGCCACGAAACGGCGCGTAGAAGGGTCCCGTGATGGTCGAGATGAACTGCACGAAGCCATTGCCGGAACGCGCGCCAATCAATGCGAGCGCGAGGCGCACGCCAAGCAAGGCGTAGAGGACAAAGAAGGCGTAATCGATAAACTGCGAGCCGCGGGCCGCCGTTCGGGCGTGCGAGACCGTGCGCGCACTCTGCTCGGTTTCATTGATGGCGCGACCGCGCATGTTGGCGGCGACTGCCGCGACGCGCCCCTGCTCGGTGGACGTCGTGGAGTCGGAGACCTCACGGGCGATTTCGGTATTGACCTGCTTCTCGACGCGAGATTGCACGGCGTCGTGGCTGGCTGCCTGACGTTGATCGTCGGCGGCGACTTTGTCTTCTGTGATAGGACCTCCCCCGGGAATTGGTGCGAATGCACCTGCAGGGAAGGTCGTGGCACGGGGCAGAGCGGGCCATCACCCGTTGGAACTAGTCCTCGGATGACACCCCGCAACCCGCTCGCCTAGGGGAGCTGCGCGTACGTGATAAGGAAGGGTCGGAACTCCGCCAGGATTTCCATCGTCAGCCGCAGATCGGGGACATCCTCTGGCAGGACATCATGGAAGAAGACGTCGAGGAACTTCCCTTCGGTCACGACATCATTCAGCAGCAAGCGAAGGCGATTGCGCCCGTCCACAGTGCGGAAGTTGTATGAGGAGATCTGCCCGTCGTAGTTCGTGACGTCCACGCCGGCGAGCCGATGCCGTGCCGCCGGCTGAATGGGCCACGACACCAGCGTGTCGGTGCTCCAGGTATCCTCGGCGCAGCAACGCGTGTAGGTGTAGCCCGCGGCTGCGGACGCGAGGAGGACGGCGTTGTTGTAGTCGAGAAAGGGCGCGATGAATACGCGTGGGTCGAAGCCGAGGCTGTCGATGCGTGCGCGGCTGCCGGTCAGCTCCTTCGCGGCGCTGTCCGCTGTGAGTTGCGTCAGGTAGGGATGCGTCATCGAATGCGACACGATGGACCATCCGCCATCCTGCAACACGCGCAGCTCCGTGGGATTCATCACGTTCGCCCAATTGACGCTCGTGATCCATCCCACGTTTGCGCGCAGGCGAAGGTCCTGCATCACCGGATACGCGAGCTCCAACACGCCACGCCACGAGTCATCAAAGGTGATCGTGACGGCTGCCGTGGGCTCGGGGAATACATCCAGACGCACCGAGTCCGTGAGTCCTTCACTGGTCACGCGGATGACGACGAGCCCGGTGGAGATCGCCGTGACGACGCCGAGGCTATCGACCGTCGCGCGGGTCGGATCGGAAGAGGTCCACGTCACTCGGCGCCCCGCCGGGGTCACGCCGTTGGTGTCACGGATTGCCACGACAAGCGGCTGCGTGCGACCGATCCACACGGTCGCGAGCTCAGGCGTGACCCGCACCGACGCGACGACGAGCGCGATGGTGATTGTGGCCTGAGCGGAGATGCCGCCGCTGGTCGCTGTGATGGTGACCGTTCCCGACGCGCGTGTGCGCACAAGGCCGCCAGCCGTGACGGTTGCGCGCGTGGTGTCGGACGAGCTCCAGGCAATGCTCCGTCCGGTCAGGAAGAGTCCGGCGGAGTCGCGCAGCACAGCCGAGAGCTGCGCCTCTTGATCCGGCTGCAGCGTTTGCGTGTCGGGGAAGATGGCGATGCTGTCCACGAGCAGCGCGCGGATGCGAATGAGTGCGGTGTCCGCCAGCACGCCGCTCGCCGCGATGACGTTGACAGTGCGCTCGTCGGGGCCAACGTAGAAGAGGGCGGTCACCACGCCATCCGCGTTGACGCTGGCGAGCGCAGGGTCGATGGAGGTCCAGGTGACAGGCCGACCAACGAGCACGGTGTCCGACGCCGAGCGTAGGATGGCGCCCAGCGTGGACTGCTCACCGGGGATGATGCTGATGCTATCGGGCGCGATCGCGAGGCTGACCGGCGCCAACGCCGTGATGGTCACGGCCACCGTGTCGGCCTTCCCCTCGCTGTACACGACGATCTCGACGGTCCGTTCGAGCGCACCGGCGTAGGGCCGCGTGGTGACGACTCCGGTCAGGGAATCCACCGTCGCGATGCTCGTGTCGGCGGAGAGCCAGAGGCGGTCACGCGCGGAGAGCACCGTGCCGCCTTGAGACTCCAGCGATACGCTCAGTGCGGTAGTCGCATCGGGGGCCAGCGTCACCGTGGTCGGCGAGGCGAGCACGCGAGCGACGGCCAGCGGCGCAACGGTCACGGGGACCGTGTCGGTCGACGTGGCACTCGTAACGATGATTGCGGTGCTTCGCACGGCGGGGCCCGTGTACGCCGTGGCCGTGACGAGTCCGTTCACGTCCACCGTGGCAACGGCGTCGTCAAGTGAAGCCCACGAGATGGTGCGACCCGTGAGGACGGTGAGGTCCAGTGCGGTCACGGTGGGGATCACCGTCGTCGTGTCGAGTGGCACGAGGCTCAGTGCTTCCGGTGTTGCGGTCACCGCCGCCACGGAATGCGGAGAGACCGTCAGCGTGATGGTATCAGCGACGCCACCGCTGCTTGCGACAACCTGCGCGGTGCGCGTGCTCGTCCCGCCGAACGTGGCGGCGGTGACGAGTCCACTCGCATTGACGGTCGCCACGGTCGGGTTCAGCGAACTCCAGGTTGTGGTGCGATCAACCAGGAGCAGCCCGTCCGCATCGCGCAGGGCGACGTCCAGTTGGAAGGTGGCGCTCGGCAACATCGTGCCGGCATCCGGGGAGATCGCCACGCTGTCCACCGCCAGCGGAAGCACTTCAATGCTTGCGGTGTCGGCCAGGGCACCAGTGGCGACAATGATCAGCGCGTTGCGCGTGGCGGCACCTACATAGAAGCGCGCCGTGACGATGCCTTCAACATTGACGCTCGCGATGGTGCTATCAGTGGAGCTCCAGGTCAGCGGGAAGCCCGTCAGCAGGTCACCGCCAGCCGTGCGCACCTCGGCGCCAAGCGTGGAGACACCACCTGGCAGGAGCGAGACCGTACCAGGTGTGACCTGCACGACGCCCGCGGAGAGCGGAGTCACGGTCACGGTGGTCGTGTCCGCCACGCCGCCGCTGTAGACGACAATCTGCGCGGTGCGTTCGAGCGGGCCCGCGTACGGGCGGGTACGGACGCGGCCCTCAGCGGTCACATTCACGATGGTCGTGTCACTCGACTGCCAGACGAACTCACGGTCCGAAAGCGGCGTGCCGTTGGACGATTCGGTGACGGCGGAGAGCGTCGTGGAGTCGCCGATGGTGAGCGTGACGGCACTTGGTGTCGTGCTCACGCGCGCGATGGCCAGCGGCGTGACGGTCACCGGGACCGTATCGGTCGCCGCACCACTGCTGAGGACAATCGATGTGAAGCGCACCGTCGGTCCCGTGTAGGCGATCGCCGTGACCTTGCCCGCCGCATCCACCGTCGCGACGGTCGGATCGAGCGAGGTGAAGCTGACGGTGCGCCCTGTCAGCTCTGTGAGATTGCTTGACTCAACGCGCGAGGTGATGGTCGTCGTGTCGAGTGGCTGCAGGGTCAGCGCTTCAGGCGTGGCTGTGAGCCAGGCGGCGTCGAGGGGCGGAAGCGTCAGCGTAACGGTGTCCGAGACGCCGCCGCTCGCGGCGACAATCCGTGCCGTGCGCGTCGTGGTGCCGCCGAAGGCCTCAGCTGTGACAAGTCCGCTCGCGTTCACGGTGGCGACGCTGGGATCGAGCGATGTCCACGTGGTGGCGCGATCAACAAGGAGCAGCCCTGCCGCATCGCGGAGCGCGACATCCAGTTGGAAGGTGCCACTGGGGAGCAGCGTCCCTGACTCAGGGGTGATTGCCACGCTGTCCACGACGAGCGGCACCACTTCGATGCTGGAGGTATCGGCCAATACACCAGTCGTAGCGACGACCAAGGCAGTCCGCGTTGCGGCGCCGACGTAGAACGACGCGGTGACAATGCCTTCGACATTGACGCGTGCGACCGTGGTGTCGCTCGAGGACCAGGCGAGTGGGAATCCAGTGAGCAGGTCACCGCCCACAGTGCGCACCGCGGCGTCAAGCGTATCGAGTGCCCCCGGGAGCATCGAGACGCTCGCGGGAGTCACCGCGATGGAGCTGGCTGCGAGCGGAATGACGGTGATCGTGCTGGTATCGGCGACACCGCCGCTGAAGACGATCACGAGCGCCGTGCGCTGGAGCGGGCCGGTGTACGGACGTGTGCGCACCAGTCCCGCAGTGGTGACCTGCACGACCGCGGTATCGCTCGACAGCCACACAAACTCACGCGCAGTGAGCACCGTGCTGTTGGCCGACTCCGGCACGGCGGTCAGCGCCGTTGAATCGCCCACGGCGAGAGTCACGGCATTCGGCGTGGCGATCACGCGCGCAATCGCCAGCGGCGTGATGGTGACTGGCACGGTATCGATCGCCGCGCCGCTCGTGAGGACAATCGCGGTGCTCCGGACGTCCGGGCCGGTGTAGGCGGCCGCACTGACCTGCCCGCCAGCGTTCACTCGCGCGACGGTCGTATCGAGCGAGACGAAGGTCACCGCACGACCGCTCAACTCCGTGAAGTTCAGCGACTCAACGCGCGTGCTGATCGTCGCAGTGTCGAGTGGCTGCAGGGACAGCGCTTCGGGCGTGGCCGTGAGCCAGGCGGCGTCGAGTGGCGGCAGGGTAAGCGTCACGGTGTCCGCCACGCCTCCGCTGGTCGCCACGATCCGTGCCGTGCGCGTGGTGGTGCCCCCGAACGCCGCGGCCGTGACGAGTCCGCTCGCGTTTACCGTGGCAACCGTGGGATCGAGCGATGTCCATGTGGTGACGCGATCGACGAGTAGCAGGCCAGCCGCATCGCGGAGCGCGACATCAAGCTGGAACGTGCCACTCGGGAGCAGCGTCCCTGTCCCAGGGGTGATCGCCACGCTGTCCACGAGAAGGGGCAGCACTTCAATGCTCGACGTATCGTCCAAGGCACCCGTGGCGACAATCACGGTCGCGGTACGCGTCGAGGCGCCGACATAGAACGAAGCGGTGACGACGCCTTCGACATTGACGCGTGCGACGGTCGTGTCAGATGAGATCCAGCTCAGCGGGAAGCCAACGAGCGCGTCTCCACCGGCGGTTCGCACGTCAGCACCGAGAGCGGTGACGCCACCGGGGAAGGTCGAGACGGTCGACGGCGTTACCTGCACGGTTCCTGCAGATAGCGGGGTGACCGTGACGACGGTCGTGTCGGCCACTCCACCACTAAAGACCACCACGAGCGCCGTGCGCTCCAACGGTCCGGCGTAGGGCCGCGTGCGCACGAGTCCTGCCGTGGTAACCTGCACCACGGCGGTATCGCTTGAAATCCAGACAAAGTCTCGCGCCGAGAGCACCGTGCCGTTCGCGGATTCCGTCACGGCACTGAGCGACGTCGAGTCACCGACGGCGACGGTCACTGCGCCCGGAGTGGCAATCACACGCGCAATAGACAGCGGAGTGATGGTGACGGGTACCGTGTCGACTGCCGCACCGCTCGTGAGAACAATAGAAGTGCTGCGGACCGCCGGGCCGGTGTAGGCCGCTGCGGTCGCGCGACCACTGGCGTCAACGCGCACGATCGTCGTGTCGAGCGACGCAAAGCTGACGACGCGACCAAGCAACTCGGTGAAGTTCAGCGACTCGACACGCGTACTGATGGTTGCGGTGTCGAGTGGCTGCAGGCTCAGGGCCTCAGGCGTGGCGGTGAGCCACGCGGCGTCGAGTGGCGGCAGGGTGAGCGTGGCGGTATCTGCCACGCCTCCACTGGTCGCCACGATCCGCGCGGTGCGCGTGGCGGTGCCGCCGAAAGCCGATGCGGTGACGAGTCCGCTCGCGCTCACCGTGGCGACAGTGGGGTCGAGCGATGTCCACGTCGTGACGCGATCCTCGAGCAACAATCCTGCCGCATCGCGCAAGGCTGCATCGAGTTGGAAGGTGCCACTCGGAAAGAGCGTGCCCACGTCAGGGGTCAACACCACGCTGGCGACGGCGAGCGGCAACACTTGAATGCTGGCAGTGTCGGCCAGCGCACCCGTTGCGACGACGACCAATGCCGTGCGGGTCGCAGCTCCCACATAGAACTGCGCCGTGACGACGCCCTCGACGTTGACGCGAGCAACCGAGGTGTCGGTTGAGGTCCACGTGAGTGGGAAGCCGGTAAGCAGAGTGCCACCAACGGTGCGCACCGCGGCGCCAAGCGTATCGAGCGCGCTCGGGAGCAGTGAGACGCTCGACGACGTGAGCTCGATGGAACCGGCGGCCTGTGGAGTGACCGTGACAGTCGTCGTGTCAGCGACGCCGCCGCTGAAGACAACAACAAGCGCCGATCGTTGGAGCGGGCCAGTGTACGGCCGCGCGCGCACACGTCCCTCGGTCGTCACCTGCACGACCGCCGTGTCGTTGGAAATCCAGACAAACTCACGCGCCGAAAGCGCCGTGCCGTTCGCGGATTCCGTGCTGGCGCTCAGGGTCGTCGAGTCGCCGACGGAGACCGTGACCGCGCTCGGCGTGGAAATCACGCGGGCAATGGCGAGCGGCGTCACCGTAACGGGTACTGTATCCACGGCTGCGCCGTTCGCCACCACGATGGACGCTGAGCGAACCGCGGGACCGGTGTAGGCCGCTGCGGTTGCGCGACCACTGGCGTCAACGCGCACGATGGTCGTGTCGAGCGAGGCAAAGCTGACGGCGCGACCGCTCAACTCCGTAAAGTTGAGCGACTCAACACGCGCACTGATCGTCGCGGTGTCGAGCGGCTGCAGGGTCAGCGCCTCAGGCGTGGCCGTGATCCAGGCAGCAGCAAGAGGCGGAAGGGTGAGCGTGACCGTGTCCGCCAATCCGCCGCTGGTCGCCACAATCCGTGCGGTGCGCGTGGCAGTGCCACCGAACGCGGACGCCGTCACAAGGCCACTCGCGTTCACCGTCGCGACGGAGGGCTCGAGCGAGGACCATGTGGTGGCGCGATCAACCAGCAACAAGCCCTCGGCATCCCGAAGCGCGGCGTCGAGCTGGAACGTGCCACTCGGCAGCAGTGACCCCGAATCCGGAGTAATCGCCACGCTCGCGACGCTCAGAGGCACCACCTCGATGCTGGAGGTATCAGCGAGCGTGCCAGTCGAGACGATCACCAACGCATTCCGGATCGCGGCGCCCACATAGAACGACGCGGTGACGACACCTTCGCCGTTGACGCGTGCAACGGTCGTATCCGTCGAGGTCCACGTGAGCGGAAAACCGCTGAGCAGGGTGCCGCCCGCAGTGCGCACGGCGGTGCCGAGCGTATCAACGGTACCCGGGAGCAGCGAGACGCTCGCCGGTGTGACTTCGATCGTGCCAGCTGACAGCGGGGTGACCGTCACCGTCGTCGTATCGGCCACGCCACCGCTGAACACGACGACGAGCACGGAGCGCTGCAGCGGTCCCGCGTACGGCCGCGTGCGCACGACACCGGCAGCCGTGACCTGCACAATGGACGTGTCGCTGGAACTCCACGCAAAGTCACGCGCCGTGAGCGGCGTCCCGTTGGCGGACTCCGTCACCGCCGTAAGCGTCGTTGAGTCGCCCACGGCGATAGTCACGGCACTCGGCGTGACGATGACGCGAGCGACGGCGAGCGGCGTAACCGTCACCGGAATGGTGTCGCTCGCAGAGCCGCTCGTGACAATGATCGAAGTGCTGCGCACCGCCGGTCCCGTGTACGCGGCAGCGCGGACGCGTCCAACGGAGTTCACGGTGGCGCTCACGGAGGCCACGCTGCTGTCGAGCGTCGCCCACGTGAGCGGACGATCGCTCAGCACGGTGAGGTCGAGCGCGGTGACGGTCGGGATGACCGTGATGGAATCGAGCGGGAAGAGATTCAGCGCCTCAGGCGTTGCGCTCACTCCCGCCACAGGGTGCGGCGGAATCGTGAGCGTGACGGTATCCGCGGCGCTTCCGCTCGTGGCGACGATCTGC
>JANLTT010000349.1:0-10644 GCA_031363115.1 Gemmatimonas sp.
CTCCCGCCAAACCGACTGGGTTCCGTAAGAATCGACAGCGCCGCCGCGCCCCCTTCTACATAAAGCGCGGTCCGGGCGCGGGCATCGAGCGACGCGTCGAGCATTCCCTTGCTGGGCGAGCTCCGCTTGAGTTCAGCCACCACGCGCAGCATCGGGCCGCGCAGGGCCACGGCAAAATCCGGGGCCGGCGGCAACGCGGCGACGATGGCCTCCAACTCCGCACGAGCCAGCTGACTCTCGCGGGCGCGCACTCGCGACTGAGCCGTCAGATCCCCAAGGGGACCAACCGCCTGAGACCACGAAAGATTGTCTTGTGCTTCGGTCAATGTTCGGCTACCGTTACTTCGGAGTGTGTTCGGGCGTCCTGCCTGACGTGGGGCCAATCGGCCTTCGATACATCCTCTACAACCCTCGCAGGGGCGATCCCATGGCGCTTACCAAGGTCCAGCGCAGAATCCTCGATTATCTCCAGAGTTACACCTCCGAGCACGGCTACGCGCCAAGCTTTGAGGAGATTGCCGAGGCGTTCAACTATAACTCGCTGGCGACGGTGCATGAGCACCTCTCCAACCTTGACCGCAAGGGTTACATCCGGAAGTCGTTCAACGAATCCCGGGCCATTGAGATCCTGCCGAGCGAGGTCTTCCCGCGCGCCATCGAACTCCCGATCCGCGGCTCGGTTGCCGCCGGCATGCCGCTCGAGGCCTTCGAGAGCAGCGAGACGATTGCCGTGCCCGATGCCTTCGTGCGTCGCGCTGGCGATCACTATGTGCTCCGGGTGAAGGGCAACTCGATGATCGAGGACCAGATCAGCGATGGCGACTATGTCGTCGTCCATGATCGCCCAACGGCCGACAACGGTGAGATGGTGATCGCGATGCTTGATAACGCCGGGGCCACGGTGAAGCGTTTCTATCGCGAGAAGGATGGCCGGATTCGCCTCCAGCCCGCCAATGCGACCATGCAGCCGATGTACGTCCGTCAGGAAGACGTGCAGGTGAAGGGGATCGTCGTCGGCGTGATGCGGCGCTACTAACGTAGCGACTAGCGACGTGACGCCGTTGCTGCTCGCAGGCGTCCCAACGCATCCCAACCCCGCCCCTCGCGGAGCGCCTCGCGCGCGAGGGTGATGCCGCGCCCGAGCGAGTCGGCGAGGCCCCCGACGTAGAGCGCCGCCCCGGCGTTCAGCACCACCGCCGCTTCGGCTCCGGCGCTTCCCTTGCCTAAAAGCACGCGCTCAATAATCGTCGCGTTCTGCTGCGGCTCTCCTCCGGCCAAGTCCGACGCCGCGATTCCCCTGATTCCCACTTCCTCGGGATCAAAGATCGAGCGCGTCATCGTGCGACCGCGAATCTCGATGATCGTCGTCGGACCGAGCGGGGAAATCTCATCCATGCCCGGCTCGCCATGCACCACGAGCGAGTGCACGGTGCCGAGTTCTTGCAGCGCGCCGGCAATGAGTTCGAGACGCGCCGGATCGGCCACGCCAATCACCTGACGTCCCGCCATCGCCGGATTCGCGAGTGGACCAATCAGGTTCATCACCGTTTGAATCCCGAGCTCGCGACGCACCGGACCCACATGGCGCATTGCCGGATGCATCGTCGGTGCGAACATGAAGACGATGCCGGCGTCGTCGAGTACCTCACGCATCCGCGCCACCGGAACATCAATCGGCACACCGAGCGCTTCGAGCACGTCGGCACTGCCGGACTTCGACGTGAAGGAGCGATTCCCATGTTTGGCGATGCGCACACCGGCACCCGCGGCAAGAATCGCCGAGGCGGTGGAGATGTTGAAGGTGCCGACCGTGCCGCCACCGGTGCCGCAGGTGTCCACGAGTGCCGTGGGGTCGGTACTCTCGATTTTGGTCATCGCTTCGCGTAGCGCGCGTGCGGCACCCGCGACTTCACTCGCCTGCTCGCCGCGCATGCGGAGCCCCATCAAGAGGGCCGCCATCTGCGCCGCGGTGCCCTCGCCCGACATGACGACCCGAAATGCCTCGGCGGCCGCGTCAGCATCAAGGATTTCACCGGCGATCAGGCGACGAAGCACCCCCTGGAGTGCCGTAGCGCTCACGCGAGGTTCCTCGCCAAGCGTTCGGGCAGTTCCGCCTGGACCGCCACCAGCGAAATGACGAGGCCGAGCAATCGTACGCGCTCGACATCCTCCTCCACGAAGAGTCCGCGCTGCACGCGATTCGTCAGGTTCACCACGCCCACCAACGCATCGTGGTGCACCAGCGGGAAGGAGATGAAAGAGCCGCTCGTCATGTAATCGTCCCTCAGGAGCTGGTGCGCCGAGGCTTCGGCGACATCCACCACGAGGAGCGGCTCGCGGGTGGCGGCCACGCGCCCGGCGATTCCCTTGCCGAGCTCAATCGTGAAGCCCAGCGTGACTTCCGGGGGCAATCCGCGCGCCGCGGCCAGGTACAGTCGCCCGTCGTCCGGTCGCCGGAGGAAGATTGAACACCGGAGGGCCTGCATGTCATCGCCGAGCAAGGCGAGCAGACTATCCACCAGTGAGCGCGGCGAGCTCGAGGCGGAGGCAATCGTGAGGACGCGGTCCAGCAAATACAGCGTGCGCGTGCGCTGCCGAAGTACCTCGGAGCGCCGGTGCAGCTCGATGTGCGCCTGTTCGAGCTGGCCGATGCTCGCGGTGAGCTGGCTCTCGAGGACGGCCAGTTGGCGCGCGGCGCGACGGGCATCCTCCGCGCGACGGGCCTCCTCTCGCTCTCGTCCGACCTTGGCCGACGCGCTTTCCGCCTGCAGCTCGGTGGTCTGGCGCGTCATGCGCTGCTCGAGTTCGGCGAGCCGCTGCTCGTGCTCCGCGTGGATGCGCTGCGTCACGACTTCGAGGGTGCGCACCGCTTCGTGGCGTGCGTCCCGCTCGGTGAAGCGGGCATGGGCAAGTTCGAAGAGCGAGACCAGGGGCCCGAGGCGCTCGGTCACCTTTGTGCCGAAGACCCGCTTGGGCTCGACCACGGCGAGCAACGCCACCAGCTGACGTTCCGCACGGATGCCACGCAGGAGCATGAGGCCCCCCTGCTCGGGCTCCGGCACCTTCAGGGCCCGCGCGTAGGCGACGGGCTGGTCGGAGACCTCGACGAAGTTCCCGCCCTCCTGCACCCCACGGAGAACGGCCGGGGGGAGCTGCTCCACCGCCGTTTCGAGGGCCAACCGTTCGATCTTGCCCTCGCGCGCCATCAGACGCTCGCGCACCAGCCCCGTCCGCGGATCAACCCGCAAATAGACGAGCGTCGTCTCCCGATCGCTCTCGCCAAGCGTGTCGGTCAGGAAGATCAGGGCCTCTTCGAGTCCGGACGCGGCGCCGAGGGCATACGCGAACGAGGGAAGTGATCGGGGGATCATTCGGGTTTGGCGGGGACAATGACGCGCTGGAGGGGAAGCTTCGCCCGAGCGCAGGGGATAAGTCAATCGCGTATGCAATAGAGAACGTGTTCCTTGAAGAGAGCGTTCGCGCCGGGTAGTTTTGACATGATGTTGGAGCGCACCCTTCAGTTGGTCCTGCACTATGACGGCACGGCGTACGCCGGCTGGCAGGTACAGCCCGGGCAGCGGACGATTCAGGGCGAGTTGGAGCGGGTCCTCGCCGGGCTGTGCGGCGGTCCGGTGCGCGTGACCGGAGCAGGCCGCACGGATGCGGGGGTGCATGCTCGGGGCCAGGCGGCGGGGATCACGGTCCCGGCGCATTGGACCGCCGACAAGATGCAGCGGGTGCTGAACGAGAAGCTCCCGATGGATCTGTGGGTCGCTCGGGCGTACGAAATGCACCCGAAGTTCCACGCCCGCTTCAGTGCAGTGAACCGGCGATACAGCTACACGGTGGGACTCGACGCGGGAGCCCGCTCGCCCTTTCGGCGACGCTGGGAGCTCCGGTGGACTCGGGACCTCGACCGCGCAGCGTTGGACTGGTGTGCGGAGCAGCTGCTTGGGCGACATGCGTTCTTTGGCTTTTCGGTGCGCGGCACGGCACCGGAGACCGATGATCACGTGTGCGAGATCCGGCTGGCGCAATGGCGATCGGCGGAACGCGCCGACTCCCGTACGCTGGTGTTCGACGTTGCCGCAAACCGCTTCCTGCATCACATGGTGCGGTTCCTCGTGGGAACGCAGCTGGCGGTGGCATCGGGAGCGCGTCCGCGGGAGGATTTCACCTCCCTGCTCTCCGCTGCCACCAATGACGAAGTCTCTCCGCCGGTACCGGGCGGTGGCCTCGTCCTCGAAGAAGTGCAGTATCCGCCCGATCTCTACTTGGACTCCCAGGACGCGTAGATGCGCCTTTACCTCGCGACGGTCGCTGCAGACGAGATTGCTTGGGCCCTCGAGGCTCGGCTGCTCGATGGAATCGTCGCCACCCCTTCGGTGCTGGCGTCGGAGTTGCCGCTCGCCGATCCACGCGAGATCCTCGCGGAGTTGGCCGAGCACGGGCACACACTGCCGATCTTCGCCAGCGTCGGTTCGCTTGATCCCGACACGATCGTGCGCGGCGCGAAGGAACTGCGGAAAATCACCGAGCAGGTGGTTGTTGCGGTCCCGTTCGTCGAGGACACGCTCCCTGCCATCCGCCGCCTCTCGGCCGATGGCGTCCGCGTCGCCGCCACGCTGGTGCACTCGATTGCCCAAGGAATCCTCGCCGCCAAGTCGGGCGCGTCCATGGTCGTCGTGCCGGTTGATGCGCTTGAGGCCGTGGGCGAGCAGGCCGAGCGCACCATTGCTGGCTTGCGCGCGATCTTCTCGCGTGACGCGGTGGAGTGTGATGTCGTCGTGGCCGGTCCGCCGAATGCCGCGCGCTTTGGCGAACTCGCGGCCGCCGGTGCGGATGCTGCCGTCGTCACGCCGGCCGCGCTGCGCTCCTTCCTGCAACATCCGCTCACCGATCGCGGCCTCGACAAGTTCCTCGGCGACGTGAGTCGCCGCTCCAAGCCCCGCCGCGCTCGATGAGCATGCCAACAAGACATCCGCGCACCGCACGCCTGCTGCGGTCCGCTGCCACCGCGATGCTCGCGCTGTCTCGGCCTGCGACGGCACCGCGCCGAACAACACAATTGCCCAGTCGCCACCGGTGACGCAGAGTCAGTTGCCGACGACGGCGCCGGAGGCCATCAACACCTCGCGCCGCACGGCAATCACCGAAGCGGTCGTGCGCGTCGCGCCGTCAGTGGTCACGGTGCAGACGGAGCGCGTCGAGCGCGCCGCGGTGACGCCCTACGACATGTTCTTTGGGACGCGCTCCGGCGAGACCGTGACGCCAGGCATCGGCTCGGGATTCATCGTGCGCAACGATGGCGTGATCGTCACCAATGCCCATGTGATTGCCGGTGCCACGAAGGTCTCGGTCGCGATGCGTGATGGCACGACGTATCCGGCAACGGTCGTTGGCGAGGACGAGCTCAACGACCTCGCCGTGCTGCGCATTGATGCGACGAACCTCCCGACGGCGCCGCTCGGCAGTTCGCGCGGCCTGCTGATTGGCGAGTGGGTCGTGGCCATCGGCAACCCGTATGGTTTCCTGCTCGGCAACTCCGAGCCGTCGGTGACGGCGGGCGTGGTGAGCGGGGTGGGCCGCAACCTCACTGGGCGCGGCGATGGCCCAGGCGTCTATGTGGACATGATTCAAACCGACGCGTCGATCAATCCTGGCAACTCAGGTGGCCCGTTGATCAATGCGTCGGGCGAAGTGGTGGGCGTGAACAGTTCGATCTACACGCCCTCTGGTGGCTCCATTGGCCTCGGCTTCGCCATTCCGATTGACCGCGCGCGTCGTGTGGCGGAGGACCTGCTCGCCCACGGCAGCGTGCGTCGCCCTTGGATTGGCGTGAAGATGCAGCAACCAGGCGCGACGGCGGGGCGCGGCAATCTCAATGCCGGTGCGATCATCGAGTCCATCGTGCCGGGATCGCCCGCGCAGGATGCCGGGCTCCGTGATGGCGACATCATTGTGCAGTCACGCGATCGCCTGATTCGCAATCCCTACGACTGGGAAGCGGAGCTGCTCGAGCTGCGCGTCGGCGAAACTGCCGAGCTCACCATTCGCCGTGCCTCACGCGATCAGAAGATAACCGTGCGCGTGCGTGATCTTCCCGAAGTCACCGCCGAGAAGGTGGCGGTGCTACGCGAACTCGAACTCGTCTCGCTCACGCCGGCCATTCGCGCGGAGCGCGGTTTCCGCTCTGAGCGCGGCGCGGTGGTCTACAAGGTCACCGAGCGGGTCGCGCGCGACCTCGGCATTCGTGCCGGGGACGTGATCATTCAAGTGAATCGTTCCCCCGTCACTGACGCCCCCGAAGCCGCTCGAGTGTTGGAGTACTACATCGGGCGCGGACCGATTCGCATGTTCTTTGAACGCAACGGCACCGTTTACTCGACCGACTTCCGCATCCGATGAGTCATAATACGTACCGCTCGCCCCTCGCTGATCGCTATGCCTCGAAGGCGATGCTCGAGCTCTGGAGCCTTCAGACCCGTCACGGGCTCTGGCGCCGCCTCTGGCTTGCCCTCGCCGAAGCCGAGCAGGAACTCGGCGTGGCGATTTCAGCCGACGCGCTGACGCAGATGCGTGCGCATCTCGATGACATCGACTTTGATGCCGTCGCCAACTATGAAACGCGGTTTCGCCACGACGTGATGGCGCACATTCACGCCTTTGGCGATGTGGCGCCGGCGGCGAAGGGCGTGATTCATCTGGGCGCTACGAGCTGCTTTGTCACGGACAACGGTGACTTGATCCAGATGCGTCGCGGGCTGGAGCTGCTCCGCGGCCGACTGATTTCCGTGATTCGCGCGCTCGCGGCCTTTGCCAAGCAGTGGCGTGATGAGCCGGCGTTGGGCTACACGCACTTGCAGCCGGCGCAGCTCACCACGGTGGGCAAGCGTGCGACGTTGTGGATGCAGGACTTGGTGCTTGACCTCGCCGATCTGGATTACCGCCTCGCAAACATTCCGATGCGCGGCGTAAAGGGCACGACGGGCACGCAGGCGAGCTTCCTCGAATTGTTCGGAGGCGATCACCAGAAGGTGCGCACGCTCGACACCAAGGTCTGCCACGCGATGGGATTCCCGGGTTCGATTCCGGTGTCGGGCCAGACCTACTCGCGCAAGATTGACAGCCACGTGCTTGAGGTGCTCGGCGGGCTCGCCGCGAGCGCCGCGAAGTTTGCCAGCGACCTCCGGATGTTGCAGAGCTTCGGCGAGATCGAAGAACCCTTCGGCAAGGAGCAGATTGGCTCCAGCGCGATGGCCTACAAGCGGAACCCGATGCGCAGCGAGCGCATCAACTCGCTCGCGCGGTTCGTTCTTTCCATCACGGGCACCGCAAACCAGACGCACAGCGTGCAGTACTTCGAGCGCACGCTCGACGACTCCGCCATTCGCCGCATCACGATTCCCGAGGCCTTCCTCGCGACGGATGCCATCATGATCCTGCTCGAGAACATCGTGACCGGACTCGAAGTGCATCCGGCGCGCATCAAGCAACGCATCCGCGACGAGTTGCCCTTCATGGCCACCGAGGCACTGATCGTGCGCGCGGTGCAGGCTGGCGGCGACCGACAGGCCGTGCACGAAGTGATTCGCGTCCACAGCATCGAGGCCGCGCGCGCCATGAAGGACGAAGGCAAGCACAACGACATGCTTGAGCGTCTCGCGGCGGATCCGGCGTTCCCGGTGCCGAGTGCCGACCTCGCCGCAGTGACCGATGCCACGCGCTTTGTGGGACGGGCGCCCCAGCAAGTGGATGACTTCCTTGCGGAAGTGATTCATCCGATTCTCGTGGCGGCGGGCGAAGCCGCTCCGGCGAAGGAAGAGGTGCGCGTATGACCTCGCTCCTCGTGGGCCAGACCACCCTTCCGCTTCCGCTCATTCGCCGCGGCAAGGTCCGCGACGTCTACGCGCTCGGGGCGGAGCATGTGCTGCTCGTGGCCAGCGATCGCGTGAGTGCCTTCGACGTCGTGATGCGCGAACTCGTGCCGTACAAGGGCGCGGTCCTGACGCAGCTCACCGCGTGGTGGCTCCGACGCTTTGAGGGCGAGGTCACGAACCACATGGTGACCTGCGATGTGGACGAGATCATTGAGCGCGCTCCGGCGCTCTCCACGCACCGCGATGAACTCGCGGGGCGCGCGATGCTCTGCCACCGCACGGATGTCTTTCCGGTGGAGTGCGTCGTGCGCGGCTATCTCGCGGGTTCGGCGTTCAAGGAGTACGCGGCGACAGGAACGCTCGCCGGCGAGACGCTCGCCACCGGGCTCAAGGAGTCGTCGCGTTTCGATCCGCCGGTGTTCTCTCCGGCAACAAAGGCCGAGACGGGGCACGATGAGAACATCACCATCGCAAAGATGGCGACGGTCGTTGGGAGCGAGGCCGCGCAGGAGCTCGAGCGATTGGCTCGCCTCGTGTACGGCAAGGGTCGTGATCTCGCGGCGACGCGCGGCATCATCATCGCCGACACGAAGTTTGAGTTTGGACGGGACGCGGCGGGGCGCATCCTGTTGATTGACGAGGTGATGACCCCGGACAGCTCGCGCTTCTGGCCTGCTGACCAGTGGGTCGAAGGGAGCGCTCCGCCGAGCTTCGACAAGCAGCCGCTCCGCGATTGGCTGGCCGTCGAGCGAAAGGCCGGTCGCTGGAATGGCGAGGCACCGCCGCCGACCCTTCCCGATGCGGTCGTGTCCGCGACCAGCAAGCGGTACCTCGAGGCCTTCGAGCGCCTCACGGGTGCGCCGCTCGACCTCACGCGCCTTCCGTAAGAGCGCCCCGTGAACTTCGCCCGCGAAGGCATCCCGTTCATTTTGATCGCCCTGGCGCTCGCCGCGGCCGGCTACACCGCCGCGTTGGTGCGACGCTCGTGGCCGCTCTGGCTCCTGGCATTCGTGCTCACGCTCCTCGTACTCTGGGTGGCGTATTTCTTCCGCGACCCTGAGCGAACAGGGCCTCGCGGCGAGCAGTTGGTGATCTCTCCCGCTGACGGGCGCGTGATTGACATCCGTGAAGTGGACGAGCCCACCTTCCTGCACGGGCGCGCTATCAAGATTTCCGTCTTCATGAATGTCTTCAACGTGCACGTCAACCGATATCCGGTGAGCGGGCGCGTGGAGTATGTGCACTACAGCCCGGGCAAGTTCCTCAATGCCGCCGTGGACAAGGCGAGTTTGGAGAACGAACAGATGTCCGTGGGCGTGCAGGGCACGCGCCACAAGGTGCTCTTCAGACAGATTGCCGGCCTCGTTGCGCGACGCATCGTGACGTATAGCCGAGTCGGCGATGACGCCGACCAGGGCGAGCGCATGGGGCTCATTCGGTTCGGCTCGCGCGTGGATGTCTTCGTGCCGGTCGGCAGCACAGTGAAGGTCCAGCTTGGCGAGAAGCCTGTCGCCGGCACCACCGTTCTTGCGGAGCTTCCACAATGATGGCTCGCCGTCGTCGGTTCCCGCGTCCCTCGTTGGTCATGCTGCCCAACGGCTTCACGCTCGCGAACCTGTTCTTTGGCATCTTCGCGATTGTTTCCGCGTCGCGCGGGCAGCACATCCAGGCGGGGTGGTACATCGTGATCGGTGGCTTCTGTGACGCCCTCGATGGTCGCATCGCGCGCGCGACGAATACCGGGAGCGCCTTCGGCGAAGAGCTCGACTCGCTCGTGGACGCCATCTCATTTGGCCTCGCGCCGGCCCTGATGATGTATTTCGCGGTGCTGAGGCACTCGGGATGGGACTGGATCTTCGTCTTCATCTTCGCAGCCTGCGCGGTGATGCGCCTCGCGCGGTTCAACGTGGAGCAGGCCGGCAAGTCGAAGGACTACTTCAAGGGGTTGCCCAGTCCCGCTGCGGGCGGCACGCTCGCCACCTACTACTGGTTCAGCCAGACCCCGCTGTACAACGAGACCTTCATTGGAGAGTGGCCGTGGGAGACCATTCTCCGCTTCCTGATGCTCGGCCTCGCCGCCCTCATGATCAGCAACGTCCCCTTCCCCTCGTGGCCGAAGTTCACCTTCCGCACGGTGCACGGGACGGCGGGCATCATCGTCTTCTTTGCCAGCATCTACGCGCTGTTCTTTTTGCCGAAGGAGTTCTTCTTCCCCTTCGGTGTGCTCTACGTGACCACGGGCATCCTGCTCGCCCTGGTGCGCGGTGTGTTCGAACTTCCATCGCCCTTTGGAGAGCCGGATGAGCTCGACGACGAGGGCGAGATGACTTCCGAGGATTCCCGCTCGTGACGCTGTTCAAGGTTTCCGTTCATATCGTCCCGCGTAAGGGACTGCTTGACCCCCAGGGCAAGGCTGTCGCCGACGCACTGCACACGCTGGGCTTCTCCGCCGTTGGCGACGTGCATGTCGGTCGGCACCTCATCATCGAGACGAAGGCCGCCGATGCGAAGGCCGCCGAGGCCGCCGTGCGCGACATGTGCGGCCGTCTGCTCGCGAATCCGGTGACCGAGGACTACGAGATCGCTGCCGTGGTGGCTGCGTGAAGGTCGGCGTCGTCACCTTCCCTGGGTCGAACTGTGACGAGGACGCGGTCCTCGCCATCGTGGAGCAGTTGCACGAGGAGGCCTTCCTCCTCTGGCACAAGGATCACGACCTCAAGGGCGCGGATGTCATCATCCTCCCCGGCGGCTTCAGCTACGGCGA
>JANLTT010000073.1:0-7962 GCA_031363115.1 Gemmatimonas sp.
CATCTACGACAGCGACCCCCGAAAAATCGGCCTCGACATCGGTGGCATCGCCGTGCGTGACGCACGCGAACTCGAATCCGACATCACCACACGCACCCCGCGCATCGCCGTGCTCTGCGTTCCCGGCGAGGCCGCGCAGGCGATGGTTGATCGTGTCGTCGCCGCCGGCGTCACGGCGATTCTCAGCTTCGCACCGGTCCCGCTCCACGTGCCCGATGGAGTCTCGCTCCGCGCCGTGAACATGGCCACGGAACTCGAGATTCTCGCCTACTCACTGACTCACGCGCAGTAAGCGCAGGAAGTCCGCCGGCGAGAGCGTCTCAGGACGCGACTCCGGATCAATCCCCGCCGCGCTCAACGCCACATCGGCGCGCGCCGCGTCCCACGCGCGCACGGTGCGCAACACACGACGCATCTGCTTGCGGCGCAAGCCAAACGAGCCCTGCACCAAGAGCCGGAAGGGTTCTTCCTCCTCGGGCGTCAACAGTGGTTCCAGGCGCGGCACGATGCGAATCACCGCGCTCTCCACTTTCGGCGGCGGCGTGAAGGCGCGCGCCGACACGCTGAACAACAACTCGGCCGCGGCGAGCGCCTGCACATTCACGGACAGCGCCCCATAGGCCTCGCTCCCCGGCGCCGCCACCACACGCTCGGCGACTTCCTTCTGCACGAGATACACGGCGCGCGTCGGACGCGGGCGATGCATCGCGTGAAAAAGAATGGGCGTGGTGATGTTGTATGGCACATTCCCCGCGAGGAGATACGGCCCGTCGGCCAGTGCACCGAGGTCTTGATCGAGCACATCGCCCTCGACCATCCGAAAGCGCGGCTCGTCCTTCAACTTCTCGGCGAGCATCGGGGCGAGTTCACGATCGAGCTCAATCGCAATCACCTTCCCCGCGCGCTGCAGGAGATGCGTGGTGAGCGCGCCGCGCCCGGGACCAATCTCCAGCACGGTGTCACTCGACGTCGCCCCAAGCGCATCGGCGATGCGCGCGAGGAGTCGGGAGTCGGTGAGGAAGTGCTGGCCGAGCCGCTTCTTGGGTCGCGGAAGACGGTCAGGCATAGCGGAGAATCACCACCGCTTGATCGTCGTGCGGCTGTTCGCGCCCAAGATGCCCTTCGACCAACGCAAAGACTCCGTCCACGATGCGCGACGGCACCTCGCGGCGCCGCGCCTTGATGACGTCGAGCACCGCGGCCTCGCCGAGTGGCTGCTGCTTGGCGTTACGCGCATCGCTCACGCCGTCGGTAAAGAGCGCAAGCAAGTCGTTCGCCGCATCCCACGGGCGTGACGAGACATGGAGCTGGTCGCCGCCCAGCCCCAGCGGCGGGTCGGTCGCGTCGAGGCGTACCGCCTCACCGTCGGCACCAATCACAAACGCGTGCGGATGCCCGGTGTTGGTCCAGCGGATGATGCCGCGTTCCTTGTCAATCACCGCGTAGCAGAGCGAGAGGAACATCTCCGTCTCGCGCAGTTCCTCCTCGAGCGTGGCCAGCAGCGCCGCGATCGTCTCGGCGGGATCGGCGGTCGTCTGCGCATGAATCGCCGTGGCACTCATCACGAGGGCCATGATGAGCGCCGCGCGGTAGCCGTGACTGGACACATCGCCCACAAGCACACCCGTGCGGCCATTGCCGAGGCGGAAGAGATTGTAGAAGTCGCCACCAACCCCCTCGGCGGGTTCCACTCGCACCGCGCACATTGCCTCGGGCGCCACGACTTCGCCTGAGGGTAGGAGCTTCATCTGGAGCTCGTGCGCGAGCCGCATCTCGCTGGCGTGACGTTCTTGATCGATGCTCGCGCGCACGAGCCGCGCGTTCTGAATCGCCGTGCCAATCTGCGATCCCACCGCCGCCACGAGCTTTTCGTCGCCGGCACTGAAGTTCTCGCCATTGCGACGCCCGGAGAGGCAGACCACGCCAAGCGGAATGCCACCATCGGGCGTCGTCCAGGTGATGGGCACCGAGAGCATCGCGCCGCTGCGGAAGGGCTGCTCGAATTCGCTCTCCAGCACGCCGGCATTCACGAGCAGGGCGTGTCGCGTGCGGAAGACGCGCGCAGAGACCGCGACGGGGTCGTCAATCGGAATTGGTATCGCCGGCGCCGCACTCGGCGCGCGGAGCGACGTGACGGGACGCAACAAGCCGGCCGCATTGTCGAACACCAACAACGCGCCGTAGTCGGCACCCACCGTGTCGGACACTTCGAACAGAATGGTGCGCGCCGCGTCCTCAAGCGTCACGGTGCGCCCGAGGATCTCGCTGATTGAGTAGAGAAGATTGATCTCCTCGTAGCGCTCGAGCAGCTCGTCCGCCGCGTGGCTCGACTCCCACTGGCTCTGGAGCATCTGCGAGAAGACCGGCACCAAGACATTCAGCCACCGCGCGGGCTCCGCGTTGTCGTCGGCCACGGGGCCAATGCCAATCCACGCCCGCGTGCGCCCCGGAATGCGCATCACGAGTTGGCGGCCGAGCGCCGTCTCGCGTGCAGTGGGTTCAGGGCCCTCGATGCGCGCGAATCCCTCGGGCGGCGTGACATCGCCCCCCGAAGTCGCCGCGACCTCTAGGGTTGCCCCCGGCGCCGACTGTGTCCATAACGTCGCACCGCAGCCATAGGCCGCACTGAAGGCGCCGAGTGCCGCGGCGAGGTCACTCACGCGGCGTGCCCACCGCAACGCAGCGTGAGTCGCACGACATATCCATTCGCACGATACGCCTCCACACGATCCATCAGCGCGCGCATCAGGAAGAGCCCACGCCCCTCTTCCTTCTCCAGATTCTCCGGAAGGGTCGGATCACCGGTGCAGGCCTCGAGATCAAAGCCCATCCCTTCGTCCTCCACTTCGACCGTCAGTTCGGCATCGCGCATCGAGACGCGGACGCGCACCGACTTCGCGGCATCCTCGCCATTGCCGCGGAGAATCGCGTTGCTCAGCGCTTCCGTGAGGGCCACGGGAAGATTCAGCGCCAACTGCCGATGGTTGAACCCCTGCGCGGCGCAGCGACGGACAATCTCCGCCACCACGGGCTCGATCTGGGCGACGTCGCTCGGGATGCGCAGGTCCAGCGCGCCGAACGCCGCCATTCAGAAGCTCTCGAGGGCGCGCTCGCGAGTGTCGCTGATCTGAAAAAGCGTGTCGAGCTTGGTGAGCTCAAACAGCGTCTGGAGGTCGTCGTTCAGATTGGCGAGGCGGATGTCGCCGCCGAGCTCACGCAGCCGCTTCGCCAGCGAGACGAGCACGCCGAGTCCGGCGGAATCGATGTAGCCGGTGCGCGCGAAGTCTATGACGATCTTGCGTGCGCCGGACTCGGCCTCGTCGAGCACGCGCTGCTTGAGCTCCTGACGGTTGCTCACGATCAGCTGCCCTTCGATGTCAACAATCAGGGTGTCACCCTGGCGGGTTACGTGCAGGCTCATGCGGGGCTCGTGCGTTGCGCGGACGTGGGGTTACGCGGGGGTGGAACTCTTGCTCGATGGGAAAGATGACGGCGGAAACTTCTCGCGCAACGCCACCGCCACCGCGGGATGCACCAGCGCGTCAATTTCGCCGCCAAAACGTGCCACTTCTCGGACGAGGGACGAGCTCAGGTAGCTGACTTCGAGCGACGGCACCATGAACATCGTTTCGAGGGCCGGCGCGAGATGGCGGTTCATCAGCGCCATCTGGTATTCGTACTCGAAGTCGGCCACGGCGCGGAGGCCACGAAGAATCACCTTCGCCCCAGCCTCGCGGGCGAAATCCACGACGAGCCCGCGAAAGGCACGGACCTCGACGCGGGGGTCGTCATCGAGCGCGGCCTTAATGAGTCGGACCCGCTCCTCCTCGGAAAAGAGCGGCTGCTTCGTGACATTCACCGCCACGCCCACAATCAGCTTGTCCACGAACTGCAGCGACCGCTTGATGAGGTCGGCGTGGCCGTTGGTGATCGGGTCAAAGCTTCCCGCGTACAACGCGGCTTTCGGCATCGTCAGGTGGGCAGGCGGTAAAAAGTCAGTGCGGTCTCCCCGTACACCCGACGATCCGGGGGCGGCCCCGTCTCAGGCGAGGGGAGGGTGATGAACGACTCGTGCTCCACCCCAAAGATCGTTGCGAATGGCACCGCCAGCCAGCGGGCGGCCAGCGCTTCGGCGATTCCCTGGCCGTACGGCGGGTCCGCAAAGGCGAGGTCCCACGCTGGTCCGGCCGGCATCGCGCCCGCCTGCTCCTCGAGGAAGCGCACGGCATCGCTCTTATGCACCGTCGCGCGGTCGGTGCCGCCCAGCAGCGCGATGTTGTCCTGCAGGGTCCGCAACACCTTGGGGTCCTTCTCGACGAAGTCGCAGGTCATCGCCCCGCGCGAGAGCGACTCAAGCCCGAGCGCCCCGGAGCCCGCGCAGAGGTCCAGCACCCGCGCATCGGGAATCTTCTGTTGGATGATGCTCATCCACGCCTCGCGGACTTTGTCGGCCGTGGGGCGCACGCCATCGGTCGGCACCTTGAAGCGACGCCCACGCCACTGGCCGGCGACAATCCGGATTTCAGCCATCGGTCGAGACCCGCAGGTCAAGCAGGTTGGCCTGGAGCGTGCGTGCGCCACGGAACTCATTCACATCGAGGCGATACACCACGTCGATCTTTCCATCGCGCGGCACGTCCGCTGCGCGCCCGTGCATCCCCCACCCCACGGCTTCGCGCGGTCCCGTCTCCGACACGAACTCAAGCTTGAGGCCATCGGTCGAGACCTTCCGCGCGCCACCCTTGAGCCGCACCCCGCGCGACACAAAGACCGGCCCCGCATTCCCAATCCCAAAGGGCTCCAGATGGCGAATCGCGCCGAGCAGCGATTCGTTTGCCGCATCAATCGACAACTCCAGATCGGGGCGCAGCATGGGAATCAGATCGTCATCCGACAATCGCGCGCGCGCCTCGGCGTCAAAGCGCTCCGCGAAGGCCTCGATATTCTCCGGCGCAATCGTCAGCCCCGCCGCCTCTTTGTGTCCGCCGTACTTCTGCAGCAGGTCACCGCAGGCCGTCAGCGCCGCATGCAAATCGAATCCGGATACCGAGCGCCCTGACCCCTTCCCCACGCGCGCCGTGCCGTCGTGCGTGACGGCAATCATGAACGTCGGCCGATGCGTGAGCTCCACAATGCGCGACGCAACGATGCCAATCACGCCAGGCTCCCAGCCTTCGCCATGCAATACGATGCCGCGCGCCGCATCAATGTCCATCGTGTCGAGCGTGGCCTTCGCTTCGTCGAGAATCGCCCGATCAAGCTCCTGTCGCTCGGCGTTCGCGCGATTGCATTCGGCCGCGAGGTCCATCGCCCGATCTTCGTCCTCGGAGAGCAGGAGCTCGACGCCCGTCAGTGCCCGACGCACGCGCCCGAGCGCATTGAGACGCGGGGCGACGGTGTAGCCGAGTCGTCCGGCGGTGAGGCGCTTTTCATCGAGCCCAGCGGAGCGGATCAATGCGCGCAGTCCGCGATTGCGTCGGTCGGGACTCCCCGGCTTCGGCGGCGTGGACATGCGCCGCAGCCCTTCGGCCACGAGAATGCGATTGTCGCCCACCAGTGGAGCCACATCGGCCACGGTGGCGAGCGCCACGAGTTCGAGTTGCTCATCCACGAGCGCCGGATCGCCGCCGAGCAGCGAGACCAAGACCTGCGAGAGCTTCCACGCCACGCCGACGGCCGCCATGTGCCGATCACCACGCGTGGCGATGTCCGCCTCGCGCTGCGGATTCACCAGCGCATAGGCCGCAGGCACAATCGCGCCGAGCTGGTGGTGATCGGTGATGATGAGATCAATCCCCGCCGCCTTGAGCGCGGCCGCCGGGGCCACGGCGGTGGTGCCACAATCGCAGGTGAGCACGACCCCCGCCTTCACCGCAATGGCTTCCTTCACGCCGGCCGGACCGAGGTCATAGCCATCGGTGCGACGATTCGGAATGAACGGCACGACCGTACCACCGAGCGTCCGCAGCACCTTGGTGAGCAAGGCGGTCGAGCAGATGCCGTCCACGTCGTAGTCGCCGTGCACGAGAATCGTCTCGCCTGACTTCACCGCGGCCACCAATCGCTCGGCGGCGCGCACGAGATCCGTCAGCGAATCAGGCGCCGTGAGGTGTTCGACCTGCGGGTTGATGAACCGCCGCGCACTCGCGGGGTCGTCGCCCTGACGCAGCAACAGGAGCCGCAGGAGGGCCTCCGGCGGCTCCGGCTTCTGCTTCGCCTCCCAGAAGGGGCGCAGGCCACGCTTGAACGTGTCCAGCGCCTCCGGTGCGATGACCGGCGCCTGAGCCCAGCGCGCCGCGGGGCGCGTCCGGCTCACGCCTGATGGAACATCAACACGCCACATACCTCGCACAGCTCAATCGAGTGCGTGGCGAGCATCGCATGCCGCTTCTGCATCGGGATCGCCGTGTCGCAGGCACCGCAGGCGAGTCCGTTGAGCGCCACCACGACATGCACGCGCTTCTTGTTGCGGGTGCGATCGTAGCGCATGCGGAGCGGCGCGTCCACCGACTGCGCCGACGCGGCGCGCTTCGATGCGGCCTCGGCGAGTTCGGCCTCGAGGCCCGCCCGCTGCGCCCCGACTTCCCCGCGCGCCGTCGCCTGCTCGGCTTCGAGCGCCGCCAGTTCGGTCTTCGCGTTGTTCAGGCCGCCGCGCATTTCCTCCAAGCGACGATTCAGCGCCAGCAGGTCGCTCTCTTCGCCCGCGACGATCTTCTTGGCTTGCTCCATCTGCGACGCAGCCGCCGTCGCCTGACGCATCGTCTTCACCGCATCGAGCTGCGCCTGATTGCGGTCAATCAACCCACGGTGCTCGGCGATCTTGTCGCGCAGGAACGCCTGCTTCTTCTCTTCGGCCGTGACAACCGTCTGCTGACGATCCACCACATCCGCCAACCGACGACGACGTGCGTCGAGTTCGGCGATACGCGGCTCGAGGGCCGCGATCTGGGTTTCGATGTCGTGAATGACGAGGTCGTCGGCCTGCAGGGCGAGGAGAGTCTGAATCTCGGACATGGGAGCTCGGTCGGGGTCTGTGAGAACGATAGTGGAAAATCAGCGCGTCGGCATCACACCGACGATTACGAATCAGCTTCCTGGGACATTTCGGTTCATCGGCTGCGGACCGCCCCCCACTTCGCGACGCCCAACGAGCGGCGTTCCGCGGTCAGTTGTCCGATCCGGGCATTGATGCGGTCCTTCTCCGCCGAATCCGCCAACGGCAGCAGCGACTTCAGCTCGGCGACCTGCGCGTCCAGCGAACGCCCGCGCAGGAGCTTGATGGCATCGGTGATGGCCACCTTTGCATCCCCCACCAGTTCGGCCTCGCCGCGCAGTGTTTCGTAGACATAGATCTCCAGCGGTTCGAGCGAGGAGGTGAACTGCTCCGGCGCGGCATCGGCACCGCAGTACTTGGCCGCCTCATAGATGTTCGCGTACACGGAGTCGCGCAGCACCCCGCCCTGCTCGTCGTTGAACGCGTCCGATTCCCCCTCGGGGAACTCATCGGCCTCCAGCTTGCCCAGCTCCTCGACAATCAGGTCCTGCCACACGGGCTGCGTGAGCAGGACGCGAATGAGCGACTGCTCCGCCGCTGCTCCCTCTACGCGCGACTTGTACGGTCCGCTCGGAACGAAGGGCGCGACCTCGTCGCCCGGCGGCGGCGCGTCCGAGTCACGGAAGGCACCCTCGGGGTCCGGCTCGCGCGAGTGATCGCGCACGGGGGCCGGCTTGGTTGGCGGCGCCGACGCACGTCCAGTGGTGGTGCGCCCCGACCCGCGTCGCACCGCGTGCAACTCGGCGAGCAACACCTCGCGTGCAATGCCCGCAGCATCGGCCGCGCGCGCCAGGTAGAGGTCGCGCGTGATGGGGTCGGTCGCGGCACGAATCGTCGGCAGGAGCCGGTCCAACGCGCGGCGCTTATGC
Source organism: Gemmatimonas sp. (assembly GCA_031363115.1). Classification (GTDB taxonomy): domain Bacteria; phylum Gemmatimonadota; class Gemmatimonadetes; order Gemmatimonadales; family Gemmatimonadaceae; genus Pseudogemmatithrix. The sequence continues at coordinate 7,924 of JANLTT010000073.1, forward strand.
TGGAGATCGTTGAACCATCCCGCGCGCTGCAGGAGCTGC
>JANLTT010000074.1:0-2103 GCA_031363115.1 Gemmatimonas sp.
GGGGAGCGCGCGGTCAAACCCGCGCTCGTTCGGCACGAGCACCGTGTAGCGAGTCCCCGCGCGACGCGTGATGCCCGCCATCACCGTTTCGGCATCGGCGAGTTGCGGGATGGCCTTGGGCGAGACAAAGCTCGTAGCCTCGATCATCGGCAGCCCCGCCGCGCTGAGTCGGTCAATGAGGGCGATCTTCACCGCCGCGTCGAGCACGGCCTTCTCGTTCTGCAGGCCGTCGCGGGGGGAGACCTCAACCAGCGTGACCGATTCAGGCATGAAAAGCGGGCGAGGAGGAAGGCGGTGGCACACGGGGGTCGCGGCGAGTGCCGTTGGTGAAGCATAATGCCTTGAATGCCCGCCTTCACGACCCGCTTCGCCCCCGCCCCCACGGGCTACCTCCACCTCGGCCACGTCGTGAACGCGATCTGGGTCTGGGGGATGGCGCGCGCGCATGACGGCCACGTCCTTCTGCGCCTCGAAGATCATGACCGCGGGCGCTGCCGCACGGAGTACGAGCAGGCCATCCTCGATGATCTCGATTGGCTCGGCTTCGTCCCCGATGGCGCCACCACGAGCGACTTCCGCGCGGGCGCGCACCCACAGCGGCAGAGTGACAACAGCGCGAGATACGAAGCGCGCCTCGCTGAGTTGGAGAGCCAGGGCCTCGCGTACCCGTGCAGCTGCTCTCGCGCGGACATTGCGCGTGCAAGCGGCGCGGCAACCGGCACAGTGACTGGCGCGGTGACTGGCGCAATGACCGCGGATACGACCGACACCGCAGACGGTTCCGAACTCCGCTACCCCGGCACCTGTCGCACGCGCGCCGTGAGTCCTGCCAGCACGCTCGCCCGCCGCATTCGCGTGAACGCAGGCACACTCGAACACTTCAACGACCGTCGCCTCGGCCCGCAGGCACAGGACCCCGACCTCCAGTGCGGTGATTTCCTCGCGCGCGATCGCCGCGGGAACTTCACCTATCAGTTCTGCGTCGTCGTGGACGATCTCGAGCAAGGAGTTGACCTCGTGATTCGCGGCGAGGATCTCCTGACCTCAACCGGGCGGCAACTCCGACTCGCGCGCCTCCTCGGCCGCACGGAGCCGCCATTGATTCTTCACCATCCGCTCGTCACACACGCGGATGGCCGCAAACTCAGCAAGTCGGCCGGCGACAGCGGCGTGAGAGAACTCCGCGAGCGCGGAGTCAGTGCGGCGGCCGTGCTTGGGCAGGCGGCGGCGCTGGCGGGACTCGACTACGACGGATCGCCACTCGGCGCCACGGACATACCGCGCCTCTTCGCGGCAATGAGATTGCACCCGTGACCCTCGGCATCGCCGCGCTCGCCGGCTTCCTGCTGTTGCAATTCGGCATCGGCGTCTGGGTTTCCCGCCGCATCGCGACCGAGGACGATTATCTCGTCGGTGGCCGACGGTTGGGCTACACGCTGACAACCTTTTCGATCTTTGCGACCTGGTTCGGCGCCGAGACGGTGATTGGGTCGGCGGGCGAGGTGTACCGCGGCGGAATCTCGCTCGCATCGGCGGAGCCCTTCGGCTACGCGCTCTGCCTGGTTCTGATGGGGCTGCTGCTGGCCAAACCCCTCTGGGATCGCGGCCTCACGACGCTCGCAGATCTCTACCGCGTGCGATTCGGCGTCCGCGTCGAGCGACTCGCCGCAATCATTTTGATTCCAACCTCCGTGCTCTGGGCCGCCGCGCAGGTCCGCGCCTTCGGCTCGGTGATTGCACTCGTCGGTGGGATCGATCTCACCATTGGCGTCGGCGTGGCGGCGCTCTTCGTGATTGCGTACACGACCTTCGGCGGGCTCCTCGCCGACGCCGTGACCGATGTGCTGCAGGGCGCAGTGCTGAGTGTCGGATTGATCGCGCTCTTGGTGGTCGTGATTCAGCAGGTCGGTGGACTAGGCGACGCCGTCACGATCCTTCGCACGAGCGACGCAATCAACCTCGCGCCCTCGGCGGCCGGCGTCTGGTACGAAACGTTGGAGGCGTGGGCGATTCCCGTCTGCAGGTCGCTCGTCGCCACCGAAGTGATCGGTCGCGTGATTGCGGCGCGTTCGCGCGTCGTGGCGCAGCGCGCGAGTGTCGGGG
>JANLTT010000065.1:0-12511 GCA_031363115.1 Gemmatimonas sp.
GATTACGCAGGCCAATCAGGGCCAGGCGGGGGCTCTGAACACGGGGCTTGCGGCCGCACGTGGCCCCTGGGTGGCCTTTCTTGATGGCGACGATACCTGGACGCCGCGCCATTTGGAGCTCGTCGCAGCGGCCAGCCACGCCGACCGGGATTGCGATGCAGTTCTGGCGCCGCTCGACCGAATTGATGCGGCAGACGCTCCGCTGGCGCCCGAGCCCGCGGACGCAGCGCTCTGGGCAGTCCGGGCTGATTTGGGTGATTCCGCGAGAGTGCGTGCCGGCGGAGTTCCTTGGCTCCCCCCAACCTCGGGAATCGCCTGCCGGCTCGAACTGCTCCGCTCGGTGGGGCCGATACCCGCGGACTACCGAATTGCCGCAGATGGGTGGATTCAGGTCGCGCTGCAACTCCGTGCTCGGCGGATGGTGCTGCTCTCGGAGCGCACTGTGCGGCTCAGGGTGCATGCCGACAACCGGTGGACGGACCGCGACGAACTGGATCCCACGCTCCTCGGGCAGCGTCGGGCGCTCTACGAGCGGCTCGCGGCTGCGGCGCGCACGCTCGCACCTGCCGCGAGCGGCGGGGAGGGGTTGGCCCGTGCTCTCGAGGCCCAAGCCACGGAGTTCGCGATCTGGGAGCTGATTGTGCGTGGGGAGCGTACGGCGGCGCGGACCCTCGCGGCGCGGTGGTCGCCCTCGGCGGCCGTCACCTCGCCGCTGCACCGAGGCTTTCGTCGGGCGCACGTGCTCATGGCCACGATGATTCCGACGCGGCTCTACCTCGGGCTCCGTGGCGCCTGGCGCTCTGGGCGAGCCGCTGTCGGGCGCGCATCGTGAGGTGCGCACCGTGAGTTGCCCCGCATGAGGATCGCCCTTTTTCATCACCTCCCCTCGGGCGGGGCGTTGCGCCTCGTCGCGCACTCCGCGCGACTGCTCGCGGCGCGCGGGCACGAGGTGGGCCTCTTCACCTTCAGCAGCGCCGAGCAGGCGTTCGCGCCGTGGCCCCTTGATGGGATGCGCGTCGTGGAGCCGCTCGACTTCCGCGGCGTCGGGCGTTACCGCGCCTACGATCGCGCCACGGCGTCGCTCGCTCGGCAAATTGACGTGTGGCGCCCCGACGTGGTGTGGGTGGAGAAGTGTCGGATCTTCGGGCACCCGCCCATCCTTACGCAGCTGAGATCGCGCACGATTTTGCACACGCATGAGCCGCGACGCGTCCGCGCGATTGAGTCGCTCGCGCCCGTGTCCTCGCCCACGGACGTCACGGCAATTGCGCGCACGGACTCGCGCGGTTCGGCGTGGGCCACCATTCAGCGCATGGCGCGCCTCCCTGGTTATCTCCGAGAGGGAAAGGGCGATCGCGAGGCCATTGCCGCGGCCGGCCAAGTGCTTACCTCGTCGCATTTCACGGTGGAGTGGCTACGGCGCGCCTACGGCGTTTCGGCGCAGGTGCTCGCGCCGGGAATCGACACGGCGATTTTCACGCCCAACGCGTCCGTGCCGCGCCTGCCTCGGGTGCTGAGCATCGGGCGCCTCTCGCCGGCCAAGGGGCACGACTTCGTCGTAGAAGTTCTCGCCGCCATTCCTGCCGCCGAGCGTCCGGCGTTGGACATCGCCTGCGACGATGCGCCCGCGGAGGAGCGCGCGAAGCTCGAGCAACTTGCGGCGCGGCTGCAGGTTTCGGTGACGTTGCATCACCGCGTCACGGAGCCCGAGTTGGTGCTGCTGTATCAAAACGCGCGCGCGGTACTCTGCGCGGCGCACCGGGAGCCCTTTGGGCTGGCCCCGCCGGAGGCGATGGCCTGCGGGACGCCGGTCATCGCGGTGCGCGAGGGAGGGTTCGCCGAGACCGTTGCCGACAGAATCACCGGCTACTTGCTGTCGCGCGATGTGGACACCTGGGCGCGCACCCTTCGCGAATTCCTCGCGGACGCGGCCCTCGCGGCCCGCTTGGGCGCGAACGGGGTGGAGCGCGTTCGTACAAACTGGAGCGCGGAGGGGTGGGTCGCACGCGCCGCCGAAGTAACTGGACTCGCTCTCTGAACACCGTTGGGGATATCTTGAACCTCGTGACCCGTCTTCTCTCGCTTCTTCTGATATGCGCCGCGTTCGCGCTGCCGCTGGCCGCGCAATCGTCCTCCCCCGATGTCGCACTGCGCGCGGGGGACGTCATCGAGATTTACCACTGGCGTGACGAGACGATGCGCGGCGCCTTCCCGGTGGAGGAGGATGGGAGCGTCGTCCTCCCCCTGCTCGGCCGACGCGCGGTGACGGGTGCGCCGTGGTCCGCAATACGTGACACGCTCGCTGCCGCCTACGCGCGTGAATTGCGCGAGGGGGATATTCGCCTCGTGCCGCGTCGGCGCGTCTTCGTGCTCGGGTTTGTAGAGACTCCGGGCGTGCAGTTCGCCGATCCGACCGTCTCGATTGCCGGGGCGATTGCGCTCGCTGGTGGTGCCGCGGCCGATGGCGATCTCTCGCGCATCCGCATAATGCGCAACGATGCCATGCTCGCCGAGCGGGTCGCGATTGATTCGCCAGTCGTGGGGCAGGCGGCGATGAGTGGCGACCAGATCTATGTGGGGCGGCGCGGTTGGTTCGACCGCAACTCGGCATTCATGGTCTCGGCGATTGTCGGTCTCGCCGGCATCATCGTCACACTACTCGTTGCCAGGTGAGCGACGCGCGGTCACCAGCCGCGCCACCTGAGTTGCACGGCGAGATCGAAGACATCGTTCCCGCGCTCGAGATTGCGGTTGAGGGTCCAGCTTGGCGCGATCGTCACTCCGAGCTCGCCGTCGCCGCGAAAGCGGACCACTTCTGCGCGCATCCCGTAGCGGACCTCGGCCCACGGCACGCCCCGCAGGCCAAGGGTTTGGCGCCAGTCGCCAACGAGGGCGCGCTCCAACGCGAAGGTGCGACGGCCGCGTGCATCGCGTCGGTCCCACGCGATGATTCCGCCCGCGCCTCCATACGCCTCGGGTGAGCCCAGCAGCTGCCCACGATTGGTGAGGCCCTGCCGCGCGCGGCTATGCGTGTATGGAGGGAAGGGGCGCGTCAGCTGCCGTCCGAGTCGCTCTTGGTGCGAGGTCTCGCCGTTCACGAGTTCCATGCGCAGCGTGTGCAACGCGCCGTCCGCAGCGAGCCGCGCGCGCGAGATGCCGAGGACGTAGTCCATCAGGTCATCTGGCTGCATCCAGAGCCAACGCCAGTTGCCGGCGAAATCTTCGCGCGTGAGTTCGCCGTAGGCCTCGAATCCACTCCCGGGAGGTGCCAGGCGAATGAACACCGAGGCGAACTGATTCTCGTTGTTTTGATTGATCGAGCTGACATTGTCGCTGATGACACCTTGGAAAATGCGCGTCACCTCGCTGAAGCCGATGCCGCCGTCAGGCCACGGACCATTCACGATTCGGATGGCCCCGGCTTCGAGCCCCGGAAAGATCTTGGGGCTGAACGAGCCGATGAAACCCGTGAAGAAACGCGCGGTCTCGCCAGTCTGCACGACTGAGTAAGGCGACTGCTCGAGACGCCCGCTGACGAGGCGCGCCTGCAACTGGCCGATGCCGATGTTGATTGGGCCGTCGGTACCAAGAAACCCGTGCGCAAAACCGCCGCTGTTGGTACCGAGCACCATCGGGTACCGCCGCGCCGGGCCCCAGTGCTGCCGCGCGTTAGAGAAGCCGGCCGACATCCCAAAGGCGCTCGCCTCAATGAAAGAATCGCCGAGGTCAAAGCGCCCGTACGCGTTCTCGCCAAAGCGCTGTGGCAAGTCGATGCTAAACGGGCTGCGCGGGTCCGCGTAGACGAGCGGGCCCGGGCGCCCAGTTGGCGCAATGGCGAAATCGGCATTCTGCGTGCGAAAGACAATCGGCGCGAGTTGTCCGCGTAGCCCGCGCCATGCGAACGCCGCGCCTCCCTGCATGCCGACGGTCGTGCCACGTCCGGCCCAGATGACGCCATCGGTGGCAGAGGAGGGGAGCGCCGAGTTGTACCGCACGAGCGCATCGGGGCGGAGCAGGCGAAGGCGCAGGTTGCCGAACGCTCGAGAGCTGAATCGCGCGTCACGGGGTTCGGCGTAGCGGTCCGTCCACGGATGCGCGGTGCGATCGGTGACGCCGCGCCACTTTCGTTCCGCGCCTTGCCCGAAGGGCTGCACGAGAGGCGAGACGTTGCGTGCGGTGTCGAGGAGGGAGAGGTCGCGCAGGTAGCGGAGCTCGTCGCCGTCGGCGAGGAGGGCACCACCGAGGTCGAGCTTGGCGGTGCGCGGCTCTACCGGCAGCGAGCGCTGGGCGAATGCCGGTTGAGCCATCGCCGCGTTGGCCGCGAAGAGGAGCGCGCGAAACGCACGCTGCATCATTCGTCTTGATTCAAGCCGTACCATTCTGGTAAGGTTACCCTCTGTGCCCAGCCCCATGCCACCCCTTTTGACAACGCGCGCCCGTGGCGGGGGCCCGCTCGTATTCCGCGCGCTGCTCGTGAGCCTGTTGCGAAGCGGGTTGCTATGCGGGTTGATAAGTGGGCTGCTGAGCGGGGTCAGCGCACCCTTGGTCGCGCAGGAACCGACGTTGGTGCCCGCGCAATTGCCGGCAGAGCCGCGCGCGCGGCCCCCGGCCGCCCTCCCGCTCCCCGGGTCCGAAACAGAAACAGTCCTCCGCCTCCATCAATTGCTAGGCAAGGAGTCCGCCGACGGCATGCTCCTGCGCACCGTCGGAAATCGAATTGAGGCGCTTCGCACCGGACGCGACACCGTTGTGCTGTTCGGTGCCGAGGGGTTGTTCAGCAACAATTCGGCGCACCCGTGGGGCTTCAACGATGGTCCGCTCCGCGCTGGGCGCGGTTCGAACTTTCTTGTGCGCGCTGGCTTTGCGGCGCGACGCTCGCGCTTGACGGTCGTGGTGATTCCGCAGGTCATTCGCGAGTCGAATCTCGAGTTCCAGACAATCCCGTGGCCGCAGCCGGCTACGCCAACGCGGAATGTCTGGGCGAATCCCTTTTATCCGTTGCCGACCTCCCTCGACATGCCGCAGCGCTTCGGTGACGAGACGCGCAACGAGATTCGTCTGATGGGGCGGGTGGCACTCGATGTGACTGGCGCGGTTCGCGTTGGCGCGGGAAATGAGAATCGGTGGTGGGGGCCCGGAGTGCGCAACGGACTTGTGTTGAGCGCCAACGCGGGCGGCTTCCCACATCTGTTCGTGGAAGCGCCCAAGCCAATCGACTCAAAGATCGGGCGATGGGAGTACCAGTACCTCCTCGGGCGCCTCGACGAGTCGGAGTTCTTTGACTTCAACGATGCAAACGACGGCCGCTCCTTCAGTGCCGCGGCGGTGACCTGGCAGGCCCCGGAGCGCTACGGCGAATGGCCCGTGCTCGGCATCTCGCGAGCGGTGATGTCGCGCCGTGGGCCCGGGCTCGCGACCGCGCTCGACTTCATGGGTGATGTTGGGCGCCCCTGGTCGCGTTCCGAGGACTCAAGCGGATGGCGCGATCAGATCACCGCGCTCTTCACCCGCTGGCGTTTCCCGGAGCAAGGTGTTGAGGCCTACGCCGAGTGGGCGCGCTACGAGCAGCCGGCCTCCATCCGCGAATTCATGGAGCAGCCCGGGCACATGCAGGGCTACACCGTGGGAGCGCAGTGGGCGCGTCCCTGGCGCGCGGGGACGTTGCAGTTTCAGACGGAGCTGAGCTATCTAGAGCCGAGCGCGAGTGTGCGGTATCGGCCCATCGGCACCACCTACACGAGCCCAGCGGTGCCGCAGGGCTGGACGCACGACGGACAGCTGATTGGCCCAAGCATCGGGCCCGGCGCGTCGAGCCAGTACCTCGCGGCGGATCTCTGGATGCCAACCTGGCGCGCGGGGCTCTCGCTGGGTCGCTGGCGGCGCGATGCCAACTACAGGTTCATCAATCCATTTCCATTCAAGCGTGAGGACCTCTCCCTCTGGGCCTCCTTCCGCGGCGGGATGACCCTCGGGTTGATGGATGTGATGGTGGAGTTCACGAACGGGGTTCGCTTGAACCATCTTTATCAGGCGTATGATCTCAACACCCCCGATGTCGCCACCGAAGGGGTGGACCTCCTGAATCGCACTCTCTCCGTGACCCTGATGCCGCGACTGCCGCGGGTAATTCACTGATGCGTCGATCACTGCCTTGGGCGGTCGGGGGAGGCCTCCTCGCGCTGGTCATTGCGTGGACCCTGCTCGTCACCCCGCTCTTTCGGAGCGAGGCACTGCTGGAGATTGCGCCGGAGCCGCAGATGTCGGGGCTCGCCGATGCCGTGTCATCCATGCCGGCCGCGCCGCTCCTCGGATTGGGGCGCGACGAACTCGAGACGCGCATCGGTGTGCTGCGGAGCCGGCGCGTGGTGGATGCGGTGATTGACTCGCTCGCCCTCACGGTGCGCGCGGTGGACGCGAGCCTCACCCGTGCCGCACTCGTGCAGGTGTCGATGATCGCGATGGATAGCGCAAGCGAGGCGGCATCGGCGGACGACGAAGTGGAGGGAACCCTGACCTTCACGCGCGACGATGCGGGCTGGGCGATTGCCACTGACGATCTCACCGAAGGCGTCACGGTGCCGTCGGCCTTGGCTGCGGGCGATACACTCACGCTCGGTGCCACGCGTATCGTGCCGACCGTGCGCGATGCCGACGTCCGGCGCTTCGAACTCGAGTTGCGCCCACGCTATGTGGCGCGGCGTGAGTTGTTGGATCGTCTCGAAGTGCGACGGCAGAGTGCGGGAGCGCAGTTGATTACGCTCTCGTATGATGATCCCGATCCCGTGATGGCCGCCGCGGTGCTGAGACATGTGCTGTCGGAGTTCGTGGCGTACACCTCGGGTGCGGCGCGCAGCGACGCGGGGACGACGGCGGCGGAGTTGCGGCGGCAGATTGAGGAGCAGCGTGCGCAGCTCACCGCCGCCGAGGAAGCGCAGCAGGCGTACCAGCAACGCACCGGTGTCGTGATGCCCTCGGAGCAGGGCGCGGCCGAGGTGGAGCGCTACGCGAATCTGCGGACCGCACTCGACCAGCAAGAGGTGGAACGCGAGGCGCTCTCGCGTCTTCTGCGGATTGTGGAGGGGCGGTCAACCGATTCCACCGCAACGGCGGGGTATCGCCAACTCGCGACCTTCCCCTCGCTGATTTCGAATCGAGCCATCCAGGATTTGCTCGTCACGTTGACGGAGCTGGAGAATGACCGGAGCACGTTGCGCCTCTCGCGGAGCGATGCCAACGCCGACGTCCGTCAGCTCACGGTGCGCATTGGCGAGGTGGAGCGCCAACTGCAGACACTCGGGCGGCAGTATCTCGAGAGTCTCGATGAGCAGATCGCCTCGGCGAAGGGCGCGATCACGGCGATTGATCGCACGATCGCCGAGCTTCCCGAGCGCGAACTGCGCTTCATCAGACTCGCGCGGACGAGTGCGGTGCTCAACGAGGGCTACATGTTCCTGTTGAAGCAACTGCGTCAGACGGAGTTGCAGGACGCGCTGCGACTCGACGCCGTGCGAATTGTCGATGCGCCGAGTGTGGCGGATCCCGACGATCCCTACTTCCCGCGCCCCTTGGTGAACGTGGTGCTCGGGATTGTGCTTGCACTGGCCGGTGGCGGCGCAGTTGCAGCGGCGCAGTCAGCGCGTCGCGTCACATCGCCGTCCAGCGACGCCGCGGCCCCTCGCGCAACTACTGACGCGTAGCGCGCAGGGTTGGCTCGAGCGTCGCACGGTGCGTCAGCGCGAGCCCATCCTGGTAGGCGAAGCCGCGCTCCCAGGTCACGCCGTAGCCAGGAATCCCGCTCGCAAAGACGCCCCAGTTGTCGCAGGGGACATTCACAAATGTCACGCGGCCCAGGGAATCCGTTGGGCTCGTGGCGCGAGTCCCCGCGCCGCGGTACAGCGTGATTGGCATGCCCGACACGGGGAGCCCGTCCTGATCGAGCACGCGCGGACGGATCGTGCCGAGGCATCGGGTCACCACGATGATTGGCTTCGCGATCACCTCCGCATCCACCGGCACGCCGTCGCGGAAAACGGTCGGTGCGCCCTTCACGCCGAGTGACTCGGGCGGTGTGAGAAAGACGCCGTACTGTCCGAAGGCCACATTGGTGAAGCGTGCAACGCCGAGGGTGTCGCTGCGCGCGGAGCCGAGCACTGAGGGGCCGCGATACAGCGTGACTAAAAGGTCCCGCAGCTTGATGCCGTCCTGATCTCGCACTTCGGCCTCTATGGTGCCATTGCCGAGGCGCGCGAGGGTGAAGCGCAGCGTGGTGTCCGCGCCGGCCTCGACGTTGAGTCCGTCAACCTGCACCCCGGGGGCGCCGGCAACGATGGTCGAGACGAGCGCATACCCCGCAGGCACGCTGAGCGCCACGCCATACTGGGCTCTCGGCACATGCGGATATGTGGTGCGGCCGGAATCGTTAGTAATGGCGTATCCCATCGGGCGGGAACCCGTGTAGAGCTCCGAGCGGACTCGGGGAATGGGAACTCCGCCTCGTGAGCGCACCTCGACGCGCACCGTGCCGTACGGCGTCGGGGTCGTCAGGAGCTGCTCGCAGCCCACGAGGGCAATGGCGAGCACGGCGAGCAGTGCGCGCTTGAACTGCATCAAACAGCCTCCGCCGTGCGGTGTGGGCTTGGACGCCCCTGACGACCCTGCGGCCGCGCGAGGACCTGCGGCGCGACCCAAGCCAGCGCGAGGGTGACCCAGAGCAGCGGCTCACCCAATCCGTTGTAAAACGTATTGTAGAGCACGAGTCCCACAATGAGTCCACGCAGTGGTCCCGCTTGCCTGAGCGGCCCCACCAGGAGCGCGAGTGCAATGAGCGCGGAGAAAATTCCACTCTCCACCCAGAGCGTAATCCAGGTGGAGTGGAAATTTCCGTACCGATTTCCGGCGAAGAAATCGGCGAGTTCACGGAAGCTCGTGCCAAAGCCAATCCCGAGCATCGTGCCCGCGATACTGCGCGTGGCGACCTCGCCTCCGCGGGCGAAGAGCTCAAGATGTGACTGGGCGGAACCCTCGCGCAGCGAGACGCGGTCAGCCAAGGGAGCGGTCGTACGGGCCGTGCGCTCCCGAAGCGAAGGATTCAGGAGTGCAATCGCGCCAAGTGCAATGCCTGCGCACGCCACGAGGAGCACCCGCGCACTTGGGAGGCGCCCTCTCGCCAGGAACGCGGCATAGAGCACGCTGGGAATCGCCGCGAGCATCACCGAGCGCGACAACGATCCAAGCACGAGGGTGGCGCCAAAGGCAATCCATGCGCTGCGCGCGCGGATCCGTCCGGGGGCGAGGGCAATCAGCACGGTGTGAATGAGCGCCATCAGGCCACCGCGATTCATGTCGAGTGCCCCGCCGCTGAGGCGCGGCAACGTACCGTAGACGCTCGGCGTGAGGTCCGTCGCGATGCCGCCGAAGGCGTGCAGTTCGGGAATGACGCCGACGAGCGCGAGGAGACACAGCGCGTTGAAGGCGAGGGCGACCACGAGCCCGAGCTGGCCCCCGCGGGCAAGGAGATCGCCAAGCGCGTCGCGATCGGCAGCTCCCCAGATGGTCAGCGAGACGCCGATGGCGGTCGCGGCGAGGAGGAGCGTGCGGCCCAGCGAGATCGTGACGTCCGCGCTCCGCAGAATGCTCAGCGTGACGATTGCCAGCAGGCTCAGGAGGAGTGCCGCAAAGAGGCGCGTGCTTGCGGTCGCGACCGGGAGATTCCCAGTTCTCAGCCGTCGCGTCCATTCCGAGAGCACGGTGAGCACGGTGACCGTCTGAAACGGGACGAGCACGAGGGGACCGTTGCCTCCGAGGAGGTCAACGCGGTCGATCCCGAGCAACGCGACCCAGAGCACGAGGAGCAGGCGGTCCATGGCGGGAAAAGCTATCTGCCGGCGCAGGACCCGTCACCGGGGCCGTTGAAAAATCGGGGCGCGACGGTTCTCTTTCCGCCATCATGGCCGCTCGCCTCCGCCACAGTGCCATCCGCGGCGGCGCCTTTGTCGCCGGCCGACAGGCCGCGACCCTGCTCGTGGGCCTCGGCGGGACGATTGCGCTCACGCGGCTGCTCGGCCCGGGTGGTTACGGCCGATTTGCCGCCGCGCTCGCCGTGGTGACCTACCTCGGCAATCTCTCGCAGTTGGGGCTCAATGCCTGGCTGGTGCGCCGCGAAGCCAGCGCGGACGATGCACGCGTCTATGTGACGGCGCGGACGCTTCTGTTGATTTCTGCGGTCGTGGTGGCGCTGCTGGGTGCGCTGCTGCTCCCGTTGGTTGAGCGCTGGCTCGGTGGGGCAGGGGTGCGGCCCCTCGCGCTGGGACTGTTGGCGGCATTGCCGCTGCAGATGATGCTCCTCGTGCCCCTCGCGGCGCTGGAGCGCGAGTTGCGCTTTCGCGAAGTCGCGTTCGCCGAGTTAGTGGGGCAGTTCGTGCTGTATGGTGGTGGGGTCGCGCTCGCGGCGGCGGGATTTGGGCCGGCGGCGATGGTGATTGGGTGGGGGGCGCAGCAGGGGTGGCTACTCGTGCGACACCAAGTGGTGAGCGGGATCCCCTTTCGCTTTGGCATTGATGCGGTGCACGCGCGCGACGGCCTGCGCTATGGCGTGTCGTATGCGGCGACGATTTGGATTTGGCAGTTGCGCGAACTCGTGAATCCGCTGGTGGTGGGGCGCTGGTTCGGCGTGGAGGGGGTGGGGCAGGTGGCGCTCGCGGTGCGACTCGTGGATGCTGCCGCGTTCATCAAGGCGGCCGCGTGGCGCCTCGCGCTGCCGGCGCTCTCGCGACTGCAGCAGGAACCGGCGCGCCTCTCGGCTGCGGTGCGCGATGGCATGCGGCTCCAGTTGCTCACCGTGGGCCCGGTCCTTCTCGCCCTCGTGGTGTTGGGGCCGGTCGTGATTCCGTTCCTGTTTGGATCACGCTGGAACGGTGTGGACGAGTTGCTTCCGCTGATTGCCGCCGGCGTGCTCGCGAACGCGACGTACAACCTGCATTCGTCGGCGCTGTACGCGTTGTCGCGAAACGGCGCGGTAGCCTGGTTTCACCTGGTGCACGTCGCGCTCTTTGCCACCGCGGCGGCGCTGCTCGTGCCGAAAGTCGGCGTGGTGGGAATCGGCTACGCCGAGTTGGTGGCTTTTCCATCGTACTTAGTAATCTCTCTGCTCTTTCAGCGTGCGGTGCGTAGCGCGAATGGTGACGCCCCATCGCCGCAACGGCGCGAGGTGGGGCTGGGCGCCTGTCTTGTGATGGCCGTGGCGGGGTGCGCGTGGACGCCGTGGGCGGCGCTGGTGGCGCTTGTTCCGTTTGCTTTTGTTGGCGTGCGCGAGGGTGCGCGCGAGAGTGCGGCGCAGGTGCGCTCGGCGCTGCTGGCGCGGGGGGCGGCATGAGTGGTGGCTTGAGCGTTGACGTGCCGCATACCATCGCGATTGTCCTCAATTACGAGCGCGAGGAGATGACGGCGATGTGCGTGGCCGCGCTGGAGCGGAGCACGACACCGGTCGAGTTGTTGATCGTGGACAATGCCTCTCCCGACGGCAGTGGGGCTCGGCTCCAGGCGCGATTCCCGCAGCACGGCTATTTGCAAACGGGGGGAAACCTCGGTTATGCCGGCGGCAACGCGCGCGGGGTTGCGTGGGCGCTGGCGAAGGGGGCCAATCGCGTGTTCATCGTGAACGACGATGCGGAGCCCGCCCCCGATTGCCTCGCGCTGCTGCACGCGGCATTGGACGCCGATTCACTGGCCGCTGCGGCCTCACCGCTGATGCTGCACGCCGCGCCGGAGGGGACGGTGTGGTGGGCGGGGGGACGGTTCAACGCCACGCGCGTGATGGGGACGCATGAAGGGGCGGGGGTACCGCTCACGTCGCTCGCGGAGGCCGAGGGGGCGCCACGCGCGGTGGAGGTGCTCTGCGGTTGCGCGATGCTCGTGACGGCGGAGGCACTCCAGACGATTGGCGGATTCCGCGAGGAGTTCTGGGCGTATGCGGAGGATCTCGAGCTCTCGTTGCGCTACCGGAAGGCGGGACGGCGTTTGCTCTTTGTGCCGCGTGCTCGACTCGTGCATCATGTGGCCTTTCCGGAGCCCCCGGCGGCGGGGTGGAAGATTGCGCGGCGCGATCAAAACCGTCGTCGCATTGCGGCGTTGCACTTGGGTGCCATCGAACGGCTGCGCTTTTGGAGCTTTTTCGTGCCGTCGCGCGTGCTCCTGCTGGTGCGGTACGTCGCGACCGGGGATTTCGACCGGGCCTCCGGGATTGTTCGCGGGGCGTTCGGCCGCATTTAGCGGGGGCGACGGCACAAAAAAAACGGCCGAGCGGGGAGGCTCGGCCGTTCTCGGAAAACTCGATGGAAATCGCAGTGGGCGCGGAGGGACTCGAACCCCCGACCTCTGCTGTGTGAAAGCAGCGCTCTAACCAGCTGAGCTACGCGCCCGAAGGAACGCGAAACGTAATGGGGGAGCGGGGCGAGAAGAAGGGGGGATTGGCGCGATTGGAGGGGAGTCTCCAAGGGAGTTTCCCGGGGTATAG
>JANLTT010000067.1:0-3900 GCA_031363115.1 Gemmatimonas sp.
CGCCGAGTGCGCGGCCGCCTGTAGTCGTAATCGTCGATTTCCTGGCGTCGAAGGCCGCATTACCTGCGATTCAGTGTCACCGACGGGTTGGTCAGGCACGCCTCGCGGCCATCCGCGCTACCTCCTCCCATCCATTGGTGCCGCGCAGGTAGACGCCACTGTGCGCCGAATCAATGCGATGCAGAAAGAGCCACTCGTTCTCGACGAGGGCGCGCACGGTGGGATGCTTGGCGATGATTGCTTCAATCGCATCCGCAGGCGCCTCGATGTAGACCGAGAGCCGCAGCGGCTCGTGGACCCAATCGGTTCCGTCGTGGACGGATTGCTTGGCGAGCCCAATGCGCAGGTCGCCGCCGGCCCCTTCGTAGACGCCAACGGTGCCACCGACGACGTTATGCAACGTCTTGTCGCCGCTGCCAAAGCGCTCGGGGTCAACCGTGGATGCGAAGTACTGCATGTTGATCCAGTTCGCGACGACCATCGGTGCGGTGAGAATCGACTCGAGCACGGCGAATCCTTCGTCGCGCTGCCAATCGTACTCGTGCAGGAAGGCGCGGCCCTGTAAGTCAATGCGGCGCGTCCGTCCGCGCGGTGCGGCAATGAACGCCGCGTTCCGCGCGAGTCCCCACTCGGGGCGTACTTCGGACCAATCCTGCCCGCGCTCGCGCATCGCATCGCCGAGGACGCGGTCGTTCGGGATCTCCACGCCGAGCGCCGAGGCCCGCGCGCGACGATTGCGCCGCGCCGCGCGCGCGAAGGCCGCGCGGAGTTCCGCAAGGTCATCGGTATGGGTGGCCAGGAGACCAGACTCCGGGAAGAGCACGACGTCGTCCGTGGTGGTGTCGTGCACGCCGCCCACAAACCGCGTTTCGCGCGGAATGGTGATGCCGTGCGAGACGAGTTTCTCCTGTACCGCTCGGTCATTCAACAGGGTGGCCAGCGCGCGTGCGTTGACCTCCCCCGACTGTCCGCCGCAAGCACCGCAGGCCAGTGCCGCGGCCTGCGGATTGTTCGTCACGGTCGCGCCATGCCCGACAAAGGCGACCAGTCGCGCGAAGCCATCGGTGAGGCTCATGCCGCGCAGCACGCCGGCCGCGAGTGTGGCACGGGCATCATCGTCCAGCGGTCGTCCATCCGCGTGGCGAGTGAGCACCGGCGCGAGCGCTGCGTCGGCGGCGTCGTGCCCGGCGCGCAGTGGATCGCGTCGGTGTTCGTCGGGGGCGAAGGAGGCGCGCAAGAGATGCAGACCCGCGCCGAGTCCCATCGCTTCCACATAGGGGAAGGCCGACGGCACGCCCTCGGCGAACTGGCGCCAACTCTGTAATGACGCGCGACGCGCGCGCTCGCGCATCGTGCTCAACTCGCGCTCAGCACCGACATCCTCAGCGATGATTGAAGCGGAGAGGAGGCCAGGAAGCTGTGGGCGCGGACGCCCTACCAGCGGCGCGTAGGCGAGTGGCAAGCCAAAGAAGCCGGCGAAGCCAAGCGTGCGCACCTCGGCGTACTCGGTCTCGAGCGCACGGCGGAAGGGCTCCGAGCGTACGTCAATGCAGAAGACGGCCTGCGCGCGAATGGTCGCGAGCGCGGAAGCCCCAGAGCGGACCGCGAGAAAGGGGTCCACCGCGGCCAGGCGGTTCGCGAGCGCATCGGAGAAACGAAGTTCGGCGGCGCGGAGCAGGACCCAGTCTACCACCTGCTGCTGCGGGACCTCCGTGGCGAGATCGAGCCACGCGCGCCGCGCGCGCGTCCACCGCGCGGCAATGTCAGTGCCAGCGGCGGTGCGATACAGCACCAGCTCCCATGCGATGCGCACCGCGAGCAACTCGACGATGGTGTCATCGTCGCGCCCATCGACACGCGCGTCCCACCGCCGATGGGCACAAGCCGCGCCCCATCCGCCCACCGAGAGGAGGAGGGCGGTGAGGTACGGTGCGCGCGCGGACTTCGGCAACGCGAGAGTGTCGAGTGCTTCGACAATCACCTCGAGGGCGGACTCGGGGAGTTCATCCACGGCGACTCGAGTGCCGCGAAGCCCGAGTTGCAGGCGCGGTGCCGTGTCGGCCCGCGCGAGGGTGCGCCAGAGGGAATAGAGGCCATCGGCGCGGTCGGCGCCCCACCCGGCCTGCCCCGCATCGAAGAACGCCTCGCAGGTGCTGCCGACTTGATCGAGCACCAACGCGTGCCACGTCGTTTCGTGCGACACATCGCGCATGAGATCGAGCGCATCCGATACGAGCGGGTGCCGCGGCAGCCCCGGCGCATCCGTCTCGAGAGCCTGTACGAGCTCGGTGTAGGTGATCCGCGCCCGCGACTCCTCGAGCGCGCGACGCAGTTGCGCCTCGGTCAGCGCACCGGAGCGCCACTGGTCGCGATACCAAGCGCGCGGCATGTGCATGGGCGCACCAGCGAGCGCACCGAGATCCGCGGCGGCTTCGGTGATGGGGCTTGCGACCCATCCCCAGTACGGATTCACCGCGATGGATCGGTCGAGCGGCCACGCGGGCGCGACGCGCGCGCACGCGGCATCAATGGCCTCGCGCAGATCGTCTGTGACCTGCGTCGCTACGGTCATGCTCGCGCTCGGCATTATGCGGCCCTCTCAAGGCGCAGCATCGGTGCGGCCATGCGGCTGTCCGGGCGCAGCGGCGTGAGGCGCGGCGGCCACACACGGAAGGTCATGCGCGTGAAGAGGTCATCGAGATGGAAGCCAGCGAGCGCGTGCGGGTAGATGGCGCTGAGGAGCGCGTGCTGCGGGCGCTCCGTCAGCATCACCTGCACCGAGAAGAGCGCCACGAAGGCACAGACGGCCACGATGACCACACCGGTTGCCGCGGCGAGCGGCGGCAGCGCAGGCACCAGCGGTGCCATGAGCGCGTGCCAGAGTCCGTAGGCCATCGGCGTGCCGACGGCGATGAGCATCGGAGTCTGCCATGCACCGCGACGCAGGCTCGTGGCGAGGGTCGGGACCAGCGAGAGCGTCAGGATAGTCGCGCTCACCAACATCGCCGGGCGCGCGTAGAGCTCGCCCCACGTCAGTCCGGTGACCGCGCCGACAATGCCGGCCGCGGCGAGAAATCCGACGGCCCAACGCGCCACGCCGGGGGACGTGGCACGAGGGGCGCGCACGACCTGTCGCGCGACCACGCCGCCCGAACCAAGGAAGGCATTCGCCTTGTAGAGCGCATGCGCCAGGAGATGCAACAGCGCGAGGTCATAAGCGCCGAGTCCGCATTCAAAGAGGACGAACCCCATCTGAGCGCAGGTGGACCATGCGAGCGCGCTCTTCACGCTGCCGCGCGTGAGCAACACCATCGAGGCGCCGACCGCGGTCACCGCACCGACAATCACCAGGAGCGACTGCGCGGCGGCGACGCGGCCGAGGAGCGGGCTGGTGGCGATCAGCACGTAGGCGCCGAGGTTCACGATGCCCGCATGCAGCAGCGCAGAGACCGGCGTTGGCGCTTCCATCACCTGAATCAGCCAGCCGTGGAACGGGAGCTGCGCGGAGCGGAGGATGACGCCGCTGGCGAGGAGGACGCCGGCCACGGTGACCGTGGTCGGCAGCACCGGTACCGTCGCGGACTGCGCGATGATGTCGGAAAGCGAGAGGGTTCCGAAGGTGCGAGCGAGGAGGACCATGGCCGCGCCGACCGCGACGTCAGCGATGCGGCTCAGAATGAACTTCTTGTGCGCCGCCACCTCGGCGGCGGGGCGTCCTTCGGCGAAGGTCAGGAGCTGGTGCAACGAGAGCGAGGTGGCCGTCCAGGCGAGGGCGAGGACCGCGATGTTGTCCGTGACGACCACGAGGCTCGCGGCCGCGACCGTGGCGACGAACCAGCCGACGAAGTAGGGCAGGCGCGGGGCGCCATCGAGATACCGCCGCGAGAAGCGCAGCGTGAT
>JANLTT010000080.1:0-1689 GCA_031363115.1 Gemmatimonas sp.
AGCGCTTCCATGGAAGGATCCACCGCTGGGCGACGCATTCCGCGCGGATTGCGCGCGTAGGCCGCCTGCACCGTGCGATACTGTTGCGCATCGAGCAGCGACTGACGCAGCGCCGCAAAGACGCCCATCAACGAACCGGGGAACTGGTTACCGCCAATCCCCTGGAAGCCCACGTGGAGCGCAACGGGTGTGCGAATCGCCACCGTGCTGAAGTCGCCGGACCCAAGGCTGATCAGCGCCGACTGCCCTTCATAGATGCGACCACTCGGTGCCGTCAGCGCCGTCGTGATGCCCGCTGCGTGCGCAGCCGAGAAGTCAGAGTTCTCGACAAGCTGATCGAAAGCCCGCACTTCGGGCTGCAGTCCAATCGGCATCGTGGAGTTCGGTGCGCCAGCCGGTCGAGCTACCGGGGCGCCACCACCGAATCCACCGCCACCACCGCCGCCACCCTGACCAGCCGCCGGCGCGCGCATGCCGAGCGAAGTGTAGGCGTCAATCAGCCCCGGATAGACCGTGAGGCCCGTGCCGTCAACAATGCGCGCATCGGCAGGCGTCGCAACGCTTGCGCCGATGGCAACGATGAGACCGTCACGAATGACGATGGTGCCACGCTCGATTGGCGCGGAGGAGACAGGCACGAGACGCGCATTCGTGATGGCGTAGGTGCTGGGCGTCGGGCGATCGCCCTGCGCGCCAAGCGGCGTCGCCAGCGGGGTGGCAAGCGTGACGGCAAATGATGCCGTCAGCGTCGCCAGTCGCGCCGTAGTGGCGCGGGACAGGAGGTGCATCGGTACGGACCTCGGTGTGAAGGGACCCCCGAGATACGGCTGGTCATCCTGAATCGCTGACAGTGCCAGATGAAGGAAAGGGCCGCCCGCACGGGCGGCCCCCCTACATCCTCCATCCTTCATCGCCGTTTCAGGGCAACGGATGCCGCCGGATGTACATCAGGTCGTCCTCGTCCGTCCGCGCCGTGTACACACTCGTCGCGCCAAAGCCGAGCAGCGAGACCTTCACCGGCAGCTTGATGGCATCCACCACACGCCCGTCCGCGTCGAGAATGTCAAATCGCTGACCCGGCGTGCGATCGACCACCGGCACCCACGCACGCCCACGCGGATCGACCAACACGCGGTCCGATGTAAAAGGCGGCTTCTCCGTCTGCCAAGGATTTGGCTCCACCAACTCAAAGCGCGGCAGCTGCTGCCCTCCCGTCATCCCCGCACCCGCCGCCTGACGCAGTCCTTCATCGAGCGTACGCCGCACCGAATCCATCATCTGGCGCTTATCCGCCGCGGTGATGGCGACACGCGCATACGGCAGCGGTGCGCCACGACGCACGCGTCCATCGAGACCGACCAGCTCCGGCACATAGCCCTTCGCCCGCACCACGATCACCCGCCCATCGGGATAATTGCCCCACGCATCGAAGGCCGGATACCCCGGCACGGGCAGCCGCATCAATTGCGCCGACATCTGCGGCGCTTTGAAGAAACTCGGCAGGCGCGCAATCGTGTCAGCGCGCATCGTCCGCGGATTCGTGCGCAGCACGAGGGCCGTGTCGGCCATCGAGAGTTGCCCTCCTTCAAACGACATCGCGCGCGCCTCGCCGTACCATCGGCCTGCGGCATCAAGACTGCGCGTCATCGGACGGCTCATCATCGCCATCGGATCACCCGCTCCCGGGAG
>JANLTT010000129.1:0-16606 GCA_031363115.1 Gemmatimonas sp.
GCGCCGGGTAAGAACGATGGTACGGCCGGACTCGGCGGGGGCGGCGCGAGTACCGATGCCCTGATTGCGCTCATGCGCGGCGCGGAGCGCAGCGTGATGATTCAGTCGCCGTACCTCGTGACGACTTCACTGAGTCAGGACCTCTTTCGCGAGGTGATTGCACGCGGTGTGCGCGTGCGGATTCTCACAAACAGTCTTGCCTCAACCGACAATCTCGAGGCGTTCAGCGGCTACCAGCGTGAGCGCGCGCGATTGCTGGCGCTCGGCGTGGAGCTGTACGAGTTCCGCCCGGATGCCGCGGTGCGGCGCGAGGTGATGTCGGGGACGCTGCAGGAGCGGTTGGACTTCACTCCCGTCTTTGGTCTGCACGCGAAGTCCATGGTCATTGATGGACGCACGGCGATCATTGGGACATTCAACCTCGATCCTCGCAGCGCGAACCTCAACACCGAGTGCGTGGCGGTGATTCGCGACGTGCAAGTCGCCGAGGCGCTGACGCGCGCGATGGAGGTTGATATGCGTCCGGAGAATGCCTGGCGGACGACGGCGGAGTCCAATCCCGATGGCCAGACGCCATTTGGGAAGCGGTTCAAGGCATGGACGCGGCGTATCGTGCCGAGGTCCGTGCTGTAGGGCTCAGCCCGTCACGGGGAGCGTGGCCCTCCTCCCCCGCTCCTCGCCCAGTGCATCTTTCCCTTCCATGCCACAACTCAGCGTTCTCGCCCAATACCTGCTGCCGAAGCAGGCCCTTACCTCGCTCGCCGGCGCATTTGCCTCAGCGCGCGCTGGCTCAGTCACCACCGCCGCCATCCGCTGGTTTGCCAAGCGCTACGGCGTGAACCTGAGCGAGGCGGCGCAGCCGGACGTGTCGCAGTACGCGACGTTCAACGACTTCTTCACGCGCGCGCTGCGCGATGGTGCGCGTCCGTTGGCATCGAGCGAGTTGGTGTGCCCTGTGGACGGCGCGGTGAGCCTGTCCGGAGCGATTGAGGCGGGTCAGATCATTCAGGCGAAGGGGCATCGCTACACCACGACGGCGTTGCTCGGCGGGGATGCATCGCTCGCGGCGCACTTCGGCAACGGAAGCTTCGCGACGATCTACCTCAGCCCGCGCGATTATCATCGGCTCCACATGCCGTGCGCGGGCCGATTGGTGCGCATGGTGCATGTGCCGGGCTCACTGTTCTCCGTGAATCCCGCGACGGTGCGCGGCGTGCCGGGGCTCTTTGCGCGCAACGAACGCGTCGTCTGCTTGTTCGAAGGAGCAACGGGCCCTTTCGTGATGGTGCTCGTGGGCGCAACGATCGTGGGAAGCATGGCGACGCCCTGGCATGGCGTTGTGAATCCACCGCGCCCAGGCACCATTCGCAGTTGGGACTATCCCGACGAGGGACCGAAGTCGATCCACCTCGCGCAGGGGGCAGAGATGGGGCGCTTTCTGCTTGGCTCAACCGTGGTGATGCTCTTCCCTGAGCGCGTGCCTTTCAAGAGCGACTGGATTCCCGGACGCCCGACGCGCATGGGCGAGGCGATGTAGTCGCTCGTGAGTCGCGCGTCGGTCACTCGACAATGATTGCGCGCATGTATCGAAGTCGGCCGCTTCGCACGACGCGAAACTCGTAGCGCCCGCGCTCACGCGGCGTGAACATGGCGTCGAACGTTTCACCCAGCCCCACGCGCTGCCGTGCCGGGCGCACCGTCGCCTGCGAGGGCGGAAGGTCGTAGCCATCCTTGGCGATGGCGCGCCACTCGGCGAGCGAACTGTCGCGCCACAACTGGTAGTTCATTGAGGTCGCGACCGCGATCTGCACCATGCGCAAGCGGATACTGTCGCCCAACTGCATGCGGATCTCCGGCTCGCCGCTCCCGCCATTGACCACGAGCGCGCTGTCCTGATACTGACTCTGTCCACCGACGAAGACGAAGTCGTGGGCGGGATCCCATCGCTTCCCCGGCTCGAGCACGACGAGTGGACCGTACATTCCGCTCACCAGTTGTTCGACGTCGTCCAAATGCGTGTGGTAGATGAATGTGCCGGCGCGCTTCAACGTGAGCCGCGCGACAAACTCGCCGCCAGGCAGGACAGGTGGCGCCATCGCCGCCCCCTGTCCGCTGAATCCCGGTACGCCATCGGACCAGCTCTCGAGTTCAAGACCATGCCAGTGCACGGCGGTGGGCTCGTCGAGCCGATTGTGCACCGTGATGTCAGTGGGCTGACCGCGGGTAAGCACAATCAGATCGCCGGAACCGTGCAGGTCGCTCGCCGTGGGTTCCGTTCGGCCGCGCGCGAGGAGGAACGAACGCGGACGGGGAATGTTTGTGTCACTCGGCACAGCCCCCTGCACCGCGAAGAGATTGAGGCGACGCACATTGCGCCGCGGAGCCGCGGCCACGCCGGGACGGGGCGAAACGTGGATTGCGCTGACCAGCCCCGACATGTGCTTGCCCGGGTCATGCGACATCGCCGCGTGATCGTCGTGCTTGGGGGGATCAAGCCTCGCTTCCGCGGAGACATGATAGACCAGATGGCAGTGAAACAACCAGTTGCCCGGCGTCTCCGGTGACCACACCAAGCGCATCGTCGAACGCGGGAGCATGTCCTGCGTCACGACCATGCGCCGCCGCTCTGGCGTGTACGAGGTGTCGATGTTGATGAGCCCAAGTCCGTCGACGCGGAAGTAGGCGCCATGCAGATGCATGGGATGGTTGCGAATGGAGGTGTTCACGATGCGCCACCGAAGCGTGTCCCCAGCCACGGCCGCAAAGCGCTCCGTGTGCGGCCACGACTTGCCATTGATGGCCAGCGCCTCGCGACCGAGTTCGGTCTTCGAGTCGAAGCGGCTCCAGATGTTCAGCACCAAGATGCGATCGTCAGTGCGATCACCCGGCGCATCCACCACGACGGCGCCGGCGAGCTGCTCGGTTTCCCAAAAGATCGTGGTGTCGCTCTCACTCGTGCGCGCCGCGTAGAAGTAGGTGCCGGCGGCGCTGGCGTCATACTCCAACACGTGCGACTCACCGGGGCGGATGTTCACCGCGTTCGCGCCGGTGTCGACGGCCACACCCAGTCCGGACATCGTGAGCGTGTTGGCATCGAGTGCATTGCGGACACGCACCCTCACCTTAGTGCCGATGGGCACGCGAATCAGCGGCGCAGGAATCTGGGGTGCCTTCCCCTCTTCCGCGAACACAGGGACTTCGGTGAAGGAGCCGCCGGCGTCCTCCGGATACCATCGCGCCATCGCGACGACGAGGTTGAGCGTCAGCTCACCGTTGACGAGTTGACCGCCGGCACTCCTGTTGTCATTGGCTTCGACCACGGGAAGCGGAGGCGGGCTTCCGGCGGTGAGCAGCAACGCGGCGGCAATGAAGAGCTTGCGCATAATCTGGCCTGTGGCGAGGCGGGTGACGTTCTCCGCTGCAAAAATGCGGGCGGGGACTCCTTACCGCCAGCGTTGACGTCCGCGTCGGTGGCCGAGGCCACCTCTCGGCGCACTCAGGCGAGCAACGACACCAGCAGCTGCGCGAGAATAATCTTGGCAATCATCGCCACCGGATACACTGTGGCGTAGCCGACATTCGGGACATCGTTCCCGGTCTGCTCGGTCGCGTAGCTGAGCACCGCCGGGCTGGTCTGGAGCCCAGCGAGCATCCCCACCAACAGGCTCATGGGAATCCGCAGGAGGCGATAGCCGATCCACAGGGCGAGCCCGGCGGTCACCATCGTGAGCGCGAGACCTGAACCGAAAAGAATCAGCCCGCCGCGACTCATCAGCGTGGTCATGAAGGCATCGCCGGCGCGCGTGCCGATCCCCGCGAGAAAGAGCAGGAGGCCGAACTGACGCAACGTGAGATTCGCGCCGTACGGGAGGCTCCACACCAGCGGACCGGTGCGATCAACCTTGCTCAGAGCCAAGGCGACCAAGAGCGGCCCGCCCGCGATACCAAGCCGAAAAAGACCCCCGCCAGGCAACGGGATAGGGAGCAGGCCCAACAGCAACCCGCCACCGACACCGAGGCTGAAGGTCAGCACGTCAATCTCACTCAGGTGCCGATACGAGTCACCAAAGAACTCATTGAGCGCTGCCATGCGCTCGCGCGGCGCCACCACGCGGACGCGATCGCCGGGCTCCAACACCGTGTCGTCGCTGGCGAGCAGATCCACATCGCCGCGGCGTACGCGCGTGACGACGGCGCCGAAACGAGTCTGCAGCGCGAGATCGCCAAGCCGACGCGCCAGGACGCGCGGGTGCGAGACGAAGATGCGGCGAAAGTCGAGATCACCGCGGTCGAGCTCCAGCGGTTCCGCGGCTTCCGTCCCGAGGGCTGCGGTCAGACGCTCGATGTCATCGGCCTCGCCGACGGCGCTGATTGTGTCCCCCACACGGAGCACCGTGTCATCCGCGGCGAGGCGCACCTCGCCTCCCTGCCGGACGCGCACGAAACGCACCTGCCAGTCGCCGCGAGTGATGAGCGCGCCGATGCTCTCGCCGGAGAGTCGCGTCACGCGGATGGAGCGACTCACGAGCGGCGCTTGCGTCGCGCCGGTCTCATGCAGCGCCGTGGCTTCGCGAGCGTAGTCCACCTTCAGCACGCGCTGGGCAATCGCCATGGCGGCAATCACGCCAATCACGCCGACAGGATACGCAATGGAGTAGCCGACGATTGGCGCCGTGAGCGCCGCGGCTCCGCCGGAGCCCGCGTTGTGCGTGAGGTATTCGAGCACGCCGGCGAGTGCCGGCGTGTTGGTGAGTGCGCCAGTGAACAATCCAGCGGTCTGCCCGGCCCCAAGCGCGAAAGCATTACCGAGCCCTGCCGCGAGTGCCGCCGCGAGCATCAGCAGCGCGAGCACAAAGGCATTGTCGCGGAGTCCCTTGCGGCGCAGCGCATCGAAAAACGCCGGGCCACTGCTCGTGCCCACCGTGTAGACGAAGAGCACGAGCCCGAGCTGATACACGAGCTCGGGGAGAATCAGCTCGCGGTCAATCGCACCAAAGGCGAGCCCCACGAACAGCACCGCGGCGATGCCGAGACTGCTCTTCCCAATGCGCAGTCGCCCGAGCGGATAGCCGATCGCCGCGACGGCGAAGAGCAACAGCAGCGGATTGGCGCGGAGGATGGCGATCATGGTAGGTGAAAGCTACCGATGGCGCGGGCTGATGAAGCCCGCTTCCGGCCGCGGCAGGCAGCCGCAGGCCGCTGTGTTAGCGGAGGTACCGGCTCGCCAACTGCTCGAGGCGATCGTCCTTGGCCTTCTCCGCCTCGGCGAGGATCTCCTGTACGTAGGGCTTCAGCTTAGGCTCGCCCCAGTAGTAGCCGGTCGCGCGCTCGGCGAGCTGGGTTTCGCCCACCCGCGCCGCCTCGAGGAGCGCACGCGCCGCGACGCGGTCAAACTCCGGGTCGTCCCGTTCGGGAAGTCCGTAGTTGCGGCGGGGCATCTCGCCCTCCGCGTCGTCCCGCAGGAATGCCATCGACATAGCAGGTAATCTAGTCGAGGCGTGCCGGGCCGGCGTGATTCCACCGCTGGCGGACTGTGCGGCATCAGCGGCATAATCTGTCACGCCGCTTTCCCTCACACGATCCTCCGCCATGACGCGCACTCTCTTCTTGCTCGCTTGCCTCTCCCTCTGCGCCGGCAGCGTTGAGGCGCAGCTCTCAACGGCGGTTCGTCGCGGCGTCGACTCCGTATTCCTGCAGCTCGACCGCACCGATGCGCCCGGATGCGCGGTCGGCATTTCCGAGCAGGGCCGCATGGTCTACACGCGCGGCTACGGCATGGCTGATCTCCAGCACCGGGTCGCCATCGGGCCACAAAGCATCTTCCACGTGGCGAGTATTTCGAAGCAGTTCACGGCGATCGCTGTGGCCCTGCTCGCGGAGGAAGGGCGGCTCTCGCTCGATGACGATGTGCGCAAGTACATCCCCGAGTTGCCCGCCTACGAAGCCCCGATTACGGTCCGCCAACTCATGCATCACACCAGCGGGCTGCGTGACCAGTGGAGCCTGCTGGGCTATGCTGGGTGGCGCTTTCCCACCGACCTCATCACCGAGCAGGATGTGATGCAGATCGTGATGCGACAGAAGGGG
This sequence comes from Gemmatimonas sp., assembly GCA_031363115.1. Lineage (GTDB taxonomy): Bacteria > Gemmatimonadota > Gemmatimonadetes > Gemmatimonadales > Gemmatimonadaceae > Pseudogemmatithrix. The sequence goes on from JANLTT010000129.1 coordinate 6,088, forward strand.
CTCAACTTCCGTCCTGGGGCGGAGTATCTGTACTCCAACACCGGCTTCACGATGCTGGCGGTCATAGTTCAGCGGGCGAGCGGACAGTCGCTCGCGCAGTATGCGCAGGCGCGATTCTTCGGGCCGCTGGGGATGCGCAACACGCACTTTCACGACGACTACTCGATGGTTGTACCCGGGCGCACGTCGGCATACGCGCCTCGTGACGGCGGCGGATGGCGCATCTCGATTCCCGCCTTCGATACCTACGGCGCGACCTCGCTCTTCTCGACCGCCGAGGACCTCCTGTTGTGGATGGCGAATATAGACGCGCCGCCAGCGGGCGCGGCGGAGATGATTCGCGCCGCGCAGACCAGTGCGGTGCTGAATGACGGCACGCCGACGAACTACGGCTACGGGCTCACGCTCAACACCTGGCGTGGCGTGCGGGCCATTGGACATAGTGGCGCCGACGCGGGATATCGCGCGTACGTGGAGCGGTACCCCGACTTTGGCGTGGCCGTGGCGGTGCTGTGCAACGCGGCGAACGCCGGGCCGAACAACTTGGCGCGCGCGGTCGCGGCGCGCGTGTTGGACGACCGTCTGCCGCGTGAGATGGTGGAGGCGCGAGCACCAGAGCACGTGCCCTCCGCGACGGCGCGCGAGGCCTGGATCGGTGTGTATCGCGACACGGTCTCGCAGTTGGTGTTGCGCGTGCGTATTTCAGGGGACAGCGTCTTCGCAAACGATACGCGCCTGTCCTTCAACAGCGACACCACGGCAAGCACCTCCGCCGTTGCGGGCTGGCTCTCGCTGCAGCCGCGCGGAGCCACCACGACGATTCGGATCAATCCGAAGGGGACGCGACAGCGCGTCTTCGTGCGGCAGGCCGCCGCGATCGCCAACGTGGGCACGTACGCCGGTACCTATGCGAGCAGTGAGCTCGATGTGCAGTATGCCCTCATCGCCCGCGACGGCGCAGTCGTGCTCTCCCATCGGAAAGTCGGCGACTGGCCGCTGCAGTCGGCAGGACGTGATGTGTTCACCACGACAACCGGCAGCACACTGGTGTTCCAGCGCGACCGCCGAGGTCGCCTCACCGGCTTCACACTGAACGACGCGCGCGTCCGCGGTGTCAGTTTCGTGCGTGTGCCTTAAAGAAGGCCCACATCACCTCGGTGGCGTTTATCGCAGTGCTCGGCTGATTTCCGCGCCGTGAGCCGGCGCGACCACCGGGCCAGGCGTGACCGCCGTCGGTGATGGCATACAGCTCCACCTCGCGACCGGCGGGACACCGATAGCGCGTGTGCACCACTGTGCCACGCGTTTCAGTCACGGGGGTGGCATCGCACCCATTCGCGCGCGCCCAGAAGACCCCCTGTGCCGCCGCGGGCGCCGCCGGTGTGCCGTCCCAGCTGCGGCGCCCTGCACCTCCTGAGGGACCGCCGGCAAAGGGGACCGAGGTATCCTTCATCCCATTGAAAATGATGGCGGGCACGGCGTTGGCTGGGCGCGACTCATCGCCGAAGATCGTGCCAACGACTGGGGCGATTGCCGCAATGCGATGCGACAGCGCGATGCCCACGCGGTGGGTCATCATCGCGCCATTGGACATCCCGGTGACGTAGACGCGCCGCGGGTCCACGGGATATCGCGCAATCAGCGTATCCAGCATCGCGCTAACAAATCGCACGTCATCCACCTGCTGTTCCATCGCGGGGCCGCAGCAGTGCCGGGCATTCCAAGTAAGGAGCCGCGTGGGGCGGCGCCCCGTGCCCTCCGGGTACACGACGATGATTCCCTCCCGCTCCACGAGGGCCGTAAAGCCTGACATCTGCTCGGCGTTCGAGGCGTTACCACCGCCGCCATGCAGCATGATGACCAGCGGGCGCTTTGTGCCGGGTGCCGGTGCCGTCGCGGGGCTGCGGACCACGAAGGTGCGCCGTTGGCCCGCCACGACGATGGCGGTGCGGTCCCCTGCGTCACTGCTGCGGCCAGGGCGTTGCGCGCCCGCCGCAACGGTGTGCGCGGCTAATGTGACGGCGATCACCAGCGGCAGGAAAAGTCGGCGAGAAGACATGGCAATGATTTGGGTGGAAACGCACTCTTTCGGAACCGGCCGAGCCGAGCGTATAGTGTAGCGTGATGCTCCACCTTTGGAGGAGCGTCCATGCCCGTCACCGCGAAACTCTCCCGTTCCTTCTACGACCGACTCGGCGACGATCTCGCCAACGAGTTGGTGGAGTGGTTTAATCAGGTGGACGCCACATATCGGGGGGATCTCCGCCAACTGAACGAACTGAATTTCTCGCGCTTTGATGCCAGCGTGGGGGAGCGGTTTGCCGTGTCGGAGATAAAGTTTGCGGAGTTTGAGTCACGGATGGAGAAGCGGATGACGGAGTTCGAGGCCCGCATCGAGAAGCGGTTGATGGAGTTCGAGACCCGGATGACCGAGTTCGAAGCCCGCATTGAGAAGCGCCAGGCCGAGTTCGAGGCCCGCATCGAAAAGCGCCTCAACGAGGTCGAACTCGCCATGCACCACCGGTTCGACGTCCTGCAGTGGCGAATGTTGGGGCTGCTCGCCGCCCAGTTTGCGTTAATCGCGGGTCTGTATCTGAAATAGGCCCCAGCTCGGCCGCGGCACGCCCTTTGCATGACCTATGGTCGGACGGGTCAGGGGCGGGCGGCGAGTCGCTCGTGATGGGGAGGTGAGTCACCGCCCCTGGCTACGTCACTACTCGGCACACGCCCCGGGCCCCGACTTGCGCGGCCCTCTGTTGCGAGCGACGCCTCCACAGTAGCGTATGGCACCCACTCTTTTCCGGAGATTGTGCCTATGCGTATGTCTGCCCTCCGTCGCGGCCTCGTGCTCGGCGTCGCCAGCCTCGGCCTCCTTGGCTCTTCCGCCTGCTTTGGCTCGTTCCAGGCCACGCGAAAGGTCTACACCTTCAACAAGGGTGTCGGCGACAAGTGGATCGTCGAGGTCGTGTTTCTGGCGATGACCATCGTGCCGGTCTACAGCCTCGCGGCCCTCGCGGACGCCATCATCTTCAACTCGGTTGAGTTCTGGACTGGCGAGAACCCGATGGCCTCGGTGTCGCTCTCCGGCCAGCAGGACGGCACGAGCGTCCGCCAGACGCGTACCGTGAATGGCGAGACGCGCACGATGACGCTCGAGGAGATCAAGGCCGGTCAGGTCCTCTCCACGACGACCATCTCGCACAAGTCCGGCACCGATGTGGTCGCGGTGGAAACGAAGTTCGCGGATGGCCGTGTGGAATCCCGCACGATCACCAAGACCGAGTCGGGCCCGGTCGTTAGCGGACGCTAACGGTCAACCCGCCAAGGCCGCCGGCGATCCCGCCGCGCGGAAAGCGTGCATCACCAAACACGACCGTCGCGGACCCGTCCGCGGCGGTCGTGTCGATTTGCACCCACGGATAGCTCGACCAGACGAGGTAATCGCGCACGTCGGGATCTAGCTTCGCTGCCACGACGCGCGGATTGCTCCAATCGCCTCGCGGGATGATCTCCCCGTCGAGGCGCACCTCGGGGGTGGGCAACCATCGCACCGTCCCAAAGTGGTACGCCGCATCCGTGCGCAGAATGAGTTGCGCGCTAAACGGAGTCCCCGGCAACGGCTGATACAACACATTGGTCTGCGGAATGCCTTGCGCCACTGCCACCTCGCGGGCGAGGCGCTTGCCCTGCCAGCTCAGTCCCAGCATCAGCAGCGGATAGGCCAACGCGAGTGCGGCACCGACTCGCACCGTTCGCAGCGCGGCGCGGCGCTTCGCGAGAATCAGCGTGCCGCCAAGCAGCGCCCACCAGTAGGGATCGGCGATGAAGAGCGCGTCACCATGAAACCAGATCGGACGGAACGGCATCAGCAGGCGAATGCCATAGGTGTTGAGCCAGTCGAGCGCGGGATGGCTCAGCACGCCAATGATGCTGAGTGCAAAGACCCACCCGGCGTTGACGGCTGGCTTCGCAGGATCGCGGTGACGACGCACCAGTGCGTCCCACACGAGCATCGCGAAGGTGATGACGAAGGGCAGCAACAGCAAGGACAATGGCCCGTGCGTCCAGCCCCGCCGGAAGGCCATGCTGCCAAAGCTCGTCTCGGTCCACACCGTGACGATATCGATGTCGGGGGCGTTCGCCGCGAGTATCAGCGTGGCGGCCGCGAGTGGCGTGCGACGATCCCCGCCGGCGCGCGCCATGACGGCGCCGGCCATGGTGTGCGTGATGGGATCCATTAGGGTGCGACTTTAGTGAAGCGTACGTTGAGTACGCGCCCGTTGTGGTAACGAAGCGCGGTCACGCGGCCCGAGGCATCGCGCTCGATGCCCAACCCGCGCGCGCCGCCAGCGTGCAACGAGTCCAAAGAGAGCGCCACGAAGCTGACAACCGGCGCAAAAGGAATGCGCAACAATACGCCACGATCCCACGACTCAACGAGAATGGTGGCGCCGGTCTCGGCGTCGTGCCACCGGCCACTCAGCGCAGCGCGCGTCGCGTCATCAAGCGCGATGTTCACTTGACGCGGCGGCTGCACCGCCGGACGCACGGGCTCGGGCTGAAGGCGATTGCCGAGAAAGACGGCGGCCAGCTTGTGCCCCAAATCCACGTAGTCGCCATTACCCGCGTTGCATTGCATCGCGATGCTCAGTCCAACCTCGGGATAGTGCGCGAGATACGCACGATACCCCGCCGTCGACCCGCTATGGGCAATCTCACGTACACCGCGCCAGTCACGCACCATCAGGCCTAGCCCGTACTCGGTACGCGAGCCATCGCGTAAGGTGGCGGGAGTGGCCATCGTGGAGAGCGTGGTGCCGTTCCCTACCCGTCCCGCATGCAGGGCCACCGTCCAGCGGAGCAGTTCATCAACGGTCGTGACGAGTCCGCCCGCGCCGTAGAGATTGCTGAATGGATAGTCCTGCTGCCAACCCACGGGCGAGACGCGATACGCAAAAGCGCGACTGGGAATGATCGAGCGGAAATCCATGCGCCACTGCGCATGCGACATCCCCAGCGGCGCGAAGATGCGCTCGCTCGTGAACTCCTGCAGCGTCTTGCCGCTCACCTTCTCCACGATGAGCGCGGAGGTGGTGTAGCCGGAATTGCTATACAGGTAGCGACTGTTGACCGCGAAGTTCAGCGTGCGCTGGCGACTCAGGAGCTCCAACACTTCCGCGTTCGTGTGCGCGACATCGCCGTAGGGGCGCCCAACGAGGGCCAGGAGATCGTACTGGTCGCGGACGCCGCTCGTGTGCTGCAGCAGGTGCCGGATGGTGACCGGACCGCCAAGATCGCGAAAGTCCGGGAACTCGGGGAGGTACATCGAAACGGGATCGTCGAGATCGATCTTCCCGTCCTGCTCCAGAATCACGAGGGCCGCGGCGACGAACTGCTTCGACACGGAGCCAATCTCGACCAGCGTGCCCGTGCGCATTGGCACCGCGCGCTCAACGTCGGCAAGCCCGTAGGCGGCGCGCACCAGTACCGCCCCGCTCTGGTCCGCGCCCACCACGCAGCCGGGACTGGCCGCCGTGGAGAAGCGGGCGAAAATGGAATCCACCTGTGCCCGCTGGGTCGCGGTGGCCTGTGCGCCAATCGGAGCCGCCACGGTGGCCGTGCCCGCGGCAGCGAGCAGGCAATAGAGGAGGCGCGAGGCCCGCCGGTGTCCGAATCGCATTGCAATCATGCCGGAAGTTGTAGAAGGTGCCCGCGAGTGGCAATCGGTGTGGAGGCGGGGTATGCTCCACTCAGCCCCTTCTGAGGTCCCCGTGCGGCGCCCTGCCCTCATGCTCAACCTGACGTTGCTCCTCTCCGGATTGGTCCCCGGCGGCGTGAGTGCGCAGGCCATGGAAATGGTCCCGCGGTTCGTGGACTTCACGAACGAGATGGTGGTCCCCGCCGAGCGGGAGTGGGTGCGCTGCACCCGCCGCACCACCGACGAAACGCTGCAGATACAGCGAAGAGGACCCGGTTGGTTTCGCCCGGCGGGTGACTGGGACGATCTGCTGCCGCGCGCTTACTACGTGGACCTGCAGACCACCAAACGCTCCGTGCTACTGCAGCTCGATCGCGGTGAGCGCCCCAAGATGATTCAGGTGCGCGCCAATCGCGACGCAACCCTTGGCGGAGGCACGGAGTCGGTGACAATCCGATTCAACCTCATGGGCGAACCCATTTCGGGCGTGCGGGCGATTCACCCGCCGAGGAATCGGCGGCGCGATCCCGACACGATTCTCGAAAGCCCGATCCGCGCCGAAGACGCGGTCATTGGGTTGATGCTGGCGCGCGAACTCGCGCACCGTTGCGTGCACGGCATCTACGAACCACTCGAGGAAGGTCTGATTTGGAAGCGGATCCCGGTGCCGTGACTTCGGCATCGCGCTGACTCGCGCGGCGACGTGAGGCTACGCGCGAGGCTAAGCGCGAGGCTAAGCGCGCGGCTTAAATAGCACGCGCGTCGCCTCGACCTCGCCCTCGATTCGTCCGCACATCAACTCGCACAGCGCTAGCACGTGGTCGTCGGCGAGGGAGTAGAGCACAAAGAGTCCCTCGCGCCGACGCGTGACGAAGCCAGCGGCGAAGAGCTGTTGCAAATGCTTGCTGAGATTGCCCTGCGACATGCCGGTCGTCTCAACGAGCTCGGTCACCGAGCGCTCGCCATCCTCCAACGCATGGAGAATGCTCAGTCGCGCGGGCTCAGCGAGCGCCCGGAAGCGGCCGGCCACATGGGCCAGCAGCTCCGGGGTCACCTCACGCCGCATGGGTGCGCGTTTCGCGCTCACGCCTGTTTGACCTGCGTCGGCAGGACCTTCACGACCACCAAGAACAGAGTGCCGATCACGAGCGCGGGCACGATGGCCGGAATGTCCAGCGCGCTCTGCACCGTGACCTTGCCGTAATCCATCAGCGCGACAATCGGCTGAATCGCGCTCTTGTACACAAGCGTGAAGACCAGCGCACCGACCACGCCGCCGCCGAGGGCGAACCAGGCGTCGCGACGTCCCTCACCAATGCCCACCACGCAGGTCCCGGGGCAGTAACCACCGAGCCCGAATCCCACACCGAAGATCAGGCCGCCGAGCAACACGCCCACGAGATACGTCGGCTTGATGTCAAAGTGCATGAGTTCGGGAACGAACAGGTTCAGCGTGTAGGTCGCAATCATCCCGACGGCGATCGTCGTCGCCATGAACTTGATGATGATGAGATTCTCAAGGCGGAGATTCTGCAGGATCATCGCCGGGCTCGAGGCCCGTACGCGCTGGATGAGAAAGCCCATCGCAATGCCCGTGAGCAACGCATAGAAATTCGTCATGGTTAGTTGCCTCCGACGCGCATCGCGTGCATGAGCTTCGCGGTGCCGATGCCGGTCGCGAACACGCCCGCCGCGAAGACGAAGCCCGCGAGGCTCAACTGCGTCATGCCGGAGATGATCAGCCCGCTCGTGCAGCCACCAGCGAGTCGCGCCCCGAACAGGAGCAGGAAGCCGGCGAGGAAGGCCTCGGTGTAGCGCTTCGCATTGGTCTCAGTTCCGGCGTGTGGATTCTCAACCTTCGGCGCCCTAGCCGCGTCCTTCCGCGAACCGAGAAAGCCACCGATCAACAGGCCAACCACGAGGAACGTCTCGGGGCGAAAAAGCGAACCCATCTTCACGAGATACGGATTCTCCGACGCGTAAACGGGATCGAGTGCGCGGGCGATCTCGCCAATCAGGCGCGGATAGGTGCCGGAGACGCCGATGGGCCCCCACAGCAGGATGGACGCGGCACCCACAAGTCCGAAGACAATGCCGAGCGAAAGCCAATTCGGCATCGCCGCGGGCGACTTGATGGAAGCAGTGGTCATGGTTTACCTCGTGGTGGGGGAACGGTCATCTGGGACATAGCGGTCGCGCGCCGGCATCTTGACCGCACGCAGCGCGGCGGCATCGAGCACGGCAGAATCAGGAATCACGCGATTGGCGGCGAGCAGGTACGCCGTCACCGCGTAGGTATCGTCCGCCGAAAGCGAACCTGGCGTATAGAGCGGCATCGCCCGACGGATGTAGTCGTAGAGCGTGGTGGCGTGCGACCAATAGTTACCGATGGTGCGAGGAATGCTCGGGTCCGCGGCGAAGTCAAATGACTCGCCGCGGGGATCACGGCCGATCAACGCCGGAAAGACCGGCGCCATCCCTTCCCCGTTGGCCCCGTGACAGGCGGCGCACTGCGTGCGGAAAATCTCTGCGCCTGCGCGCGCGCTGCCCTTGCCTGTCGGGAGTTCAATTCCTTCCGGTCCGATATCGGTGTCCCACGCGGCAATCTGCGCGCGCGATGCTGCCGTACCGATACCAAAGTGACCAGGCTTGTACTCCGCCACCCGCGCGTAATTGCCGACGTCAACGGCGGCACTCCCCGCACGCGTGGAGTTCTCACCGCCACAGGCGCCGACGACCATCACGAGACCGACCAGATGAATGCGACGCATCTCAGGTCTCCCCGTGGAAGGTGACGGCACCATCGCGCGCGACCTTCCACGCAACAATCTGATTGAAGTGGTAGTCCGTCCCCATGCCACGCGCCACCAGCAACTCCGTGCGCGGCGGCTGCGTGAAGCCGGCATCATCGGTGGCGCGGCTGAGCAGGATGTGCTCGCCACCGGTCCAGTTCAGCATGTACTGAAAGCGCACCGCCGCCTTGGTCAACGACGGCCCCATCAGTTCGGCGACTTCCCACGTGCGACCGCCATCCGGACTCACCTCGACCTTCGTCACGCGGCCACGGCCGCTCCACGCGAGTCCCTGCACCGAGTGCCAGCCGCGCGCCTCGAGCTTGGCGGGATACGACGGCGAGGTGATGATGCTCTTCACGTCGTTCTCAAACGAGAACTCGCGCGCCTTGTTGCCGGGAAGCGGGTCGGTGTACTTCGAGGTCTCCCAGCGCGTGCGCCAGGGGCGCGTGCCGAGTTCGAGACGCCGCAGCCACTTCACATTGATGTTCCCTTCCCAGCCGGGCAGCACGAGCCGCAACGGATAGCCCTGCGCCGGACGCAGCGGTTCGCCATTCTGCGCCCACACAATGATCGCATCGTCCATCGCCTTGCTCATCGGCACGGAGCGCGTCATCAGGCAGGCATCGCCGCCTTCCGCGAGGAACCACGTCGCGTTGGGCTTCGCACCGACTTCGCGGAAGAGCGTCGCCAGTGGCACACCCGTCCACTCGGAGGTGGAGAGCATGCCGGCCACCTTCTGCGCCGTCATGTCGGGCTTGGGCGCGCGATACGCGTTGCGCCCGTTCCCCGAGCATTCAATGAAATAGGTGCGCGTGACCTGCGGGAAACGCTTCAGGTCGTCCAACGAGAGCGTGATTGGCCGGTCCACCAGCCCGTGAATCATGAGGCGATGTTTCGCCGGATCAATTACGGGAATACCCGCGTGATGCCGTTCGAAGTGCAGGTCGCTCGGCGTGATCGGTCCCGTGAGATCCTGCAGCGGGGTGAGCGACGAGCCGGTGGTCTCACCGAACGGCGCGCGCGACGGCTTCACGAATGGCGAGCGCGCGCCCACGGGGCTCGTGGGGAGCCCCTGCACCTTCGTGGGGTCCGCTGGTACCGTGACGGTCGGTCCGCTTGCGGCCGCCCCTTCCTGCGCGTTGGCGGTGCTGGCCTTGGCGACCGCCACGGCGCCGAGCGCGGTAGCGGTACCGGCAATCATTTCACGGCGCGTGAACTTGCGGGCCATCGCTAGCGTCCGGCGCGCTGGGGCTGCGGCACGACGGCGCGCCGCGGTGTGGCGCGAGGGAGCAGCGGCGGCGGCCGATAGGCCTTGTGACCCGAATTGAGGTCGTATGGCACGTCCTTCGCTTGGCCACCCATCGGGAAGTCGAGTTCCTTGGCGGGTGAATCCACGCGCGGGCGGCTGTTGATGAATGCCGAGAGGTCGAACGCTTCCTGCGGCGTAAGCGAACCCGGCGCCGACTGCGGCATGTTGTGCCAGATGAAGCTCGCCGCGCGTTCTTCGCGCGACATGCTGGCGCCAATCGAGTACGAACGCGGTCCCCAGAGCGGCGGCAGGACACCGAGCCCCTCGCCATTCGCGCCGTGGCAAGTGGAGCAGGTCTTCTCGACGTAGAGCTTGGCGCCGCGCTCGGCGTTGCCGTCGAGGGTGTCCTTCATCGGAATGAGGCCGTCGTGGCCGGCGATCTTCACGCCGATCGGCACGTCCTGCGAGATGAAGGCCATGTAGGCGAGCAGGTCTGTCATCTCGCGGCTATCCACTGGCAACACGTTGCCGGAGAGTGAGCGGGTAAAGCAGTAGTTCACGCGATCGGCGAGGGTGATGACGGCGCCGGTGCGCGGCATGTACTTGGGGAAGCGCGCATGCGAACCTGTGAGGGGCGCGGCACTGAGCTTGAGACCGTCTTCCTGATGGCACGAGGTGCAACGGAGTCCCGAGGTGGCGTAGTCGGGGAGTGACTCGGGCGTGAATCGCAGGAGGTAGAGGCCGCGCCGGATGGACGCACCCATCGAGTCGTTGGGG
>JANLTT010000132.1:0-8336 GCA_031363115.1 Gemmatimonas sp.
TTCCGCGGCGAGGCGCTGCCGGCCATCGGCTCCGTTGCACACCTCACCATCGAGTCCGCCATGGACGATGGTGCGGGCGTACGCGTTGAAGTCTCGGGTGGTACGCTGCGCGGTGTCCACGCGGCCGCGCGTCGTCGCGGCACGACGGTCACCGTGGAGTCGCTCTTTCATAACACTCCCGCGCGACAGAAGTTTTTGCGCGGCGCGCGCTCCGAGTGGCGCGCCATCGCCGACCTGCTCCACACCATTGCCTTGGTGCGGCGCGATGTGCGCTTCACCGTCACGCACGACGGCAAGGAGCAGCTCGCGCTCCCGCCCGCTCCCACACTGTTCGCACGCGTATCGGCGCTCTGGGGTGCCGATGCGGCCGATCGCTTCGTGCCCGTGAACGATGTGCAGGGCGTCTTCCGCGTCTCCGGGCTCGTGGAGCGTCCAACCGATGTCGGCACGGGCACGCGCCGCGTGCTGCTCACGGTGAATGGGCGCGCGGTCCGCGATATTGGCATCGTCCGCGCCGCAGAGGCCGCGTACCACTCGACCATTCCCTCCGGAGTGCGGCCCTCGGTGTTGCTGCAGCTCGATATTCCGGGCACCGAAGTCGATGTCAACGTGCATCCGGCCAAGGCCGAAGTACGCTTCCGCGATCGATGGACACTCGAGCGTGCCGTCGAACGCGCCGTGCGCCGCGCCCTCGGCACGGAGGAGTCAGCGGCGAGCGTCGGATTTGCGCGACAGGTGCCGGCGCCGCTGCCGCCGCTCGGGCAACCACTCGGCGTGGAGATGCTGCGCCACCAGCCAGCCGGCGCACCGGTTCCGCTCTTCGATGCCGGAGAGAATTCATCACCGACCGAACCGGATATCGAGCAGGCCGATGATCCGGCAGCGGCGATTGTCGTGCCGCCGCTCTTTCAGTTTCACCGCACCTACATCGCCTTTGAGCGCCCCGACGCGTTGGTGCTCATTGACCAGCATTCGGCGCATGAGCGGGTGCTCTACGAGCGTTTCCTACATGCGTTCGAAGGAGGCGCGCTTCCTTCGCAGCGTTTGCTCTTTCCCCTCACGCTGCATCTCTCGCCGGCCGAGGCCGAGGTGTTCGAGGCGGAGCAGGAGGCGCTCACAAAGCTCGGCTTCGAAGGCGAAAGCTTCGGTGGGCACTCCATCTCCGTGCAGTCCGTCCCCGCGCCACATCCGCGCTTCGACGCCGAGCGCTGCCTGCGCGAGACACTCGCCGCGCTTACGGGCGATCGCGCGCCGAGTGCGCACGCGCGCCACACACGTCTCATCGCGACCGTGGCCTGCAAGGCGGCGGTGAAGTCGGGTGACCTGCTCTCCGGGGAGGAGATGCGTGCGCTGTACGTGGCACTTGCGCGCACGACGCTCCCCGCGCACGACGTGCATGGGCGCGCGACTATCCTGCAGATGGGCTGGGACGAGCTCGATCGACGCTTCGGTCGGCGCTAGGCGCGCATGTCGCAGCCCTATGTGGTGCGCATCATCGCGGGTCCCACGGGGGCAGGGAAGTCTGCGCTTGCCCTGGAGTTGGCCACTCGGCACGGCGCGCGCATCATCTCCGCGGATTCGCGACAGATCTACCGCGACTTTCATATTGGCACCGCGAAGCCCTCACGCGCTGAGCAACGCGCGGTGCCCCATGTGGGGCTCGATGTCGCCGATCCTTCCGAGCGATGGAACGCCGCGCGCTGGGCCGAGGCTGCCCGAGGTTGGCTCGCCGAGGACGCCGCACTCGGTCGCCCCTCGGTGATTGTGGGCGGCACCGGACTCTGGCTCCAGGCCCTCGTGCGCCCCCTTGCCGATGAGCCCGAGCTCGATCCCGATGAGCGTGCCGTCCTGCAAGCGGAGCTCGCTGGGCTCGACACGGAAGCGCTGCGGCTTCGGGTCGAGCAGCTCGATCCCGCGCGGGCGCACCTCGGACGCGCACAGCTCCTACGCGCCGCCGAGGTCGCGCTGCTCAGCGGCACGCCGTTAAGCGAGTGGCACTCCCGCGGCTCCTCGCATCCCCCGCTGCAGGCGCGATGGCTCATCGTGGACCCGGGGGCGGTCCTCGATGAGCGACTCAATCATCGGCGCAGCGAGATGCTTGCCGCCGGTTGGCTGGACGAGGTGCGCGCCCTCGACCTCCAGTACCCTGGCGACCTCCCGGCGTGGAACGCTTGCGGCTATCGGGAGATTCGTGAGGTGGTGCAGGGAACCGGTGCGCTCGACGCGGCGATGGAGGCCGTACGCATCTCCACGCGCCAATACGCTAAACGCCAGCGCACTTGGTTTCGTAATCAGATGGACGCGGTCGGAATGGTCGTGCGGCTCGATCCGACGGCGTCGGGTGCGCTCGCCGCGGCCGAACATTGGTTCAGCAAGGAGGATTCGTGAAGGTCGGCATCACCTGCTATCCCACATACGGCGGCTCCGGTGCCGTCGCGACCGAACTCGGCATTGCGCTCGCGGCGCGCGGCCATGATGTGCATTTCATCACCTACGAGCACCCCTTCCGGCTCCCGCACTTCCTTCCCCGCGTCACCTTCCACGAGGTGAACATCGGGAACTACCCGCTCTTCGAGTATCCGCCGTACGATCTCGCCCTCGCGGTGCGCATGCACGATGTCGTACTCGCGCAGGGGCTCGATCTGCTGCACGTGCATTATGCGATTCCGCACGCCACGAGCGCCTGGATCGCAAAGGAGATGCTCGCGACGCAGGGCCGCAAGCTTCCAGTCGTGACCACGCTGCACGGCACCGACATCACCATCGTTGGGCAGGATCACTCGTATCAGGCCATCACCCGGTTCAGCATCGACCGCTCCGATCGGGTGACGAGCGTGTCACAGTGGCTCAAGGACGAAACCATCAAGGCCTTCGGCTGCGACAACACGCGCATTGAAGTGATCCCGAACTTCGTCGACCCCGTCGCCTTCGATCGTGCCAAGCACGGGCATAGGCTCCGCGATGAACTTGGGCACGGGCAGCCGGTACTGATGCATATCTCGAACTTCCGGCCCGTGAAGCGCGTGCGTGATGTCGTGCGCACCTTCGCCCTCGTGCGGGCGCAACGTCCCTGCACGCTCGTGATGGTCGGCGATGGCCCGGATCGCGGTGCCGCCGAGGACGAGGCGCGCACGCTGGGCGTCGCCAACGACGTGCGATTCCTTGGGCGCATTGACGATGTCGCCCCGCTTCTCGCGGCCGCGGACATCTATCTCTTCCCGTCCGAGACGGAGAGCTTTGGGCTCAGCGCCCTCGAGGCTCTGGCCAGCGGCGTACCGGTCATCGCTTCGCGCGTGGGAGGCATCTCCGATGTCGTGATTCCCGGAATGACCGGCGAGATGCTCCCCCTCGGCGATGTGCAGGGGATGGCCGCGGCCGCGCTCGCGTATCTCGAACCTGCGAAGTGGGCAGTGGCGTCAAAGGCGGCCGCGGCAGATGCACGCCAACGCTTTGCCACCGCGGATGTCGTGGCCCGGTACGAAAAGCTGTACGAAGAGGCGCTCGCGGCTGTCCGATAGCGGTAGGCGCGGCTTACCTTTCCGGATATGCAGGAGCCCTCTCTCTGGCAAGCCATCATCCTCGGCACCCTACAGGGGTTGACCGAGTTTCTCCCCGTTTCGAGCTCCGCGCATCTCTCGTTGACCCCCTGGGTCATGGGATGGCAGCCCGCCGGCCTGGGTTTCGATGTCGCGTTGCACATCGGCACGTTGATTGCCCTCATCTGGTACTTCCGCGCCGAGTGGGCGCGCCTGATTCGCGGCGGCGTCACGCTGCTCGTGAATCGCCGCCCGGTTGATGACGGCTCGCGCCAAGCGCTCTTCATCATCATCGCAACGATTCCCGCGGGCATCGCCGGGCTCTTGCTTGAGGAGCTCGCCGAGACCGTTTTTCGCGCGCCGATCATCACCGCCATCATGCTCATCGTGATGGGTGCGGTGCTCTGGATCGTGGACGCCAAGGCGCCGACGACCCGCACGCGCGAGGTGATGACCTGGCGTGATGCCGTGCTCGTCGGACTCGCGCAGTGCCTCGCACTCGTGCCAGGAGTCTCGCGCTCCGGCAGCACGATGACCGCGGGCCGCGCGCTCGGCTTTGACCGGAGCAATGCCGCCGTCTTTTCATTCTTGATGTCGCTGCCAATCATCTCGGCGGCCATCATCTTCAAGGTGCCTGACGCCGTGCGGGAAGGGGTGAGTATCCCGCTCCTCGCGGGGATCGTCGCGGCGGCCGTGAGCAGTTGGCTCGCCATCTCCGTGCTGCTGCGATTTGTGCGCACGCAGAGCTATGCCGTCTTCGCCGTCTATCGGTTCATCCTCGGCGCCGTCATTCTCGGGCTGATTGCCACGCGAGGCGGCTGGTGACCTGGTTCGGACACGATGCGGAGGCGCTGGCGCATGCGCTAGCGTTGCCACGCGTTGTTGCCGAGCAAACGCTTGGGTCCACAATGGACGCCGCGCATGCACTCGCCACGGAGGGTGCGCCCGCGGGGACACTTGTCTTGGCGGAGGAGCAGCAGGCGGGGCGTGGACGCGGCGGCAACCGGTGGCGCTCGGCGCCACGCGCTGGCATCTGGATGACGCTGATCGAACGCCCAGCGGATGCCGCCGGGCTCGAGGTGCTCTCGCTCCGCGTCGGATTGCGGCTTGCTCCGGTGTTCGAGCGATGGTCCAACGGGCCGGTACGTCTCAAGTGGCCGAACGATCTCTACGTGAATGACGCGAAGCTTGCGGGTGTGCTCATCGAAGCGCGCTGGCGTGATCAGCGGCCCGACTGGGTGGCGATCGGCATCGGTGTCAATTTGGTGGAAGCGTTGGGCGATCTTCCGACTTCTGCTTTGCACCGTGCCGATGCGCTCGCCGTCATCGGTGAAATCGTGCCGGCGCTCCGTGCGGCGGCCTTCGCACGGGGCCCGCTCAGCGCGCATGAACTGGCGCAATTCGCCGAGCGCGACCTGACGCATGGACGCCGTGTATCATCCCCAGGCATAGGCACGGCCTGCGGAATTTCGGCCGACGGCGAGTTGCTCGTGGAATCGCCGGCTGGGCTCACTTCATTTCGATCCGGATCGCTCGTTCTCTCATGAGGGCAACGCATGCTGCTTGTCGCTGACGTCGGGAACACGGAGACCACGCTCGGTCTCGCGGAGGGGGAACGCATCGTGGCGCACTGGCGCGTCACGACCGAAGCCTCGCGCACGCCGGATGAAGTGCATCTCCTGCTGCACAACCTGCTCTCGGCTTCTGGCCGCAGCGGCGTGAAGCTGACCGGGGCCGCCATTGGTTCCGTGGTGCCCGGCGTGACAACGGCCTTGGCCGAGGCCGCCGAGCGGCTGAGCGGGGTCAAGGCTGTGATCGTTGATGCGCGTTCACCGCTCGGCATCACGCTCGCGGTGGATGAGCCGATGACCGTCGGTGCGGATCGCATCATCAACACGTTGGCGGCGAGCCGGATGTATCGCAGCGATTGCATTGTGGTGGACCTTGGCACCGCGACGACCTACGACTGCATCACCAAGGATGGCGTCTTCCTGGGCGGGGTGATTCAGCCCGGTGTTCGCACATCGGCCGAGACGCTGTTTCGCCGGACGGCGAAGCTGACCGCGACGGAGTTGCAAGCACCCGAGAAGGTGATTGGAACGCGCACGGAGGAGTGCATTCGCGCGGGCGTCGTCTTTGGCGCGGCGGACTCGGTGACGGGAATCGTCGGGCGCATCATCGCGTCGTGGCCCGGTGGCGGTCGTCCGAAGGTGGTGGCGACCGGCGGACTGGCGACGGTAATTCAGCCGCATTGTCCCGTGATCGAGTTGGTGGAGCCGGATCTCACGCTGCAGGGGCTGCGGATGGCCCACGAGATGCTGGCGCGACGGTAGCCGGATTGAGCGGGGGCTGGCCGAGGCTCGGTGGGGCCCGCAGCAGCGAGCAGGTCGGCGTTTTGGACACGTGTCAGACTGGCGGTCCCGGGTGCAGGAATGGCTCGGGACCGTTGTCGTTCTGACAAGCTGGCAGGCTCATAACCTGTTGGAATGCTTGTCTTTAGGTCATTTCCTGCGGATTCGTGGCTGAGTTGACTGGCACTGTGTTTGCAGGTAATCTTCAGTGTTGTTAGCACTCTGTCGTATTGAGTGCCAGCACGCCAAGACCCTCGTGACAACTCACCACATCACCAGTAGCAGGAGGACGGATACCTATGGCAGCAAAGACGACAGCCGCCCACAAGGTCGCGCCCCTTTCGGACCGCGTGGTTGTGAAGGCCACCGAAGAGACCGAGACGATGCGCGGCGGGTTGTACATCCCCGACACGGCGAAGGAAAAGCCGATGCAGGGTGAAGTGATCGCGGTCGGCCCGGGTCGTACCGAGGATGGCAAGCGCGTCGCGATGGAAGTGAAGGCCGGCGACAAGGTGCTCTACGGCAAGTACAGCGGCACCGAAGTCACCATCGAAGGCGAGCAGCTGCTGATTCTCCGCGAGAGCGACATCCTCGCGATTGTTCACAGCTAAACATCCTCCATCATTCATCGGTACTTAAGACATGGCTTCTAAGGAACTGCATTTCAATGTCGAGGCACGCGCAGCTCTCAAGCGCGGCGTCGATCAGCTCGCCGAGGCGGTGAAGGTTACCCTCGGCCCCAAGGGTCGTAATGTCGTGATCGACAAGAAGTTCGGCGCCCCGACGGTCACCAAGGACGGCGTGACGGTCGCGAAGGAAGTCGAGCTCTCCGATCCGATCGAGAACATGGGCGCGCAGATGGTGAAGGAAGTCGCGACCAAGACCTCCGATCTTGCCGGCGACGGCACGACGACCGCGACGGTGCTCGCGCAGGCGATCTTCCGCGAAGGCCTCAAGAACGTGACGGCCGGCGCGAACCCGATGGCCATCAAGCGCGGCATCGACAAGGCCGTGACGGCCATCGTCGAGGAGCTCAAGAAGCTCTCCGTTCCGACCAGCGGCAAGAAGGAAATCGCCCAGGTCGGCACGATCTCGGCGAACAACGATCCCGAGATCGGCAACCTCATCGCGGAAGCGATGGAAAAGGTCGGCAAGGACGGCGTCATCACCGTGGAAGAGGCGAAGGGCCACGACACGACGCTCGAGACGGTGGACGGCATGCAGTTTGACCGTGGCTACCTCTCGCCGTACTTCATCACCGATCCGGACAAGATGGAAGCGGTCCTCGAGGACGCGCACATCCTGATCCACGACAAGAAGATCTCCTCCATGAAGGACCTGCTCCCGGTCCTCGAGAAGGTCGCGCAGACCGGCAAGCCGTTGCTCATCATCGCCGAGGACATCGAGGGTGAGGCGCTCGCCACGCTCGTCGTGAACAAGCTCCGCGGCACGCTCCGCGTCTGCGCCGTCAAGGCGCCGGGCTTCGGCGATCGCCGCAAGGCGATGCTCGAGGACATCGCGGTCCTCACGAAGGGCAATGTCATCTCCGAAGACGTCGGCTTCAAGCTCGAGAACGCGGTCCTCACGGACCTCGGCCGCGCGAAGCGCATCGTCATCGACAAGGACAACACGACGGTCATCGATGGCCACGGTGAGGCCGACAAGATCAAGGGCCGCATCAAGGAAATCGACGCCCAGATCGAGAAGTCCACGAGCGATTACGACAAGGAGAAGCTCCAGGAGCGCAAGGCGAAGCTCGCGGGCGGTGTGGCCGTGATCAACGTCGGTGCCGCTACCGAGAGCGAGATGAAGGAGAAGAAGGCCCGTGTCGAGGACGCGCTCCACGCGACTCGCGCGGCCGTTGAGGAAGGCATCGTCCCGGGCGGCGGTGTGGCGCTCATCCGCGCGCAGTCCGCGCTCAAGAGCCTCAAGCTCGATGCCGACGAGCAGATCGGCGTCGACATCATCCGCAAGGCGATCGAGGAGCCGATCCGCATGATCGTCCAGAACGCCGGCGGTGAAGGCTCGATCGTCGTCGAGAAGGTCCGCGCGTTGAAGGACAAGAACTTCGGCTACAACGCGTACTCCGACATCTACGAGGACCTCGTCCTCGCCGGCGTCATTGAC
Organism: Gemmatimonas sp.; assembly: GCA_031363115.1. Lineage (GTDB taxonomy): Bacteria > Gemmatimonadota > Gemmatimonadetes > Gemmatimonadales > Gemmatimonadaceae > Pseudogemmatithrix. The sequence continues at coordinate 8,015 of JANLTT010000132.1, forward strand.
CCGACGAAGGTGACGCGCACGGCGTTGCAGAACGCCGCGTCGATCGCCTCGCTCCTCCTCACGACGGAATGCCTCATCGTCGAGAAGCGCGAGAAGGAATCCTCTGCGCCGGCCGGTGGCCAGGGCGGCGGCATGGGCGGGATGTATTAATCGGGATGTAGGGTGAAGGATGTAGGATGAAAGAGGCGCCCCGCGCGGCATTCGCGAGCGGGGCGCCGCTTATTTGATACGACAACCACCTTCCATCAACCAAGGTGTGCGGTAGGTGTTGCTCGGCCGTGGCTTCAGAATAAAACAGTTGGGAGACCGCATGGATAAACCC
>JANLTT010000203.1:0-11883 GCA_031363115.1 Gemmatimonas sp.
CCCCCCGAGCGCGCGAGCTCGCCGGAAGAGACGGTGGCTTGTCCGCGGGCCTCGAACTCCTCCAAGAAACGGAGGTAGAGCGAGAGGCGGCGGATGGTGGATTCGGCGATCTGCTTGATGGGGGAGTGCATGGGCTTGTGAAATCCTTCACAAGCTTAGTTGGGCGACACCAAAGGCTCAATGGGGGAGGGCTTCTTAGATTCCCCGCCATGGAACTGCACACCCTCCCCTTCGTGGTCGTGGATGTCGAAACCACCGGCGGGCAGGCTGGGGGGAGCGACCGCGTCACCGAGGTCGCGGCGGTCCATGTGGACGGGGATCGGATCGAGCTCGCCTTTCACTCCCTCATTAATCCCGGGCGGCCCATCCCCTGGCACATCACTCGGCTGACGGGGATCGACGACGCGATGGTCCGCGGCGCCCCGCGCTTCGAGGACATCGCCGGGGAGCTCGCCGCGCACCTCGTGGGGCGGGTCTTTGTGGCGCACAATGCGCGCTTCGACTTCAGCTTTCTCGATTTCGAGTTCGGACGCATCGCACCGACGCCGCTTGGCACCCTCGTCACGGCGCAGCTCTGCACCGTGCGGCTTTCGCGGCGGCTCCTCGCGCATCTGCCGCGGCGCAATCTCGAGGCCGTGAGCGCGCACTATGGTGTGTCCATCACGGACCGCCACCGCGCGAGCGGGGATGCGCTCGCCACGGCCGAGGTGCTGCTGGGGCTGCTGCGCGATGCGTCGCACCAAGGAGTGCACACCTGGGGCGAACTCGATGCGCTGCTCTCCAAGCGCACGGCGAAGGCGAAGCGTGTGGCGAGCCCGCGGTGGAGCGACGGGGCCGACGGCGTGTAGTGGCCTGGGTTGCGGTATCGGGGCCCATGCTCGCAAGAAAATCGCCGGCGTTCTGCAACGCGCCGAATCTCAGCGCGTCAGGCTGCGAGAAACCGGGGCACAATCACTGCGCTAGATTCCCGCACCATGACCGCGCCCACTCCACTTCTTGAATCGCGCCTGCTCGGCGGGCTCCGTATCCACGCGTTGCAGGCCGGCGGGCAGCAGCTCGATGGCGGCGCGATGTTCGGCGTCGTGCCGAAGACGCTGTGGGAACGGCGCATCCCGGCGGACGCGAAGAATCGCATTCAGATGGGGATGCGTTGCCTCCTGGTAGAGCACCCGGATGGACTAGTGCTGATTGATACGGGACTTGGCAACAAGGAGGACGCCAAGTTCCACGAGATCTACGGCGTTGAGGCGGAGGTGCCGGGGCATCGCACGATGTTGCATGCGGCGCTGGCCGCGGCGGGGTTCACTGCGGCTGATGTGAAAGTGGTGATCAACACGCACCTGCACTTCGATCATGCTGGGGGGAACACGTCGATTGACGAGACGGGCGCGATCGTGCCGACCTTCCCCAATGCGCGCTATCTGGTGCATGCCGGCGAGATGCAGTATGCGACCCACACCAACGAGCGCACCGGGGCGAGCTACTTCCCCAAGAACTGGGATGCGCTGAAGGCCACGGGGCAGCTGGAACTGGTGGAGCAGGGGTTGGAGCTGGTCTCGGGCATCCGAATGCGCCACACGCCGGGCCACACGCCGAACCACCAAAGCATCGTGATTGAGAGTGCGGGGGAGACGGCGGTCTTTTTGGGCGATGTCTGCCCGACGGCCGCCCATGTACCGCTGCCGTGGATCATGGGGTACGACGTGGAGCCGCTGCTCACCCTGGAGAGCAAGCGAGCGCTCTGGAAGGACGTGGTGGAGGGGGGCTGGCTGGTGGTCTTTGAGCATGACGCGACGAATAGCTGGGGCACGATCCAGATCGGCGCGAAGGCCCATGAGTTCCTGAAGGGCTGATGAAGGATGGAGGATGAAAGAGGCGAGGCCGTACGGCCTCGCCCCCTCCATCCTCCCACCTTCATCCCCTTGACTCCGCCCTTGACCTAAACCCCGCCCCCGTCTAGCTTTGGGGATAATATAGAAAGCGGATGAGCGGGCGCTCATCCCACCCTCTGGCCTTGCTTCCTCGTGAAGCGCTGTGCTGCAGGAGTCTCGAGAAGCCACTCCGCACGGCGCATGCCGGGCGGTGTTGTCTTTGACGCGGACTCCGAATGCGGGGTTCGCGTTTTGTTTTTCCCTTCGTCAGGAGTCGTCGTATTCAGGATACCACAAAGCGAGGCCCCCGCATCAATCGGCAGATTCGTATCTCGCCGGTCCGCGTAATCGGCGCTGATGGCGCGCAGTTGGGGGTGCTTGAAGTGGATGTGGCGCTAACAATGGCTGTGGAGGCCGGACTCGACTTGGTCGAGGTGGCTCCGTTGGCTCGTCCGCCGGTGGTCCGCATCATGGACTTCGGCAAGTACAAGTTCGAGCAGGCCAAGATGGCGCGACAGGCGAAGAAGAAGCAGCACGTGATCCAGCTCAAGGAAGTGAAGTACCGTCCCGGCATCGAGAAGCACGACTTCGACACGAAGACCAACAAGGCTCGTGGGTTTATCGGAGACGGCAACAAGGTGAAGGTGACGTTGATGTTCCGCGGCCGACAGATTGCTCATCCCGAGCTCGGTATGGCCGTGGTCGAACGAGTCGCTCAAGCGCTCGTTGATGTCGCGAAGGTTGAGACGTCGGCGAAGCTCGAAGGGAAGGCTCTCACCATGATCCTCACGCCGAAGTGAGAAAGGCGGACTAATGCCGAAGATGAAGACCCATAAGGGCGCCAAGAAGCGCTTCTCCGTCACCGCGAAGGGGAAGGTGCGTCGCCTGAAGGCCTACAAGAGCCACATCCTCACCAAGAAGACGTCGAAGCGGAAGCGCAACCTGCGCCGTCCGACGATCGTCGCGACCAACGGCGAGGCGAAGAATCTCAAGCGCCTGCTTCAGGCCTAAGGAGACCTTACCATGCCACGCGTCAAGTCAAACGTTGTGCGCCTCAAGCGCAAAAAGCAGATCATGAAGGCCGCGAAGGGCGCATTTGGTGGGCGCTCCAAGCTGTGGAAGGCCGCGAAGGAAACCGTTGAGAAGGGCTGGGTCTACGCGTATCGGGACCGTAAGGCGAAGAAGCGCGATTTCCGCAAGCTCTGGATCATGCGTATCAACGCCGCTGCGCGTTTGAACGGCATGTCCTACTCCACCTTCATCAACGGCATCCAGTCCGCTGGCGTCGAAGTGGATCGCAAGATCATGGCGGACCTGGCGGTTCGTGAGCCGGCTGCCTTTACGCTCCTGGCTGAAAAGGCTCGTGCTGCCCTTGCCACTGCGGCCAAGTAAGGCAACTGCAGATGTGAGTTGGTAGTTGGAAGTGGGTAGTGAACGGCGGGCGCTGACTAGGTCGGTGCCCGCCGTTTTGCTTGCGCGGATGCATCGCCGCCGAGAGCCGTGGCAGTTACCTTACAACTCACAACTCCCAACTCACATCTGCAGTTCAATGACCCTCGCAGACTTCCTCAGCAAGCTCACCGCACTCGAATCCAGCGCCCCCTCCCGCATCACCGCGGTCGAGAGCATGGACGCGTGGACCGAGGTCCGCAACGCCTTGGTCGGGCGACAGGCGGGTGAGTTCACCGCCATCATGAATGCGCTCGGTGAACTCGCCAAGGAAGAGCGCCGCGAGGCCGGACAGCGTGCCAACGGCGTAAAGGTCGCGCTCGAGGAAGCGCTCGAGGCGCGTCGCGTGCAACTCGCGGCCGTCGCCGCTGAGAAGGGCCCCAAGCTCGACCCCACCATGCCATCGCGCGATCGCTGGCGCGGCACGGTGCATCCGGTCTCACTCGTCATCGACGAAGTCGTGGAGATCTTCCGCGAGCTCGGCTTCACCATCGCCCTCGGGCCGGAAGCCGAACACTCCTGGTACAACTTCGGCGCGCTCAATTTCCCCGCGGACCATCCCGCGATGGATATGCACGACACGCTCTACCTCGGCGCCGAGCAGGTGCTGCGCACGCACACCTCGCCCGTGCAGGTGCGCACGCTGCAGCAGTATCCGCCGCCAGTGCGCATCCTCGCGCCAGGCAACGTGTATCGTCGCGACTTCTTCGATCCCTCGCATGCGCCGATGTTCGCGCAGATCGAGGGGCTCGTCGTGGACGAAGGGGTGAGCTTCGCTGACCTCAAGGCGACCCTCTCGCACTTCGCGCGTCGCTACTTCGGTGCGCATACCAAGACGCGGTTCCGTCCGAGCTACTTCCCGTTCACGGAGCCAAGCGCCGAGATGGACGTGCAGTGCGGCGTCTGCGGCGGCAATGGCTGCGGCGTGTGCAAGCAGTCGGGGTGGGTCGAGATTCTGGGCTCCGGCATGGTGCATCCCGCGGTGCTCGAGGCCGCGGGGCTCGACAGTGAGAAGTACACGGGGTGGGCTTTCGGCATGGGACCGGCGCGTACCGCCATCTCGCGTCACGGCATTCCCGACATTCGCATTCTCTACGATTCCGACGTGCGCTTCCTGGAGCAGTTCGGCCGATGAATAGATCGTTCAGCACCGGCGCCGAGGCGCGCCGATGAATCTCTCCCACGAATGGCTCGCGCGGCTCGTGCCGCACGGCAAGTCGGCGGAACAGGTCCGTGACCTCCTCACTGCGCATGTGGCGACGGTCGAGGGGTTCGAGACGCTGCGCGCGGAACTCGTCCCGTTCGTGATTGCGCGCGTGGTCGAGAGCGAGAAGATCCCGGAGACGAAGCTCTCGTTCAACAAGGTGGACGACGGGAGCGGCGAGCTGCTGGAGGTCGTTTGCGGCGCCCCCAACGTGACCGTGGGGGCGATGTATCCCTTCGCCCGCACCGGCACGGTGATGCCCGGCGGGCTCAAGATCGAGAAGCGCAAGATTCGCGGCTTCACTTCGAATGGCATGCTCTGTTCATCGCGCGAGCTTGGGCTCGGCGAAGACCACGACGGCATCTACACGCTCACCACGAACGCGCCGCCGGGCACCCCGCTCCTCACGGTGCTTCCGCTCGGCGATGTGCGACTCGTGCTCGATGTGTTGCCGAATCGCCCCGATCTGCTGTCGCAACTCGGGGTGGCGCGTGAGCTGTCGGCGCTGACCGGGGCCAAGCTCACCGGTCCGCCGGAACTGGTGGATCTCCCCGACGTTCCGAAGACCGTTGCGCATGGCCAGCACGAGGCGAGCGCGAATGGGTTCAAGGTGCACGTGGACGATTCCAGCGATTGCGCGCACTACACCGCGGCAATCATCTCCGGGGTGACGGTCTGCCCGAGTCCGCCATGGCTCAAGGCGGCGGTGGAGTCCGTGGGGGGACGCTCGATCAACAACGTGGTCGACGCCACCAACTACATGCTGCATGGCTTCGGCCAGCCGATGCATGCCTTCGACAAGGCGAAGCTCGTCGGCGGGACGATCGTCGTGCGGCGCGCAAAGGCGGGAGAGAAGCTCGTTACCCTCGACGGCACGGAACGCACGCTCGACCCGGAGATGCTCGTCATTGCCGATGCCAGGCACGCGACGGCGATTGCCGGCGTCATGGGCGGGCGCGCCTCCGAGGTGACGGATGCGACCACTGACATTGTGCTCGAGGTCGCGAGCTTCAATGCGCAGCGCGTGCGCATCACGCGTCGCCGCGCCGGGCTCTCGACCGATGCGAGCTATCGCTTTGAGCGGGGCATTGATGACGCGATGGTCGCACAGGCACTGCAGCTCGGCGCGGCCTTGATTGCGCTGGTGAGTGGTGGCCACGTGGATGCGTTGATTGACGTTGGTCGTCCGCCGGCGCCTCGTGCCCCAGTGATGCTCCGTATCGCGCGGGTCGCGCGCATCCTCGGCGAAGCGGTGCCGCGCGAGGAGTGCGCGCAGCTGCTGGCGAGCATCGGCTTTGAAGTCGTGGTGGATGGCGACCTGCTCAAGGTCACGCCGCCGAGCTGGCGACACGATGTCTCGCGCGATGTGGACCTGATTGAGGAGATCGCTCGCCTACGCGGCTTTGATCGCCTCCCCGATGCGCTCACGGGCGCGCGTCCGGGCACGGTCCCTGATCACCCGCTCTGGACGGCGTATCGCCGCGTGCGCGACGCGCTCGTGACCGCCGGACTGCACGAGGTGCGGCCCTTGCCGTTCACCTCGGGGCGCGGGCCGGCCAACGATACCGTGAACCTCGTGCGGGTGCAGAATCCGCTCGCCGAGGATGAGCCCTTCCTGCGCTCGACGATCCTCGACACGCTCGCAATGCGCGCGGAGTACAATCTCAATCGCATGCAGGGCAATGTGCGGTTGTTCGAGGTGGGAAGCGTGTTCGTGGCGCGTCCCGGCGGATCGCCGCTCGAGGAGGTGCGTGCCGCGCTCCTCGTGATGGGGCAGCGTCGGCCATCGCACTTCACCGACCCGCAGCCCCCGGTCTTCGATGCGTGGGATGCGAAGTCTCTCGCCTCGACCCTCGCCGAGTCGGCCTTCCTGGGTGCCCCGGTGAAGATCGAGCCCGGCGACGAACACGCGCTCTGGTACATCATGGCCGGCGCGGCGCGCATCGGCCGCGTGATTCTCGTGCGTCTCGATGCCCCCGTCTGGGCGAGCGAGGCGTTTGGTGTGGAACTCACTCTCGGCGAAATGCCCAATGCGGCGGTGGCGCCCAAGGGGCAGCATGCGCATGGCGCCAAGAAACGGGTGAGCATGGTGGTGCCTGGGATCGAGAAGCCGTCGATCCCGCGTGGCCCGGTGCGCTTCAGGCCGATCCCGACCTTCCCAGCGGCCGAGTTCGATCTGGCGCTGCTGGTTCCGGAATCGACCCCGGCCGGCGAAGTGCAACGAGTGCTCACGTCGGCGGGCGGCGAACTGCTTGAGCGCTGCGTCCTGTTCGATGAGTTCCGTGGCGCCGGCGTCCCCGAGGGGATGCGCTCGTTGGCCTGGCGTTTGACCTTCCGCCATCCGGAGCGCACGCTTCGCGATAAGGAGCTCGAGGGCCGTCGCGCGCAGCTCCTCAAATCCCTCGAAGGAGATCTTGGTGTCCGACCCCGCACGGGCTGATTCCGCCGCTGCATTCGCGGAGCTCGAGATTCTCGTCCGCAACCTGGGCGAGGAGCTCTCGACGTTCCGGAAACGTGCCCAGACGGCCGAGGCGCGGCTCAAGGCCCTCGGCAACGCTCCCGGCGGGGATGCCACGGCTGAGGAGCGCCTGGCCCAACTGGAGGCGGAGAACGCCAAGTTGCGCGAGCGGCTCGCCGAGGCGGCCGAGAAGACCCGGTCGATGATTGATCGCGCCCGGTTCCTGCGTCAACAACATGTCCTTGGGGGTGACGCGTGAGCGTGCATTCGACGCGGGTTAAGATTGTCGGCGAGGAGTACACGATTCGTTCCAGCGTGTCCCCGGAACACACCCGGGCGATCGCCGAACATGTGGACACCGCCATCCGAAAGGTGCTGGAGAATCCGGCCATCACAGATCCGGGAAAGGCGGCGATTCTCGCGGCGATGAGCATCACCGACGAGCTGTTCGCGGAGCGGGAGCGGCAGGCGGAGGTGGCCGAGCGGATGCGGTCGTTGAGCGGAGAGCTCCGACGCTGGCTGCCACCGGCCAAGCGCGCCACCGTCCCGGGCGGAATCCCCGCCGTCGAGCGGTAGTCGCAAGTCGAGGCGTCGAGCGCTACCTTCGCGAGAACCTCTCCCCGAGTCGCCGTTATGCTCCATTCCCTCCGATACGTCCTCCGGAGCCTCTGGCATGCCCGCGGATTCACCGTCGCGGTCGTCCTCACGTTGGCACTCGGCATTGGCGCCAACACGGCGATCTTCAGCGTCGTCCGTGGGGTGTTGCTCAAGCCACTGCCGCACGCGGACGGTGCGCGGCTGATGTATCTCCGCCAATCGGCGGAGGGGCAGGGGGCGAGCAACGTCGCGTTCTCGGTCCCCGAGATCAACGACTTCCGCGAACAGTCGAAGGCGCTCGCGCAGATCGCCGAGTACTCGCCACTCACGCTCAACCTCGTGCACAACGAGGAGGCAACACAGGTTGATGTCGGGCTCGTGACCGGCAACTATCTCTCGGTGATGGGGCTTCGTCCGGTGCTCGGACGTTCCTTCACTGACGCGGACGACGGTGCCGGCGCCGCTCCCGTCATCATGCTCTCCCATGCCTACTGGGTGACAAAGTTCGCGAGCGATGCGACGCTCGTCGGCAAGCAGCTCCGCGTCGCGGGTAGGCAGGTGGAAGTGATCGGGGTGCTGCAGCCCGCCCCCTTCTTCCCGGGGCGCATTGATGCGCTCATGAACATGTCGGTCAGCGAACACCATGTGAGTGCGCTGATGGAGAATGGACGCACGCATCGCATGACGGAGATGATTGCGCGGTTGGATCCCGCGACGACGGTGGAGCAGGCGCGCGCCGAGGTGGCAATGATTACCGCGCGCGTACACACGGCGAATCCCGAGATCTATCCCACCGCGGCGGGCTACAAGGTCACCATCACGCCGCTGCAGGAAGTGCTTGGGCAGGATGCGAAGCGCACCCTCTGGCTGCTCGTGGGGGTGGCCGGCTTCGTGTTGATCATCGCGTGCGCGAATGTGGCGAACCTGACACTGATGCGCGGCGTGCGTCGCGAGCATGAGATGACCGTGCGGGCCGCGCTCGGCGCGGGGACGGCGCGGCTCCGTCGCTTGCTCGTTGTGGAGAATGCCGTCCTCGCACTCGCGGGCGCCGTACTTGGCCTCTTGATGGCCTTCGCCGGGGTCGGGATGCTCGCGCGGTTTGCCGCGCGGGTAAGCCCGCGGGCCGATGAGATCCAAGTCGATGGCGTCGTACTGCTCTTCACGCTCGCGCTGGCCCTCGCGGTCACTTTCTTGCTCGCCTTCGTGCCGCGCATTGGCGACGAAGACGCGCTGGGAAGCGGACTCCGCGCCGGCGGCACGCGCAGCGGCGGGAGCCGCGGGCAAAAGCGGATGCAGCAGTTCCTCGTGGTGGCGCAGGTGGCTGTGTCGCTCATTCTGCTCACGGGCGCAGGACTGCTGACGCGCTCCATGCAGAAACTCGCTGCGGTAGATCCGGGACTCGTCGCGCCCAACGTCCTCACGATGGAGCTGCCCGCCGATTTCACGCAGGCCGCGTCGCCGACCGCGCTGGTGCAGCGCTATGATCGCATGCGCACCGAACTCGCCTCCGTTCCTGGCATTGAACTTGTCGGGCTTGGCAGCAACATGCCGTTGCGCACCTCGGGTTTTCAGCTTGAGGTGAAGGCCGAGGGGCGCGCCGTAGCCTCCGGAGAGGCGACGCCGACGGCGGAGTATCGCACGGCCGATCCCGACTACTTCCGCGCGGCGGGGATCACCGTGCTCAGCGGCCGCGACTTCACGGCGGGAGATGACCAAGCCGGCACGAAGGTCGTGATCATCAATCAGACCTTGGCGGACCGACTCTTCCCGGGGGTAGACGCGGTCGGCCGCCGTGTCGGCTGGACGGGGGATGTGCTGCGCTTCATCGGCATTTCAGGTGAATGGCGCACCGTCGTGGGGGTGGTCGGCAACACGAAGGACGGCGGACTTGATGCCGCTCCGGTGCCGGCGGTTTTCACTCCCTTCGCCCAGGGCGACTTCCCGACCGGTGGCCTCGTGATTCGCTCGGAGGTAGATCCGCGCGGACTCGCGCAGACCGCGCGAGCAATCGTGCGCTCCATCGACCCAGCACAGCCCGTCGAGAATGTCCTGACGGTGGACCAGATTCGGGACGAGAGCGTGGGGCCACGTCGGCTCAATGCCCTCTTGGTCGGCTCCCTGGCGATGCTCGCCCTAGCCATTGCCGCGATCGGCATCGGGGCGGTGCTGGCTTTCTCAGTGAGTGTCCGGACCAACGAGATCGGCATCCGGATGTCGCTCGGGGCCTCCCCCGGGCGGGTTCAGCGCATGGTGCTCAGCGAGGGGGGACGACTCGTTCTCATCGGCCTCGGGATTGGAGTCGCGGGATCGTTGGCGCTCGGCCGCTACATGCAGAGCCTGCTTTTCGGGGTTGAACCTACCGATCCGGCCACACTGGTGGGCGTCGGTTTGCTGCTGGCGATGATTGGGGTCGTCGCGTGCTGGATTCCGGCCATTCGGGCGAGTCGGGTGGCACCCTCGGAGGCGCTCCGGGCGCAGTAGGTCGCGGCCCCGTGCACACGGCGGTCGGAGAGCGAGCCGAGAGGTCAGTCACTCCTCACGTCCTCAATCCCGGACGCCTCTGCGTTGCCTTTTGCGAGGGGTACCCGTAGCTTCCGATTTGAGTGGGTACGAGGACTCGTAGGTGCAAGCGCTCTAGGTAGTTAGCCCCGCCCGTCCCGCGCCCCACGTCGGCGCCGGTCCGGCGGGCCAACACCCGAAGAACTGCTCGTACTGTGCGGGTCCGAGACCCTCCCTCCGGAATCGGTCGCGGGCTGGCCGCCTTGCATAATACGAGAGAATAAAAAATGACTGTGCCACTGCTTGTGGCGATCGCGATCGGCCTCGTTGTTACAGTCGCCGGATCCGCGGTCGCGTTGGTGTTTGGTAAGAAGTCCGGTCGGGCCGCAGAGGACGCCGCCCGTCGCGCCGCCGGTGAAGCAGCCGATCAGGTCGCCAAGAAAATCGTCGCCGAGGCCGAACGCGAGGCAGATGCCGCGCGGAAGCAGGCCGTCCTCTCCGGAAAGGAAGAGGTCATGAAAGTGCGGGAGTCCTGGGAACAGGAAGCCCGTAAGCGACGCGAGGAAATCGAGAAGGAAGAGAAGCGCGTCGGCGACCGCGAGGGTCAGGCCGACCGCAAGTTCGAAATGGTGGACGGCAAGGAAAAGGAAGTCGCCCGTCGCGCCTCCGAACTCGGCCGCCGCGAAAAGCAGCTCGAGGAAAAGCAGACCGAACTCGACCAGATGGTTGGGGAGGAGCGTCGGCGCTTGGAGCAGCTCGCCGGGCTCTCGGCTTCCGAGGCCAAGGCCGAGCTGATTCGCCGACTGGAGGAAGAAGCGCAGGCCGACGCGGCGAATCGCATCCGTGAGATCCGCGAGACGGCCAAGCGCAACGCGGACCGCGAGGCCAAGAAGATCGTGGCGTTGGCGGTGCAGCGCATCGCCGCCGAGCACACGGCCGAGATCACCGCGAGCGCGGTGGCGCTGCCGAAGGATGACATGAAGGGCCGCATCATCGGCCGCGAAGGGCGCAACATTCGCGCCTTTGAGTTGGCGACGGGTGTGGACGTCATCATTGATGACACGCCGGACACCGTGGTGGTGAGCTGCTTCGACCCCGTGCGCCGCGAAGTCGCGCGCCTGGCGCTCGAGAAGCTCGTCGCCGACGGCCGCATTCATCCGGGGCGCATCGAGGAAGTCGTGGAGAAGTCCAAGAAGGAAGTGGACGCCGGCATCATCGAGACGGGTGAGCGCGCCGCCTATGAAGTGGGCGTGCATGGCCTGCATCCCGAGGTCATCAAGCTGATTGGCCGCATGAAGTGGCGGACGAGCTACGGGCAGAACATCCTCGCGCACAGCAAGGAGGTCGCCTTCCTCGCCGGGATGATGGCGAGCGAGCTTGGCCTCGATGTCGCGATGGCCAAGCGTGGCGCGTTGCTGCACGATATTGGCAAGGTGCTGACGCACGAGCACGAAGGGACGCACGTGCAGTTGGGCGTCGAGGTGGCGACCAAGTACGGTGAGAACCCGATGGTGATCAATTGCATCGCCGCGCATCACGACGACGTCCCGCACGAGAGCGAGGTTTCTGTCCTTGTTCAAGCGGCCGACGCGATCTCGGGGTCGCGGCCAGGCGCACGGCGCGAGGCCTTCGAGACGTACGTGAAGCGGCTGGAAGGCCTGGAGCGCATTGCCGCCAGTTACAAGGGGGTGGAGAAGGTCTTCGCCATCCAGGCCGGCCGGGAGATTCGAGTGACCGTGACGCCCGAGCAGGTGGACGATGTCCGCATGGCGTCGCTGGCAGAGGAAATCGCCCGACGGGTCGAG
>JANLTT010000247.1:0-2975 GCA_031363115.1 Gemmatimonas sp.
CACGTTTGTTTCTTCCACGCCCGCGTGATGCGCAACGCGCAGCCCGACCTTCTTCGCTTCATCGAGCATCGCGAGGAGGATGTCGCGATCGAGTCCCGTGATCTTGATGCCATCGGCGCCCTGCGCCTTGAGCATGCGCACCCGTTCACGCGCGGCGGCGGGAGTGCGCGCATTGCCGAATCGCAGATAGGCGTAGGCGCGCGGCGAGATCATCGTGCCGGCGCGCTGTGCGGCGCGCACCGCGAGGAGCCCGGGGTTGGAATCCGTGCCGACTTCGCGGAAGGCGGTGATTCCCGACGCGAGCCAGAGGCGCAGCGTGTAATCGTAGGGCTGCGGGTAGCCCGCGCGATCGTGCTGCAGATGCGCGTGCGCATTGATCAGGCCGGGGAGAACAAACTTCCCCGTCGCATCAATCTCGGCGTCCGCCTGCGGGCGTCGCGCGCGACCGGCGCGGAGGGCGACCGGGTCGAGCCAGACCACCTGCGCGATGGTGTCGTTGATGATGAGGATGTCGGCGGGGCCGCGGGCCGGGGTGCCGTTGCCGTCCACGATCGTCGCGTTGCGGATCGCGAGGGATCGGGTGCGGACGTTGTTGCGGGCTGTTGTGGAGTTTTGGCCGCTGGCTCCCTGGGCGTCGAGCGCGAGTGGGAGGGCTAGGAGCGCGGCGGCGGCGAGGCCAGCGAGGAGCGAACGGGTGCGGGGGTGGGACACGGCGCGGCTACTCCATATAGATGGGGGAGGTCCGCGAAGGTTACGCGCGATGGGGCTGGGACGCTATCGCTTGGGGCGGGAAGTGAGCTTCTTGGCGGTCGATTTCTTCGCGATCACTTGGCTTATCCGCGCATTTGTTGTGGTCCCGATCATTCCCCCGAATACCAGCCGGGGCTCGCGGCGCGCCAACTCGAGGAGACGGAGCGCGGGACCGTCGGGGGTGCGGCGTCCGCTCTCCCAAGCCTGCACGAGCTTCGTGCTCACGTTCAGGTAATGCGCGAAGACGGCCTGCGATGCCTGCGTGGCGTCGCGCATGGCGCGAATTTCCGCGGCCGAGACCTCTGGAGGCGGTGGCGGCAGGATGGTGGTGCGAAGCGCGCGCTTTCCTTGTGCGTGGTCGAGAATCTCGCGCATGGATTGCATGAGTTCATCAAAGAGAGCTGGCTTCATGTCGATTGCGATTCGGGGGGGCAGGGCGCGGGTAGCTGTACTTCAATGCAGTATACTACAAAGAAGTATATCAGGCGCCAGCTTTCGAGATAATCCGCCCAATCGCCGCCTAGGCAATCGCCTTGGGTCGCTTCACCGACACCCGGACCTCAGCGCCAGCCGCCGTCAGCAGCAGGATGAGCATGTCGATGCTGAACCGTTCAATCTTTCCGCGCTTGAGATCACTGATCCGCGGTTGCGTCACGCCCAGCATCTGCGCGGCCTCCTCCTGGGTCATTCCACGCTCCGCGATCAGAGTCGTGAGTTGGGTCATGAGACCCGATCGAACCTTGAGGTTCTCCGCCTCCTCCGCCGAGAACCCAAGCTGTGCGAAGACGTTTGTGCTTGTGCGGCTACGCGACTGTTTCATGGGGCTTTCTCCGTTGAACTTCTCTGAACCATCGAGAGCCGCTTACGTCCGAGAGTCAAATCTCGCTCGGATGTCTTCTGGCGCTTCTTTTCAAAGACATGCAGGACGTACACGGCTTCAGCGTATCGCGCCACATACAGCACGCGATACTGCGTGCCAATCTTCACGCGAATCTCGCGAACCCCCAGACCCACGCTCGGCATCGGCTTTCAATCGGGTGGCTCATGGCCATCCTGAACGAGATCAAGTGCTCGGCCGATGCGCTGCCGCGCGAGCCGTGGGAATGCCCGCACATCAAGGAGCGAAGACCCGAGCCAAACCACAGGCTTCTGTGACATGAGAAATATATAAAGTTAGGCATGGGAGCGCAACACCCGCTTTCCGCCGGCGGAATGCGTGAGTGGCGAAGTATTCTTCGGCCGCACTCTTCCTACCTCATCAATTCTTTGCCGAACGGGGCTTTTTCATCGTTAGCCCAGTTCGATTGATTAGCTCAGTCAGCTGGATGTTGAGGACGGTCGCAACGATCTGATGATGCCACCGAAGCCATGCGCTCCGATTTCGGCGCCACGCGTTTCACATGCGATGCCCGCAAAGAAGTGGCGAACGACTGTATACACGGGGTATACGTCACGTGGTTAGCATCACGACGACATTCGAATCATCAGCGCTCGGCCAGCCACCCAAACCGAACGGCGCAACTATGAAGAAGACCTCCCGTAAGGCTGCTCCAGACGACGAGATGCGCGCCGAGTATGACTTTAGCAACGGCGAGCGTGGTCGATACGCGAAGCATTTCGCCGAAGGTGTGAGTCTCGTGGTCCTCGCACCCGACGTCGCCGAGGCCTTTCCAACGGCCCGGTCAGTGAATGCAGCACTGCGGCGCATCATCCGCGCCCGGTCGCTGCAACCGGTGAGTCGCAAGAAGACCTAGCAAAACAAACAGGGCCGGCCCGCCTTACGCGGTCCGGCCCTGCGCTTCCACATGGAGGTGGACTCTACCCCTTCATCTAGCTAACCCAACCTTACGCAGCCTGCTCCACATTCGCCGTCGCCTGCGCTTCGATCGAAAGCTTCACTTCATCAGAAACCAGCACGCCGCCGAGCTCAAGCGCCTGGTTCCAAACCAAACCAAACTCGCTGCGCTTGATCTTGCCCGACACGTTCAACGAGGTGCGGGTCAGCCCCCACGGATCCTTCATCGGGGTGGCAAGCTCGCCGGTGAGCGTCACCGACTTGGTCACGCCGCGGATCGTCAGGTCGCCCACAACCACGATCTCGCCGGCAACGCCGGAGATCTTGGTCGAGACAAACGAGATCGTCGGGAAGGCAGCAACGTCAAAGAAGTCAGCCGACTTCAGGTGGCCATCGCGCTGCTCGAAGTTGGTGTCAACCGTCGTCGCGT
>JANLTT010000268.1:0-11110 GCA_031363115.1 Gemmatimonas sp.
TCCTTGGGGCGCCCAACGGAGCCGGTGTTCACGAAGAGGATGTCATCGACCATGCGGTGCCAGGGCTTGTGCGTGTGGCCAAAGGCAATCACGTCGCCCGCGCTGGCGCCGGCCTGCGTCGCCATCTTCCGCAGGAAGTCGTCGGTGCGATCCTCGGTGACGTAGACCAAGTTGTTGGTCGGCGTCGCATGAAGCAGGATCACCGTGGGGCCGGCAACGTGTCCGCCAAGTGGCTTGAGGTCGAGTCGGAAGGGAAGGGCGGAGAGTGCGGCCTTTGAAGCATCGCTGGTGTTGGTCAATGTCCACGAGAAGCTCTCGTGTGCGAGCTCTTCCTGGCGCGGGTTCTCGGAGCGGCAGCCGCAGTGCTTGTAGTGGTGCGCGACGGTCGAGTCGTAGTTGCCGGCGACTCCCGGAATATCGGTAAGGCGTGCGACGACTTCGTTGGGGAAGGCGTAGTAACCAACGAGATCGCCGAGGTGGTAGCGGCCGGCGATGTTCGAGCGCGTGGCGATATCGGCGAGCACGGCATCGAGTGCGTGCAGGTTTGCGTGGATATCGGAGATGAGCGCGAGTTGGATCGTCATAGGCGACCTATTGGCAGGGAGTGGCGCTGCGCTTGGCCGCCGAGGCGGCTGCGGCATTTCGTTCGCGACGCAGACGCTGGTCAGCGGCGGCGAGTCCCTCGAGAATTGCATCGAGCTGTCGCTGCGTTGGGGCAGGGAGCTCGAGAAGTTGGTAGTAGGCAAACTTGCCGCGCCGCTCGACGCCGACGATTCCTGCCGCGCGGAGGCGCGCGAGATGTCGCGAGACGAAGGGCTGCGACTCCCCCATGAGTTCGACAAGATCGCAGACGCACTGCTCCCCGCCAGCGAGGAGATTGATCAGTCGCAGGCGCGAAGGGTCGCCACAGGCCTCGTGCAGCATCGCAATGCTCTGGAGGGTGGCGCGGGTGGCTGGCGGTACGGTGGTGGTTGCCATATATATGCTATGCGATATACGATATGTATTGACTCCTGCAGACGCAAGTTGCGCGCTCCTCCCCTTCAGAAACAGTTCCGTGACGCAACCCACCGTCCTCGCCAAGCTCAGCACGCTCGACCGCTTTCTGCCGATCTGGATCTTCGCGGCGATGGGAGTTGGCCTCGGCCTCGGCCGCGTCTGGCCGGGACTCGGCGCCGCCCTCGATGCCGTGCAAGTCGCCGGCGTCTCGGTCCCGATTGGCATTGGCTTGCTCTGGATGATGTACCCAGTGCTCGCCAAGGTGAGATACGAAACGATCGGCAAGTACACGACCGACAAGAAGCTGCTCGGGACCTCTCTCGTGCTCAACTGGATCGTGGGCCCGCTCGTGATGTTCTCGCTCGCCTGGATCTTTCTCGCGGATCTGCCCGAATACCGCAACGGCCTTATTCTGATTGGTCTCGCGCGCTGCATTGCGATGGTGCTGATCTGGAACACGCTCGCCTGCGGGTCGAACGAAATCGCCGCAGTGCTCGTGGCACTGAACTCGGTCTTTCAGATCCTCACCTACTCGCTGCTCGGCTATCTCTTTCTAGTACTGATTCCGGGATGGATGGGCGCGGAGCAGGCGGCGCTGAACATCTCGATGCTCGACATCGCGACGAGCGTTGGCATCTTCCTCGGCATTCCGCTCTTCGCGGGATGGTTCACGCGGCGGACGTTGGTGAAGCGTCGCGGCAATGCGTGGTACGAAGGGGTCTTCCTGCCGCGCATTGGCCCGACGGCGCTGCTAGGTCTGCTCTACACCATCGTCTTGCTCTTCGCGATGCAGGGGAATCGCATCATCGAGGCGCCGTGGGATGTGGCGCGCGTGGCGCTGCCGATGACGATCTACTTCTTCGTCATGTTCGGGCTCGCCTTCTGGCTGTCGCGAAAACTGGGCTTCGATTACGAGACGACGGCCTCAATCAGCTTTACGGCGGCAGGCAACAACTTTGAGTTGGCCATCGCCGTCGCGATCGGAACGTTCGGCATCATGTCGGGCGAGGCACTGGCCGCAGTGGTGGGGCCGCTCATCGAAGTGCCGGTGCTGGTTGCACTGGTCTACGTCTCGCTCTGGGCGCAGAAGCGGTACTTCCCGGTGCCAGCTCCAGCGCGGAGGTAGTCGGCGCGCGGTATGGTTGTCGCGCACTGTCATTGATGCCATCTTGGTCAGATGTCCGATCCTGTCCAGCGTTCCCTCGAGCAGATGGTTGCCGGCCGGTATACGATTGAGCGCGAGCTCGGTCGCGGGGGCATGGGCACGGTCTATCTTGCCCGCGACCTCAGCCTTGATCGCCACGTTGCCATCAAGGTCCTGCCGCCAGACCTCGCGTTCAATCAGGTCCTTCGCGAACGATTCGTTCGGGAAGCCAAGCTGGCCGCCTCGCTCTCACATCCCAACATCGTCCACGTGCACGCCGTCGAGGAGCAGGGCGACCTGCTGGCGATCGTAATGCAGTACGTGGATGGCGAGACGCTCTCGCAGCGCATCGCCCGTTCTGGACCCTACGACGAGGCGGACTGCGCGCGACTGCTGCAGGACGCCGCGTGGGCGCTCGGTTATGCGCACGCTCGCGGCATCGTGCACCGAGATGTGAAGCCCGACAACCTCATGATTGAGCGGGGTACGGGCCGCGTGCTCATCATGGACTTTGGTATCGCGCGGAGTGAAGACGCGAGTGCGCTCACCGAAGTCGGCCAGTCCATTGGCTCGCCGCACTATATGAGCCCGGAGCAGGCGGCCGCTGAGGAGATTGACGGACGGAGCGACCTGTATTCGCTGGGGTGCGTTGGATTCTTTGCCTCGACCGGTCGCACGCCGTTCGTGGCGACGGCGGCGCATCGGCTGCTGATGCTTCATATGACGCAGGCGCCGCAGCTGGTGAGTGAGCTGCGCCCAGAGTTTCCGCGCCCACTGGGCGATCTCATTGGACGGCTGCTGTCAAAGGACCGCAAGGACCGCTTTGACACGGGTGAAGCGCTTGCCGAAGCCATCAATGAGTTGCATCTGCGCACCCGCGAGGTCGCGCCCTTGCTTCGGCTCTTCCATCAGCAGACGGCGCAGTCGATTCAGACCGTGCTGACGATTGGCGTGGTGTTTTTCATCCTCATGCAGTTCGTGCCGAGTACCGACGACATGGGCCGCACGGTCATCGCGCTGCTCTTCACGACCATTATCGTCGCCATCATCCTCCAGGCGTTCGAGCGCGTGCGCTTCGTGGTGAGGCAGGGCTTCACGGCGCCTGACGTCGTCACGGCGGTTGATGACATCATTGGCGAGACGGCGCGCGCCCGCACACAACTCTTGAGCGACCCGGTGGAGCGCACACGTACTAAGCAACGCAACCGGTTTGCCATCGTTGCCGCGGTGCTGGGGGTGATCAGTCAGCCGGTCGGCTTGAGCATGCGGACCGACATGTTGGGTGGCGGCAAGAAAGTTCCGCCGGCCGGGGTGGTCGTGCTGTTGATCGGGACGGTGCTGATTGGCCTCGCCATCGCGCTCTGGGCGATGCGTCCGGTGCGTATTTCGGCGGCGCAGCGTCTGGCCGCTCGATTCCTGCGCGGACGTCTGTGCCGTGCGCTCTTTGCGCGTGCCGAGGTCCGTTACGCGCGTGAGCTGGAGCGCCAGGGACGCGCGCCCATCGGCTCGGCCTCGTAGGTCGCGCAGACCGAGCGCACGGGGCAGATCTCGCAGCGCGCAACGCGCGCGGTGCAGACAAGCGCGCCGAGTTCCATCAGCGCTTGGTTGTGCGTCCAGCTGTCGCGTCCGGTGCGCGGAAGCGTGGCCTCGGCGATCGCCCAGATCGCCTTTTGATCGCGCGCACGCTTGGGATGGAGTTTGCGTGCGAAGACCCGCGTGAGGACCCGCGCCACATTGGTGTCCACCAAGGCGGCGCGCTTCTCAAAGGCGAAGGTGGCGACAGCGCCGGCCGTGTATGCCCCGATGCCCGGTAGCTTGCGTAGATCGGCTGGGTCGGACGGCAGAAGGGGCGCCGATGCGCCACGAACCGCACGCGGCCCATGATCCGCTGCATCCTCCGTCGTATCATCGCCCCAGGCGCGCGGCCCTTCGCGTACCACCTTCACGCTGAGCTTGTGCAGATTGCGCGCGCGGGCATAATAGCCGAGCCCCGCCCACTGCTCCAGGACATGTTTCTCCTTCGCGCCGGCGAGTGACTCAAGTGTCGGGAAGCGATGCAGGAAGCGCGTCCAGAAGTCGAGCACGCGACTCACCTGCGTTTGCTGCAGCATCAGTTCGCTGACGAGAATCGCGTACGGGTCGCGCGTCTTGCGCCAAGGAAGGTCGCGGGCGTTGCGACGGTACCACGCACGGAGCTTGATGCCGAAAGTCTTGAGGGCGACGGGGTCGAGCTTGGGCGCGGCGGCCGGCTTGCGGCGCGCGACTTTCAAGGCGGGGCGCTTCTTCACGCCCGCGCCGCGCTTCGACTTCGCGCTCAGTACGGTTCCCACGTCGGCATCGCGGAGAAGAGTCCGCCATCCACGATCAACTCGCGCGCGAGAATGAGCCCGAACACAATGCTGAGCGCACCCGCCGCCATGCGCACCCCCGTCTGCATTCTCGCCAATCGTCCGCGGGCATAAAGCGCCGGCGCCGCAATCAGCATCGTGACGAACATCATCCCGAGAATCGTGCCGAGTCCGAACATCAATAAGTAGAACGCCGCCGCCAGTGGCTCACGAATCGTGGCGAGCACGAGCAGCGCGACCGCGGCTGAGCCGGCCAGTCCATGCACGATGCCCACAAGGAGTGGACGCGAGAGTTTGGGCGGGCGGTCTTCGTCGCGCTGACGAAGATTGGAGAACCCGAGCCCCACCAACATGATTGCCACGCCGAACTCGAGCCCCAGCCCGACGCGAGGTGGAATCACCAATCGAAAGGCGATGATTGCGCCGCCGAGCAGAAGGAGCGTCAGCGTGTGTCCGACTCCCCAGACCGCCCCAACGCGCGCGGCGCGAAGCAACGACCGCTCGTTGGCGATGATGGTGGTCACCGCGACGACATGATCGGCGTCGGTCGCGTGACGGAGCCCGAGGAGGGCGCCGAGCAAAATGGGGGTCAGGGCGTCAGGTAGCACAGCAGTATTTAACGGCGAAGCGTCCGGCTTAGTTCGCGCCGTTGTAAATGCGTGAGTCGCGGCTCAGCGCGTGGCCGAGGCCCCGTACCGCGCATCAAAGGCGCCAAAATGCGCCACAAGCATCGCGTGCGCTTCGCGAATCACCAGCGCGCGGAAGTCGGCCGGGATGCGGCTCGCGAGATCCACCACCGAATGCACCGTCGCCACCGAGACCATGGCCGAGGCGGCACGCTCGGCCTCGGGCATCGTGGGATAGCGCAGGGCGAGGAACTGTCCGACATGCCCAACGAGTGCCTGATTCAGCGCATCGTAGATGGCGGGGCAGTTGCGGTGCACGGCATCGTGGACGGCATCAAAGGCCGGCGTGCGCTCGATGAACCCGACCTGCGCCTGAAGAATTCGCTCGAAAAGCTCCTCGGCGGGGAGGTGGACCGCCGCGAGCGGCATCGCCTCCTCGTTGCTGCGCCGGACGGCGTCGGCGTAGCGGGCCCCGAGGGCCTCGACGATCGCTTCCTTGTTTGGGAAGAAGTGGTACAGCGACCCCACGGAGGCGTTGGCCCGGTCCGCAATCATTTGCATCGTGGCCGCCCCCACCCCGGCCTCCGAGAACACCGACTCCGAGGCGTCGAGAATCTGCTCGACGCGCCGCTGCCCGCGCTCCTGTTGGGGGGCACGCGGGACGCGGTCGGCCGGGGCGGGTTGGGTGGGGGTCGCCATACGGACAGAAGAATAGAGGATTCCGTCTACTCTTGACAAGTAGAGGAAACCCTCTAATTATTGTGGCGTAACTAGAGGGGCACCTCTAGAAAGCGATGAAGGATGGAGGATGGAGGATGAAAGAACTCTTCCTCCTTCCTCCCTTCCTCAAATCTTCGACTCTCGCTCCTCGCTCGTTCCCTTCGCTCCTCGCTCCTCATCGTGTCCATGCGCAAACTCCTCCTCTTCCTATTCCCGCTCTCCGTGAGCGCTCAGGCGCCTCTGGACGCTTATGTCGCCCAGGGTCTTCGGCAGAACCTGTCGATTCGTCAACAGGCTCTGGCCGTCGCGCGCAGCGAGGCGGCCCTGCGCGAGGCCCGAGGCAACTTCCTCCCCACTGCCACGCTGAACGCGCGCTATACCAACGTGAGCGGGCAGGTGGTGAACCTCGGCGAGTTGATCAATCCCGCTTTCGCGGCGCTGAACCAACTCATCGGTGCGCCGCAGTTTCCCACGAACATCGATCTTCGCCTTCCATTGAAGCAGGAGACGGCGGTGCGCGTGGCGCAGCCAATCTTTCAAGCCGAGATCTACTCCGGCTACAAGGCGGCGACGGCGGCGCGCGATGTGCAGGAGGCGAGCTTCGGTGCCGCCGAGCGCGCGCTCGCGGCGGAGATTCGCACTGGCTACGTGAACCACGGAAAGGCACTCAAGCTGGCCGAGCTGCGCGCCTCGACGCGCGTGCTGCTTGAAGAGCAGGTGCGGGTGATGTCGCGATTGGTTGCGGCGGGTCGCGCGACGCCTGACGCACTCTCGCGCGCACGCGCCGAACTCAGCGAGGCGCAACAGCGCGAAGCCGAGGCCGCACAGTTGGTGAGCGCCACTTCGCAAAGCTTCAACATGATTGTCGGGCGCTCAATCACTGACCCCGTGGAGATGGTGGAAGCCTCGGCGCTCGGCCTCGATGCGCTCCCGACGCTGGAAGAAGCACTCGCGATGGGGCAGGACCGTCGCGAGGAGCTCCGCGCGCTCGATGCCGCACGCCGCGCAGCGGATGCGCAGCGACAGGTGGCGCAGGGGAGCTATCTGCCGAACCTCGCCGTGGCACTCGACTACGGCGTGCAGGGCAATGAGTATCGCTTCAACAGCGATGCCGACTTCGCGCTCGTGAGTGTCGTGGCCTCGTGGAATCTCTTCAATGGCGGCCGCGATCGCGCGCGGGTGCAGCAAGCGCAGCTCGAGGCGCAGCGCTACACGTTGCAGGGCGAGGACGCGCGCCGTGGCGTGGAGTTGCAAGTGCGCCTCGCGTGGCAGGCCGCTGCGGTCGCGCGCCAAGCCATTGAAACGGCGGAATCGCAGCGCGAGGCCGCCGAACGTACCTGGCAGTTGGTGAGCCGTCGCGCTGAGGAAGGGCTCGCGTCACCGCTGGAACTCAGCCAGGCGCGCACCGCTCGCACCGGCGCGCAGCTCAATTCCGTCTTTACGACTTTCGATTACTACCTGCGGCGTGTCGAACTTGATCGCGCGGCCGCGCTCTATCCGAGGACCCAGCCGTGAACGCTCGTACTTTTACTCGCGCTATTGCTCGCAGCCGGCATCGCACTCTTGCTCTCGCACTGACCGCAACGGCAGCGCTCGCCTGCGGTGGCGACACACCGCCGCCCAACGACGACGTCGCGACGATTCCCGTTCGCGTCGCGGCCCCTCAGCTTCGCACCGCGGAACCGCCAATCATCCTGACGGGCACGCTTGGGGCGAAGGAGGAGATTCCCCTCGGCTTCAAGATTGGCGGCGTCGTGGCCAGCGTCGTGGTGGACGAAGGAGACCGCGTGCGTGAGGGACAGTTGCTCGCGGCCCTGTCGCTCACGGAAATCGAGTCCTCGGTCTCGGCCGCGCGCGAAGGGCGCGACAAGGCGCGTCGCGATCTCACGCGAGTCGAAGCATTGCAGAAGGACAGCGTCGCGACCCTCTCGCAGCTTGAGGATGCGCGCACGGGGCTCCAAGTGGCCGAGGCGCAGTTGCGTGCGGCAGAGTTCAACAAGCAGTACGCGGAAGTGCGCGCGCCCGCGAGCGGAGTGATTCTTCGTCGCCAGGTGGAGGCGGGGCAGCTTGTGGGGCCAGGTGCTCCCGTATTCGTCGTGCGCATTGATCGCGGTGGGCTCGTGCTGCGGGCCGGGGCCGCTGACCGCGAGGCGGTGCGCATCACCGAAGGGATGCGCGCGAGCGTGACCTTCGATGCCTACGGCGGCGACACCTTCAGTGGAAGAGTGGAGCGCGTGGGTGTGGCGGCGTCGCCGATGACGGGCACCTATGAAATCGAAATCGCGGTGAACCAATCGAATCGCGCGCTGGCGTCTGGATTGATTGGGCGCGCACAGCTCACGCCGAGTGCTGGGAGGGCCGCAATCACCGTGCCGACGGAGTCGTTGATTGAAGTGGATGGCCGCTGGGCGTCCATCTTCGTGCTCAATGCCGATAGCACGCGCGCGGTGCGTCGCCGCGTGCGCGTGCTTTGGATGGATGGCGGTCTGGCAGCGCTCGCCGGCGGAGTGGATACGACGTCGCGAGTGGTAACGGCGGGGGCCACGCGCCTCAGCGACAGCACGCGCGTTCGCGTCGTGACGTCCGCCGCAGCGGAGCCCACCCCGTGAGCATCGTCGGCTTCAGCGTTCGCAATCGCCAGTTCATGCTGGTGTCGTTTGTCGCCCTGCTGGCGATGGGCGCGTTCTCGATGCTGACGATCCCGAGAGCGGAGGATCCGACCTTTCCCATTCCGATTTACCCGATCACCGCGGTGTATCCGGGGGCGAGTCCAACGGATATGGAGCAGTTGGTTGTGGATCCGATCGAGGACCGAATCCGGGCGCTCGAGGGCCTGAAGGACGTGAAGTCCTCGATCGAGGACGGATTGGCCGTGATTGTCCCGGAGTTCGATGTCTCCGTGGATGCGGATCGGAAGTACGACGAAGTGCTTCGCGAGGTGAACGCCCTGCGCAGCAGCCTCCCGCAGGACCTCACGGTGCTAACGGTGCAGCGCATCAATCCGTCGGACGTGAACATTGCGCAGTTTGCGCTGGTGTCCGAGACGGCGCCGTATCACGAACTGGACAAGCAGGCGCGTGCCCTTCGCGAGGTGTTGTCGAATCTCCCTGGCGTCAAGCGCTCGGAAACGTGGGGCTACCCGCGCCGCGAGGCGCGCGTGGCGCTCGATGCCGGGCGGCTCGCGCAGCTGGGGATTCCTCTGTCGCAGGTGCTGCAGGCTGTGGGGAGTGAGTCACTCAACATCCCCGGCGGTAGCGCGGACGCGGGGGTGCGCCGCTTCAACGTGAAGACGAGCGGCGGATATCGCTCCATTGAGCAGATCCGCAACACGGTCATTGGTGGCGCTCCCGGCTCGACCGTGCGGCTCGGTGATGTCGGCGAGGTTGAGTGGGACTACCAGTACGCCGCCTCCATCGCGCGACTGAATGGCCGCCGCGCGGTCTGGATCACCACCTCGATGCAGGAGAACCAGAACATCATGGCGGTGCGCGACAGGCTCTGGGCCGCCGCTGACCGATTCGAGGCTACGCTCCCCGCGGGCGTGAAGCTTGAGCGCCCGTTCGAT
Organism: Gemmatimonas sp.; assembly: GCA_031363115.1. Lineage (GTDB taxonomy): Bacteria > Gemmatimonadota > Gemmatimonadetes > Gemmatimonadales > Gemmatimonadaceae > Pseudogemmatithrix. Next base: position 9,403 of record JANLTT010000268.1, read on the forward strand.
CAGTCGAACAACGTGAAGGAGCGCCTCTCGCGCCTGGTGATCGACTTCCTGATTGCCATCGCCTTGGTGGTCCTCACCCTGCTGCCGCTCGGCTTCCGTGCCTCGGCGATCGTGATGGTGTCCATCCCGCTCTCGCTGGCAATCGGCATGACGGCGCTCAAGGTCTTTGGCTTCTCGATCAATCAGCTGTCGATCGTCGGATTCGTGATTGCGCTTGGCCTGCTCGTGGACGACTCGATTGTGGTGGTGGAGAATGTCGCGCGCTGGTTGCGCGAGGGGCACTCGCGGGTCGAGGCGGCAATCAAGGGGACCAACCAGATTCTGGTTGCGGTACTCGGCACGACAGCGACGCTCGTGTTTGCCTTCCTTCCTGTCCTGATGCTGCCGGGTTCGGCCGGCAAGTTTATTCGCTCGATGCCGGCGGCGGTGGTGTTCACCATTCTTGCGTCGCTGCTTGTTTCCATCACGATCATTCCATTCCTCTCGGCGATCTTCCTCAAGGAAGAGAGCGAGGCGCATGGCAACATCTTTATGCGGGCGCTCAACCGCGCGATCGACGCTACCTATGCAAAGCTGCTGCATCGAGCGCTTGGCCGTCCGCGACGCACGCTCTGGGTGGCGCTCGCTCTCTTCGTCGCCACGCTGACACTCATTCCTTCCATCGGATTCTCGCTTTTCCCAAAGGCGGGCACGCCACAGTTCCTGATTACCGTCAATGCGCCGGAAGGGAGTGCGCTCAGCGTGACCGACTCCGCGGTGGCTTTTGCCGAGCGCGTGGTGGGCAGGCGCGAGTCGGTGGCGGCGGTATACGCGAATATTGGCCGCGGCAACCCGAAGATCTACTATAACGTGCAGTCGCAGGCCGAACGCGCGACTCGCGGCGAGCTCTTTGTGCTCGTCAGGAACTTCGACACGCGTCAGACCCCAGCGATGCTGGATTCGCTACGCACGGAGCTGGATCTCTATCCGGACGCGCGCATCCAGGTGATCGAGTTTGAGAACGGCCCGCCCATTGATGCGCCGATCTCGATGCGCGTGGCCGGGAATGACCTCGATTCGCTCCGCGCCATTGCAGCACGCGTGGAGGGAGTGATTCAGAGCACCGAGGGCACGCGCGATGTCGTGAATCCGCTGCGCATCGCGCGCACGGATCTGCGTCTGCGCACGGACCGCGCGAAGGCTGGCCTCTATGGCGTGCCGACCGTCGAGGTGGACCGTGCGGTGCGATTCGGACTCGCGGGGCTACAGGCTGGGCGGGTGCGTGATGAAGATGGTGAGGAGTACCCGATCATGCTTCGGCTCCCTGGGCCGACGCGAAAGGGTCCTGAGGCGCTCGACCAGATCTACGCGGCGTCAATCACCGGGGCCCAGGTGCCGGTGCGACAGCTCGCGAGCGTGGAGTTTGAGACCTCGCCGCCGGTCATTCAGCACTATGAGGGCGAACGTGTGGTGTCGGTGACGTCGCAGGTGCGCACGGGGTTCAATACCGATCGCGTGACCCGCGCCGTGCTGGCCACGCTCGACACGCTCACCCTGCCCGAGGGCTATCGCATCACCGCGGCAGGCGAGATCGAGAGTCGGCAGGAGAGCTTTGGTGGGCTCGGCGCGGCTATTCTGATCGCGGTCTTTGGCATCCTCGCGATCCTCGTGCTCGAGTTCCAGACGTTCCGCGGCATGCTGATCGTCTCGTCCGTGATCCCGCTCGGCG
>JANLTT010000300.1:0-3212 GCA_031363115.1 Gemmatimonas sp.
AACGTGGGCTTGTGCTGCGGACGCTTCCATAAAACGCAGGTGAGCGGCCGCGCCGTACCGAAAGGTACCAAAGAGCGCGGCCGCTCACCTGCTTCGTTAACGCGGCCGTCAGCCACCAAGCGTCGTTAGCTTGCCACGCGCCGGACTATCCCATTCCTAGGTCGCGCACGAAGTAGTCCTCGGCTCGCACGGGACCGTCCCCCGGTGCGGAAGCCGCCACGAGCGCGATGAGGCGATCCCATGCCGCGCCAGAGTACACTCCGGGCGCGACGCCGACGAGGCGCGGTGAGTGAGCGCACACATAGTCGTACAGCAACGCGACTGTTTCGAGCCGTCGACCCACGTCGTGAGGGATCTGAATCTCGAACTCCTGCTCGACAGCCATGAAGAGCTCTTCGATATCGAGTCCCATGCTCACCTAGAAGCGTGTTTGGTCAAGCTAACGTGGGCTTGTGCTGCAGACACTCCATAAAATGCAGCCGCACAGCGGCTGCTACAATAACGTGGCTGACAGCACCAAGCATCGTTATGCAGGAGCTCGCCGTGCTGACCCTCGCACCGGCGAGACTGCCTCAGCCGCCCGCCACGACCCCTGGCGCACCGGCCCGAGCCGCACGAGAGCAGGGGACCGCACGGGCCACGCCACCCGGTGGTCCCGGTGAACTGAAGCCAGTGCGGCGCCGAGCGATCCCTGCTCCCGCCGTGCCGTTCCCCCAAAAGACTTCCGAGATCTCTCCCGGCAATTCCCGGTGATCGCGGCGCGTCTCTCTCTGCATAACGTGGATTATACCTCCGCCACTAAACCCCAAACCGCGGAGACATTTATACAGTATCCGCATCGTGCACACCTGCCGCAACTCCCCGCCAGGCCGGGCGTTAGCCCTTCGGGCGTCGACGAACGCTCCGCGTGTTGTCTTGCGGCCGCGGCAGTGTAATCCGGGAGGCGTCGAGCGGGCTCGTGACCCCCAGTCCGCCTCGGTTCAGTACGTGCGTGTAGATCATCGTCGTGCTGACATCACGGTGTCCAAGGAGTTCCTGCACGGTGCGAATGTCGTAGCCCGCCTCAAGGAGGTGGGTGGCGAAGGAGTGGCGGAAGGTGTGGCACGTGACGCGGCGACCTAGGGCCACGTCTTGTGCGGCGACGGACACCGCCCGCTGCACCACGCTGGGATCAATGTGGTGGCGGCGCACAAGCCCCGTCTCGCGCTCTACGTACTGCCGCGCCGCCGGAAAGACCCACTGCCACGCGAGATCGCGCGCGGCGCCGGGAAGTTTACGCCAGAGCGCGTCCGGGAGCACCACGGCACCGTGCCCGCGCCGCAGGTCGCTCAGGTGCACCCGCTGCACCCGCCGGATCTGCGCCTCGAGCGCGGGGACGAGAGCGTCGGGAAGTGGGGTGCGCCGGTCGCGACCTCCCTTGCCGGCGCGCACAACCAATTCTCGCCGCTCAAGATCGAGATCCTTCACGCGCACTGCGCAGCACTCGGCCACACGCAACCCAGATCCGTAGAGCAGTGAGGCCATCAGTTGTGGAGCAGGGGGCATCGCATCGAGCACACGCGCGACCTCCTCTATAGAGAGGACTGTCGGCACGTGGTGGGAGCGCTTCGCGGGCACGATTCCGTCGGGCGCCCCCATGGGGGTAGCGAGCACCTCACGGTAGAGGAAGAGCAGGGCGGCCAGGGCCTGGTTCTGGGTCGCGGCACTCACGCGGCGTGTGGTGGCGAGGTGCGACAGGAACGACCTGACGGCAGAGGCGTCGAGGGCGCTGGGATGCCGCATTTTATGAAAACTGACATATCGGCGTACCCAACCCTGGTAGACGACAATCGTCCGAGGGCTGTACCGCCTGGTGGCGAGGACTTCGGCGAGCTGGTCAAGGAGGCGGGGCGCGGGCACGCGCAAAAGCTGAACGCGCAGCGGGGAAGGGGTGACATCAATCGAGCGCAGATGGGACCGGAACCGCGCGGAATCGGGAAGCCCCCAGTTGACGTAACCCCCTGTCCCACCTATCCTTCGAGACTGTCTGAAAACGCCCGAAAGGGGGCCGAGACCCGGGTTGCACTCCGCACCGGTGAGGCGCACGAAATCTCTAGTTGGTAGCCCGCATGCGCAGCACGTATACGGCCACCCCGTCCGACATCGATGCCAAGTGGTTTGTGGTCGATGCAGACGGCATGGTCCTTGGTCGCCTCGCGACCGAAGTTGCCCGAATCATTCGTGGCAAGCACAAGCCGATGTTCACGCCCCATATGGACACGGGCGACAACGTCATCGTCATCAACGCGTCGAAGATCCGCGTCACCGGCCGTAAGGCGGAACAGAAGAACTACTTCCGTCACACCGGTTACATGGGCCACGAACTCTACACGCCCTTCGCCTCGATGCTCGCGAAGCATCCGGAGCGCGTGATCGAGAAGGCCGTCTATGGCATGCTCCCGAAGACCGCGCTCGGCCGTCAGAAGCTCCGGCTCAAGCTCCGCGTCTACGCGGATGCCCGCCACCCGCATGCTGCCCAGCAGCCCGAGACGCTCACCTTCCCGCATGCTGAGGCGAAGTAAGACATGGCGACGACCAACTCGACCCATACGATCGGCCGCCGCAAGGAAGCTGTGTGCCGCGTCTACCTCACCCCCGGCAGCGGGAAGTGGGATTTGAACGGCCGCACGCTTGGCGATTATTTCCCGCGCCCCGCGCTCGTGTCGTCCATTCAGCAGCCGTTCACGGCCACTGATACGCTCGGCTCGTACGACGTGAAGGCGAACCTCACCGGTGGTGGTCAGACCGGTCAGGCCGGCGCCCTCCGCCTGGCGATCGCCCGCGCGCTCGTGAAGATCGACGAAGACAACCGCCGCAAGCTCCGTGACCTTGGGCTCCTCACGCGCGATGCTCGCTCGGTTGAGCGTAAGAAGCCGGGCCAGCCGAAGGCGCGTAAGAAGTTCCAGTTCTCGAAGCGCTAAAAGCAGATGGAAGTTGGCAGTTGGTAGTTATCAGTTCGCTCATAACTACCAACTCCCAACTCACATCTTCAGTTGTAGGAAAGCAGTAAGCAGTAAAAAATCACAGCCAAGCCGAGCTCTCCTTCGGTGCCACGCCATCCCGGCGCGGTGAAGCCAGAGCAATGACGCGCGGCAACGTTCTCAACCACACAGGAAGAAACAGATGTCCAGCCCCACCCTCGAAGAACTCCTCAAGGCCGGTGTCCACTTCGG
>JANLTT010000305.1:0-8913 GCA_031363115.1 Gemmatimonas sp.
GGCTTTTGCCAGAGGTGGGGGACCACCTGGCTCCCGCGGTAGGGCTTCTCGCCGTGGGCTGCGGCAAAGTCGCGGAGCACGCGCTCCGCCTCGGATGGGGCCAAGTCCAGCAAATTCAGCATCTTGCAGAGTACCGGGTCCGGCCGATTGGGTCAACCGTAACGAAGTCGTCTTGGCTTCCACCAAGTCGCTACGCCAGTTAGATTTAGCCCTTCAATGCCCACTGACAGTACCCCCGCCGCGGCCGCGTCCGCCGCGGCTCGTTGGACCCCGCCCTTTGTGTGGGTCGTGATCATCCTGATCGGAACGTCTTGGCCCAGTGTCTCAGTCGGCCCGGACGTCCAGCATCTCGATAAGGTCGTCCACTTCAGCGCCTACGCGGTGCTCTCCGCACTGATACTCCGCGCCACGCTCACCCTGCGTGAGCTTGGGACCGTCGCGTTGGTCATCGCGCTGGTCTCGGTGTTCGGTGCCGTGGACGAGTGGCATCAATCCTTCATTCCGGGCCGTTCGATGAGTTTCGCGGACTGGATTGCCGACTCCACCGGCGCCCTGACCGGGGCGCTGGCCGTTCGATTCATCCCCTTCCTGACGCCGCGTCGTCCAGGTTTGCCCTCGTGAACGATCCACTCGCTACCACCATGCGCACCCACCTTGGGGGCGCACTGCGCATTGAACATGTCGGCCAGACCGTCTCGCTCGGCGGCTGGGTGCACAAGTCGCGCGACCTCGGCGGCCTCGTCTTCATTGACCTGCGCGATCGCGAGGGGCTGGTGCAGATCTCGTTCAATCCCGAGTGGACGGCCGCCGAGGTGATCACCGCCGCCGCTGCCGTCGGCACCGAAAGCGCCGTGCTGGTGCAGGGCGTCGTCGCGCCGCGCCCCGATGGGCTGACCAACGCCGATCTCCCGACGGGCGAGCTCGAAGTGCGCGCCACGGCCATTCGCGTCGTTGGCCCAGCCGTCACGCCCGCGATTCCTGTCGCGCTCGGCAAGGACGCCAAGCTCCCGTCAGAGGATCTCCGCTTACGGCACCGCGTGCTCGACCTGCGCCGCGCCGAGCTGCAGAAGAATCTCATGCTGCGGCATCGCCTCCTGCAGGCGACGCGCAACACACTCAGCGACGAGGGCTACCTCGAGCTCGAGACGCCGATTCTCACCAAGCCGACACCGGAAGGCGCACGCGACTTCCTCGTGCCGAGCCGGATGCACGCGGGGGAGTTCTTTGCCCTGCCGCAGTCGCCGCAGATCTACAAGCAGCTCTTCATGTGCGCGGGCTTTGATCGCTACTTCCAGATTGCGCGCTGCTTCCGCGACGAGGACCTCCGCGCCGATCGTCAGCTGGAGTTCACACAGATTGACATCGAAGCGTCGTTCATCACGCGTGAGGACATCATCACGGTGGCCGAAGGGCTGATGAAGGCGCTCTGGTATGAGGGGGGCGTGGACATCGAGTTGTCGTTCCCGCGCATGTCCTACGCAGACGCGATGGAGCGCTACGGCTGCGATCGTCCGGATGTGCGGTACGGCATGGAGATTCGCGACCTCACGTCCATCTTTGCCACGAGTGAGTCGGCAATCATTCAAGGTGCGCTGAGCGCTGGTGGTCGCGTGCGTGGCATCGTGGTGCCTGGTGCCTCGGCGTGGAGCCGCAAGCAGGTGGACGAGCTTGAGTCGATTGCCAAGAGTGCGGGGGCGGGTGGCCTCGTGCGCCTCAAGATGCAGGAAGGGAAGCTGGAAGGCCCGCTCGCGAAGTTCCTCTCGGCGGAGTCGGGAGCGCAGCTCCGACTTGCTGAGGGCGAACTCCTGCTCGCGGTCGCGGCGTCGGATCGCATCTCGAGTCCCGCGCTTGATCGCGTCCGCCAGGAATGCGCGTCGCGGCTTGGGCTGCAGGACCCGAACAATCGCCAGTTCCTCTGGGTGCTCGACTTCCCGATGTTCGATAAGGATCCGGAGACGGGGGCGCTCGCGGCGGTGCACCACCCGTTCACCTCGCCGAACGCCGACGACATGGCGGCGCGCCCCGATGCTCCCGAGACGTGGCGCGCGCTGGCGTACGACTGCGTGCTCAACGGGACGGAGCTCGGTGGGGGCAGCATCCGCACGAGCGATCCGGCGGTGCAGGGTCGCATGTTCGAGCTGCTCGGCATTCCGGATCGCGCCGACCAAGAACGTCGCTTTGGTTTCCTGCTTGAGGGACTGCGCGCTGGCGCGCCGCCCCATGGTGGCATCGCCTTTGGCTTTGATCGCATCGCGATGATTCTCGCTGGGGCGGAGTCGCTGCGGGACGTGATTGCCTTCCCGAAGACGACCGCCGCGCGCGCATCGTTTGAAGGGGCGCCGAGCGTCGTGCCGCAGCAGGATCTCGATGAGCTGCACATTTCCGTCAAGGAGCAGGGATGAGCGACGGCACGCTCGCAGGGGAAACCATCACGACGAAGCTCGTGACCGAGGGGGCAGATCTACTCACGCTCGCGGGGGTGGCCGATGCCAATCTCGCCGAATTGCAGAAGCTGTTTCCCGTGCGCATCACATTGCGTGGTGAGGCGATGTCGCTCACCGGTGCACCGGATGCCGTGGAGAAGGCCGCCGCGGTCGCGCAGCGCATGATTGACCACGCGAAGCAGCGCCAGCCGCTCGATCCCGATGACGTGTTGCGCTTCTCGATGGAGGGGCCGGCGCGCGACAGCGGCGTGCCTGGGCGCATCGTGTTGCCGGGTGTGCGCAAGGTCATTCAGCCCAAGACCAATGGGCAGGCCGTGTACATGCAGGCGATGCTCGACAACGAGATCGTGATTGGCATTGGGCCCGCCGGGACGGGCAAGACGTATCTCGCGGTGGCGGCGGCGGTGGACGCGCTCGCGCGCAAGCGCGTGAAGCGCATTGTGCTGGCGCGTCCGGCGGTGGAAGCGGGCGAATCGCTCGGCTTCCTTCCGGGCGACATGCAGGCGAAGGTGGATCCCTACCTTCGGCCGCTCTACGACGCGCTCGATGATCTCATGCCCCCGGAGCGCGTCGTGCGCGCGCTCGAGACGCGCGTTATTGAGATTGCGCCGCTCGCGTACATGCGCGGTCGCACCTTGGCCGATGCCTTCGTGATTCACGACGAAGCGCAGAACGCGACCAACGCGCAGATGAAGATGTTTCTCACGCGACTCGGCTTGAACTCGCGTGCGGTCATCACCGGTGACAAGACGCAGATCGACCTTCCGAGGCGCGAGGACTCCGGCCTGTTGCAGGTCGAGCGCATTCTCCCGGGCATTGAGGGCATTGGTTTCCACTACTTCACCGAAGTGGACGTCGTGCGTCACCGGTTGGTGCGCGAGATCGTGAAGGCCTACGCGCAGGATGCGGGGGCGTGAGCGTGAGCGCGAACAAGCCGGTCAAGGCGCAGTCCGATCTGCGCGTGGTGCTGAATGCGGAGGGACTCAAGGTCCCGATCTCGGCGGCACGACTTCGTGACGCCTGCACCGTGGTACTCACGGCGCAGAAGGTGAAGCACGCGCTGGTGTCCATCACCCTGCTCACGCCGCGGCGTATGGCGGCGCTGAACAGGAAGCATCTCGGACACGCGGGCCCGACGGACGTCATCACCTTTGCGTTCCGCGATGCGGATGGCGCGGTGATTGGCGACGTGTACATCTGCCCCGCCGTGGCGACGATCAATGCCAAGCTCTTTGGCGTCTCCGCGCGCGAAGAGTTGTTGCGCCTCACGGTGCATGCCACGCTGCACGTGCTCGGCCACGAGCATCCCGAAGGCGACGCGCGCATGAAGTCGCCAATGTGGAAGCTGCAGGAACGTCTGCTCGCGAAGGTTGGGGCGACGTGAGCCTGATTGCCGCCATGTTCGCGTTGGCTGCCGCGCTGGTCGCGGGGCTTTGCGCGTTCGCGGATGGGGCCCTGCTCGGACTCGACGAGGACGAGCCTCCCAGCGACGCGCGAGTGCGCGCGCTGTTTAATCGACGCGAACGGGCGCACCGTGCGCTCGCCTTTGGACGTATTCTCGCGCAGCTCGTGGCGGGCGCGGCGACCTCGGTGTCGCTCGTGACCAGTGCCTGGGTTCCCGCGACGTTGCTGGCGCCTATTGTGGTGGTGGTTGGCATCGCGCTGGTGGGAATTGCCGAGGTCGGCGCCCGCGCCGCCGGTGATGCCGCAGGGGCTCGTGGCGTGCGCGCGGTCGTGGGCTTCGCGGAGACCTGTGAAATTATCTGCGCGCCAGTGGTGACCTTCGGGGCCTGGGCCGATGCCACGCTGGTGCGCATTCTCCCGCCGCCGCCGATGGATGATTCCGATCGCGAGGACGCGGTGGAGCGGTTCCGCGAGGTCGTGGCCTCCGAGGCGGACATTGACGAGCGTGGCGAGGTGTTGATTCATGGCGTCTTCTCGCTTGGCGACACCAAGGTGAGCGACATCATGGTGCCCCGCGTGGACATCGTCGGATTGGAGCGCGACACACCGTGGTCCGAAGTGGTGGACCGCGTACGCAGTGCGCAACACGCGCGACTCCTCGTGTTCGATGGCACGCTCGACGAAATCACCGGCGTGCTCTACGCCAAGGATCTCCTCCCCGCGTTGCTCGCCGATCAAGAGCCCGCCGATGGCTGGCAGTCGTTGGTGCGACCGGCGTTGTTCATCCCAGGCTCAAAGACAGTGGAGGCCCAGCTCAGGGACTTCCGCGCCACGCGGCGACACCTCGCGGTGGTTGGCGATGAGTTCGGCGGCACAGCGGGCATGATCACGCTGGAGGACGTACTCGAGCTGATTATCGGGGACATCCAGGACGAGGGCGACTCCGACTTACCGGAGATCGAGCGCGCGGACGGGGGCAAGTTCTGGCTCGCGGCGCATGTGACCCTCGACGTCCTGAGCGAACTCGCCGGCCATGATTTTACCCGCGGAGATGTCGCGACGGTCGGTGGACTCGTGATGGAAATGCTCGGGCGCGTGCCGCGTCCCGGCGAGTCGTTGCATCTGGAGGGGTATCGTGTCGTCGTGGAGAAGGTCTCACGCCGGCGCATCGAGCGTGTCTACTTCGAGCCCCTCGAAACTCCCTTCGTGGCGGAGGACTCATGACCTCCTTTACCACGATGCTGATCTTGATTGGCGTGGTGGGCGTGCTCACTGCCGCGGCCACGGCGTTGCGCACCGTCAGCCGTATTTGGTTGCGCCATTGGGCAGAGCAGCGGCTTGCGGGGTCGGGGACTGCGTCGCTCTACCTTGAACGTCCGCAGCGTCTCTTGATTGCGGCCGGAACCGGCATCGCTTCGACCGTCTTTGCACTCGGCGCCGTCATCGGGCTCGCCGATGGGGATCGTCCGGGTGTGCTCGTGCGCTCGCTCCTGCTTGCCTCGCTTGGCCTGCTGGTCGTGGGCCAGATGATTCCGCGCGCCATCGCGCGTCGGTGGCCCGCCGAGTCGTTGCCAATGGTGTTGCCGCTACTTCGCGCGGTCGAGCGACTCACGGCGCCGCTCGCGTTGGTAGCGATGCGATTGGTCCGCCGCATGCGCGGGCCGCTGCACCAGGAGTTGCCGACCGAGACGGATACGCTTGATGATCTGCTGCGCGAAGGCGAGATCGAGGGCGTTGGCGTCGCCGCCGAACGGGCCATCATCTCCGGCGTGGTCGAGTTCGGCGACACCCGTGTGGGTGAAGTGATGACGCCGCGCAGCGAAATCGTCGCGCTCGATCGCAACGCGCCCGCCGATCAGGTCGCACATCTCGTGGCGCAGTCGAAGTACACCCGCGTCCCGATTTACGATGGCACGCTCGATCAGATGGTCGGGATGATCACCAGCTGGGATGTGATTGCTCGTCCGGAGGCGCCGCTGCGGAACCCGCGCCCGGTGGCGATTGCCAGTCCTGATGAGCCGTGCCATACGCTGATGACGCGGATGCTGCGCGAGCGCCGTCACCTTGCCATCGTGCGTGGCGCGGGCGGCGAGACGCTGGGCCTCGTGACCCTTGAGGACTTGGTGGAGGAGTTCGTGGGGGAGATTCAGGACGAGCACGACGATCCGACGAGCGACCGATGACGGCAACGCTCGCCTCGTTGACGGAACAACTGTTCGCCGGCCGCAAGGTCGCGATTGCTCGTGCGGTGAGCACGATCGAGGATCGCCGCGCGGGCTGGGAGCAACTGCTGGCGAGTTGTCACCCCAAGGTCGGTACGGCGCGGCGCGTGGGCATCACGGGGCCTCCGGGGGCGGGGAAGAGCACGCTGACCACGTTGCTCGCGGAGCAGTATCTCGCGCAGGGATTGAAGGTGGGGGTAGTCGCGGTCGATCCCACCTCCCCGTTCACCGGGGGCGCATTGCTGGGCGATCGCGTGCGCATGGAGCGCGTGGCGTTGCATCCCAATGTGTTCATTCGCTCGATGGCCACTCGCGGCTCGCTCGGCGGATTGGCCGTCGCGACACGTGAAGTGTGTGATGTGCTCGACGCCGCTGGCATTGAGCGCATCCTCGTGGAGACCGTCGGCGTCGGGCAGAGCGAACTCGACATCGCGCGCCTCGCCGACACGAGTGCCGTCGTGCTGGTGCCAGAGAGTGGCGACTCCATTCAGACGCTGAAGGCCGGCGTGATGGAGATTGCCGACCTCTTCGTGGTGAACAAGGCCGATCGCCCCGGTGCGGATCGGTTGCGCAACGATATCGAGCTGATGCTTGGGCTCCGCAGCGGCGCGACGATGCGTGACGTTCCCGCGCACCACGGGGTGGACTTGAAGCGGCTGAGCCCCGCGAAGCCGGCTCGTGAAGCCGCGGCAAAGGCACAGCCGGAATCGTGGACCCCGCCCGTGCTGCGCACCATCGGTGCCACGGGTGAGGGGGTCACGGAGTTCATGGACGCCCTGGAGCGCCATTTTCAGTATCTTGAAGCCAGTGGAACCCTGCAGTCGCGCCGTCGCGCGCGGTTGCGGGAGCGGGTGGTGGATGCCGTGGAGCAGCGGTTGCGCGCGCGACTCTGGCGTGATGCCGCAACAAACGAATGGCTGGAAGGACGGTTGCCCTCGCTCGAGCGCGGCGAGACCACTCCGTTGGCTGAGGCCGAGACGCTGATTGCCCGATGCGTTGCGGCCGGGACCCTGACCGGGAAGACCGTATGACCTCGATCCCCGACGTGCACGACACGCAACACCTTGATCCGACGCTCGCCGCGATGCAGGCCGAGCTCGAGACCCTCCGCACCGAAGTCGAGCAGTGGCGTACGCGCTACGCCAAGGGCGCGGTGCGCGACGTCTCGTACACGAACTCCGAGAAGGAGGTCGCGCCGCTGTACACCGCACTCGACCTCGAGGGCTCCGGCGGCACGGCCTTCGAAGTGCCGGGGGTCTATCCGTACACGCGCGGCATTCATCCCACGGGGTATCGGGGCAAGCTCTGGACCATGCGCCAGTTCGCCGGCTTCGGGTCAGCGAAGGAAACAAACGAGCGCTACAAGTTCCTCCTGCGCAACGGTACTACGGGCCTTTCGGTGGCGTTCGATTTCCCGACGCTGATGGGCTACGACTCCGACCACGTCCGCAGCGAGGGTGAGGTCGGCAAGTGCGGCGTTGCAATCAGCTCGCTCGCCGACATGGAGGCGCTGTTCGACGGGATTCCGCTCGATCAGGTCTCGACCTCGATGACGATCAACGGTCCCGCCATCATTCTCTGGTGCTTCTACATCGCCGCCGCGGAAAAGCAGGGTGTGAAGCCCGAGCAACTGCGCGGAACGATTCAGAATGACATCCTGAAGGAGTACATGGCGCAGCATGCCTGGTGCTTCCCGATTGAGCCGGCGCTGCGACTGATCGTTGATATGTTCGAGTACGGCGCGCAGCATGTGCCGCAGTGGAACACCATCTCCATCTCCGGCTATCACATTCGCGAAGCGGGCTCCACCGCCGCGCAGGAACTCGCCTTCACCCTCGCCGATGGCTTCACCTACGTGGAGCGCGGCATTGCGCGTGGGCTCGACGTGGACGACTTCGCGCCGCGCCTCAGCTTTTTCTGGGATATCCACAACGACTTCTTCGAGGAGATTGCCAAGCTCCGTGCGGCCCGTCGCATTTGGGCGCGCCACATGAAGGAACGCTTCGGTGCGAAGAATCCGCGCTCGCTCGTCATGCGCTTCCATTCGCAGACGGCCGGCGTCACGCTCACTGCGCAGCAGCCGATGAACAACATCGTGCGCGTCGCCTATCAGGCGATGGCCGCGGTGCTCGGCGGAACGCAGTCGCTGCACACCAACTCGATGGACGAGACCCTCGCGCTCCCCACGGAACACGCGGTGGAAGTCGCGCTCCGCACGCAGCAAGTGCTCGCCTTCGAAACCGGTGTGCCGAACGTGATGGATCCGCTCGGCGGCTCCTACTACGTCGAGAAGCTTACCGACGAGATGGAAGCCGAGGCCGAGGCGCTCTTCACGCAGATCGAGGAGCAGGGCGGGGTGGTGAAGGGACTCGAGGACGGCTGGTTCCAGAAGCGCATCGCCGAGGCCGCGGCGCGCCAGCAGTGGGAGATCGAGCAGCACCGTCGCATGATTGTGGGCGTCAATGCCTTCGAGAGCGATGAGTCGGCGCTCACGATTCCGCTGCTGACATTCGACGAAGAGGCGGCGCGCGAACAGGCCGCGGCGCTCGCCACGTTGCGTGGCACGCGGGACGAGGCGGCCTGCCAGGCCAACCTCGCGCGCCTGCGCGCGGCCGCGGCGAGCACGGAGAATGTCGTGCCCGCCATGCTCGAGTGCGCGCGCAGCTACTGCACGCTGTACGAGATCCGCGCCGCGCTGGAAAGCGTCTTCGGTGCGTATCGCGAACCGGTGTTCTTCTAAGGATGAAGGATGGAGGAGTAAGGTTGAAGGAGTGTCCGCCCGTTCACGTTGTTCATCTTCCATCCTCCATCCTCCATCCTCCATCATGAGCACGCCCTGGTGG
>JANLTT010000309.1:0-8978 GCA_031363115.1 Gemmatimonas sp.
CGGCGGCGCTCACCCTGAGTACGGGCATCACCCCGCAGGTGGAACACATAGATGCTGCTGAACTCTTCCACGAGCGACCTTCTGATGCCAGATCCGGCGTTCCCATCAAGGAACCCTGCGTTCGTGACGAATCCGACGACGCCACTCTCTCCTACACGCTCGGTGGCCCATCGAAGTGCGCGAATGTAACTGTCGTAGAGCGCCTTCTTCTGAGTCGCGCTCGACCGCTTGACATACGTCTCGGCAATCCGTTCATCCAAGTGCGGATAGCCCACGTTCTGGTTGTCGTCGGCGGCATCCTTCTGCCCCGCCGAGTACGGCGGATTCCCCACAATCACCCGAATATCCAAATTCTTCTGCCGCTTCCGCCGCGCACTGTTGTCCACCAACAGCTCGCTCAGCAAATCCTCCTTCTCATACATCTGGAACGTGTCCGTCAGCAGAATCCCCGGGAACGGCTCATACTCCCCGCCCACAATGCTGTGGTACACGGACTCGATATTCACGCCCGCGATGTAGTAAGCGAGCAACACGATCTCGTTGGCGTGGATCTCCGTTCGGTACTTCCGTTGCAACTCTTCCTTCGAGATCAATCCGCTCTGGAGTAGCCGCGTGATGAACGTCCCGGTGCCCGTGAACGGATCAAGGATGTGCACACCTTCGCTGCCAAGCGTCTGCCCGAACTCCTTCTGCAGTAAGTGCGCGACGCTGTGGATGATGAAGTCCACGACCTCAACGGGCGTGTACACGATGCCTAGGCGCTCAGTCAGCCTCGGGAAGGCTCCTCGGAAGAACTTGTCGTAGAGCTCCACCACAATCTTCTGCCGTCCCTCCGCGCTATCAATGCCCTCCGCCCGCATCTTCACGCTGGCATAGAAGCCCTGCAGCGTGTCCGTTTCCTTCTCCAGATGATGCTCCTGCAGCACATCGAGCACCTTCTGCATCGCAACGCTGATGGGGTTCCGGTCCGCGAAGCCCTGCCCCGCGAAGATGGCGTCGAATACCGGCTTGGTAATGAGATGCTGCGCGAGCATCTCAATCACCTCGGCGTCGGAGATGCTGTCGTTGAGATCGTCGCGCAGCTCCTTGGCGAACTCGGCGAAGGCCGCACGCTCCCGCTCGTGCGTGGGGTCCACGACGAGGAGCGTGATGCGGTCAATGTGCGTCTGGGCGATCTTCGCGATATCGCGCGCCCACTCGTCCCAGTGCTGCCGATTGCCGACCTTCTGGACCAGCTTGGCGTAGATGGCACGCTCGATCTCGCCAATCTCGAACTCAATCTGCGTTTGGTTGACCTCGGCGTCATCCTTGGGTGACGTCTTCTCGCCGATGCTGTACGCCCCCTTGGCCTTCTCCGCCGTCCCCTTCTTCCGCTGTTTGGGCTGGATTCGGTCCGTGACTGCAATCACTTCCATCTTGCTGGGCGGCACCTTCATCAGGTCCAGCTTGTTGACCATCGCGTCGAAGCTGTCATCGTGCGAGCGCAGGGCCTGCAGGACCTGCCAGACGACCCTGTACACGTCGTTATTGTCGAGGGCTTCGTGCGGGGCCATCCCCGCAGGAATCACAACGGGAAGGACGACATAGCCGAGGTCCTTGCCAGGCGCCTTGCGCATCACGCGTCCAACGGACTGGACGACGTCCACCTGCGAGTTGCGCGGGGTGAGGACGAGGACGGCATCGAGCGCGGGCACGTCCACGCCCTCACTGAGACAACGCACGTTACTGAGGATGCGGCAGGTGTCCGCGGGCGTGGGCGACTTGAGCCAAGCGAGCTTCGCTTCCTTCTCGCTGGCGTTCATCCCGCCGTCCACGTGCTCGGCTTCGCATCGCAGCGTGACTGCCTGCTCCTCTGGCGGTGCGGACTCTTGGTACGCCTCAACAACAGCTTGGAACATCGAGGCGATGTTCATCGAGCTGACCTTATGCTTCTTCCCCGTGCTCGGCTTGATCACCTGGCAGAACGCCACGGCACGACGCATCGGATCGCTGTAATTGCCGTACTCGCGGAAGCCCTGCTTGGCCAGCGCCTTCCAACAGCCGACGATCTTGCTCGCGTCGTCAACCTTCAGCTGGTTGTTGGGATCCGCGAGCAGCCCCTGCAGGCGCTTGTTGACGTGCGACTCCTCGATGGCCAGCACGACGACTTTGTAGTCGACGAGTAGGTTGCGCTGGACGGCGTCGGAGAAGCTGAGGCGATGGAGCTCCTCGCCGAAGAGCGCGGCGTCGTCCATGGAAGCAAGCGTGACGCTCTCCTTGTCCGCCGTCGCCTTCGCAGCCGTTCCGTAAATGCGCGGAGTAGCGGTCATGTACAGCCGCTTGCCACCCACGATGTACTCCGCATCGTGGATCTTTACGAATGTGCTCTCGTCGTCCTCGGCCCACGTGGCGCCGGTGGTCCGGTGCGCCTCGTCGCAGACAATCAAATCGAAACCCGGGAGCCCATGCTCGACCTGCGCCTGATGCACGACCTCAATCGAGTGATAGGTGCTGAACACCACCGTCATGTGTTGCGCGTCGTGGCGCGCCTTCACTTCCGCGGCCAGCCGCTTGGCGTTTGTCGTCGCCGGAAAGCGCAACTCATGCGTGAAGGTCTGGATGCTGTCGTCATCAGCGGATTTCTTTTTGCCAACGTCACTATCCGAGCACACTGCGAAGCTGTGCAGTCCGGTGTTGCTTTCCTGCGTCCACTCAGTGAGTGTCTGGGAGAGCAGCGCGAGGCTGGGCACGAGGAATAGAACCCGCTTGCCTTCACCGGCTTGCCGCTCTGCAATTTTGAGTGCGGTGAAGGTCTTGCCGGTGCCGCAAGCCATCAGGAGCTTGCCGCGGTCGGCCTGCTTGAGTCCCGTGATGACGTCTTCGATGGCCGAGCGTTGGTGCGGGAACGGCGACTTCTTCGGCCTCAGCGCGGGCGCTGCCTTCGTCTTTGGCGTGAACTGCGCCCAGTCGATCTGGCTGTTCTCCAAATCGTACAGCGTGATCTTGCTGACGGGAGTGTGCTGGCCGACGAGGGCCGCCTCGGCGTTGTCGGACCAGTGGTCGGTGGTCGCGACGATCAGACGATGCGTGAAGGGCTTCTGCCCCGACGCGGTAAAGAAACTGTCGATGTCGGACTTCTGAATGCGGTAGTCCGGCGCGTAGAACTTGCACTGGATGGCGTGGAACTCGTCGGTGGCGCGCGTCTTGGCGACGAGGTCAATGCCGACGTCCTTACCGTCTTTGCCCTGAACCTTGGCCCATTCGGCGAAGGTCCAGGCCTCGCTGTAGAGGTCCTTGTAACTGGCCTCATTCCGGAGGTAAGCGAGGATGAGTTCCTCGAAATACGTGCCCTTCTCACGCTCGGAGACGGCAGCGGCACGAAATCCGGCGAGCAGGTCTTCAAGTGCGGTCATTCGGGTAAGCTAGCCCTACGCACTGACAGCCTCAACGCGGCTACGCGTTAACGCCTCTACGCCCGCGGGTGCGCACTCCGATACACCTGCTTGAGCCGCTCCACCGAGGTATGCGTGTAAATCTGCGTCGTGGACACGCTCGCATGCCCCAGGAGCTCCTGCACCGCCCGCAAATCCGCCCCGCCATCGAGCAGATGGGTCGCGAAGGTGTGCCGCAGGGCATGGGTGCTTAACCCCGCCCCCTCGTCCACCCGATGAATCCACGCCGTCACGGCATTGTGCAGCGTCTTGGGGCTCATCCGAGCACCGCGCTGGCTCAAAAAGAAGGCCATCCGGTCGGCCTTGGCCCCCACCTTGGCAATCATCACATCCCGCACGCGCTCGTACTCGCGCAGGGCCTTTTGCGCCGCGCTCCCCACCGGCACAATCCGCTCCTTCCGCCCCTTGCCGCGCACCTTCACCGAACCGGCGAGTAAATCGAGGTCGCGGCGATCAATCCCCCGCAGTTCGCTGATACGCAGCCCAGCCGAGTAGAACAGCTCGAGGATCGCCACATCGCGCACATCGGTGAAGCGCCCCTCCTGCGCGCGCGTGGCCGCCGCGGTGAGCATGGTCTCCACCTGCGTGCGGTCCAGATGTCCCGGCAGATGCTTCTCTAGCTTGGGCGACCCGACCGCGCGCGCGGGATTCGACTCCACGAGATCGTTGCGATGGAGAAATCGAAAGAACGAGCGCGCCGCACTGAGGGCGCGCGCCGCCGATCGCTTCGAGAGTCCACGCCGACTCAGGTGCGCGAGCCACGAGCGCATCGCGAGTCGGTCAATTCGCTCCCACGCCACCTGCTCAACCCCAAGGTGCTTGGCGAGAAATTGCTGGAGGTCGCCGAGATCGCGCGCGTACGCCGTCACGGTGTTCGGCGAGACATCGCGCTCCTTCTCGAGATGCGTCAGGAACGCGGCAACGAGGTCTTCGGTGGCGGGCTCAGCCACGGCGATCAGCCATGGCGCGGCGTCACCGGCTCGCCGAAGTGAGCGCCGAGCGAGCTGAGATAGCTGTCAATTGTACGATACGCGCCGCGGAACTTCATCATTACACGAAAGAAGGGCGACTCGATATAGCCGGCTTCCGTGATGGTCACTTCGGTGCCGGCGCCGGTGGACTCCACCTGATAGGTCCACGTGCCACCCCATCCCTGCTTTCCATCGTCGACAATCGTATGCACCATCGACTTGCCGGGCACCACGCGTGAAATCGTCACCTTGAGGATGCCCGCCGGTCCCATGTTCTCTTCCCACGTCTCGCCGCGTCCCGAGGCGAGTCGGCGCGACGACTTCATGTCACTCCACCACGTGTTCGTTGTGCCAATGTTGCGAATGACGTTGAACACGGTGTCCGGCGCCGCGATGATCGTGACCTTGCTCTTCACGGTGTGCTCGCGCGGGAGGCTGCGGCCGTAGAGATACGTGCCGCCTGCGACCACCAGGCCAAACACCACAACTTTCTTGATGAAGCCCATACAATCACTCCGAGGGGACGGTCACCGACACGATGTCATACTCCAGACGCCACGATGCGATGGTCTGTAACGCCCGCTCGGCGTACCGCTCGCGCTTCAGGTCCTTGTTCCGGGGCGGGTCGGCCAACTCCTCGAGCAGCCCGAAATTGGCGTTCATCGGCTGAAAGTGCTTGGGGTCGGCCTCGCGCAGGTAGCGGTAGAGCGCCCCCAGCATGGTGGTCGGGGGCGGAATCACGGGTTCGAGGCCGCGCAGCAGGCGGTCGAGATTGATGGCCGCCAGCAATCCCGTGGCGGTGCTCTCGGTGTAG
Source organism: Gemmatimonas sp. (assembly GCA_031363115.1). Classification (GTDB taxonomy): domain Bacteria; phylum Gemmatimonadota; class Gemmatimonadetes; order Gemmatimonadales; family Gemmatimonadaceae; genus Pseudogemmatithrix. The sequence goes on from JANLTT010000309.1 coordinate 5,217, forward strand.
CCCTCGACCCCGGTGATCTGCCCCGCGAAGAGCGTCGTCGCGTGATCGCGCAGGGCGAGATGCGGCGAGAGCGCGGCCGGCGAGTTCACATACGAGTTGCGATGGATGCTCCCGAAGCGCAAAAACTCGGCATTGGCGAGCCCGGGAATCATCCGAATCACCTTCTGCTGCTCACCGATGCGCATCCGCGTCTGGAAGCCGACGAGGTTCCACATCCGGCCCCCCTTGTCCTCCTGGCGCAACTGCACGACCGCCCAGGGACGCCTGCCCGTGCGCGGATCGGTGAGCCCCACCGGGCGCATCGGGCCATGGCGCAGCGTCTCGGGGCCACGACGCGCCATCTCCTCGATTGGCATGCACCCCTCGAAGTACGGCACCTGGTCGAACTCATGCGCGGTGAACTGATCGGCGGTGGTGAGCGCCATGATGAAGGCGTCGTACTCCTCCTTGTTCATCGGGCAATTCATGTACGCGCCGGGTTCCTCCTGCGCGGACTCCATCGTCTCCTTGTCCCAGCGCGCCGCACGAAAGGCGATGGCGTCGTCAATGCTCTCCGTGGCGAGCACCGGGGCAATCGCGTCGTAAAACGCGAGCCCAGTGACGCCGAGCCGAGCGCGAATGGACTCGGCGAGCGCATCGCTCGTGAGCGGACCGGTGGCGATGATGCCAACGCTCGGCAATTCGGTGACTTCCTCGCGCGTCACCGTGATGTTGGGATGCGCATGCACGCGATCGTGCACGGCGGCGCTGAATAGATCGCGATCGACCGCGAGCGCGCTCCCCGCGGGAATGCGCGCCGCGTCCGCCGCCTCAAGCACGATGCATCCCAACGCACGCATCTCAGCCTTCAACAGCCCGTGCGCGTTCGTGACTTCGGTGCTCTTGAAGGTGTTCGAGCACACCAATTCGGCGAGCTTGTCCGTGCGATGCGCCGCGGTGCTGCGCACGCCGCGCATCTCGTGCAGCACGACTTTGTGGCCGCGCTCCGCCAACTGAAAGGCGGCCTCGCTTCCCGCGTGGCCGCCTCCGACGACGTGAATGGCTTTTCCATCGAGGCTTGTATCGGGTGCCGTCACGTCGTCGCCACCTCGGCCTCGGTGCCCTCAGTCACTTCAACGTCCCATTCATTCTGGCACTTCAGGCACTTTCGGAAGTGGCCACGCGTCTTGTTGCTCTTCGCTTCGGCCCCCACGAATCCGCACTCGGCGCACTTCTCTGCCACGGGCTTGTCCCAACAGACGAAGTCGCAGTTCGGATAGTTCTCGCAGCCGTAGAACGCCTTGCCGCGCTTCTTCGATCGACGCGCCGCGATATCACCGCCATCCTTCGGGCAGAGCACGCCGGTGGGCATGGAGCGCGTCCCCTTGCACTTCGGGAAGGTCGAGCAGCCAAGGAACTCGCCGCTGCGTGAACGACGCACGACCATCGGCTTGCTGCACAGCGGACAGAGCCACTTCGTGAGGACCGGCGGCTCCTTCTTTCCCTTCAGCGGGCGCGTGAACTTGCACGTCTTGGGGTGATTCTCGCAGGCCACGAACGGGCCGAAGAATCCACCCTTCGGCAACAACTTGCCGCCGCAGTCGGGGCAGCGCTCGGTCTCCAGCGCCGAGAGATCGTGCGCCTCACGAATCAACGCCTCGGCGTCCACCGACTCGAGCGCGTGAGCGAACGGCGACCAGAACTCGGCGAGCACGTCCTTCCACCCCATGGAGCCGGCTTCGACCTTGTCGAGCTCGCCTTCCATCTTGGCGGTGAAGCCGATATCGAACTCGCGCGGGAACTGCTTCACCATCACCTTCTCGACCGATTCGCCGAGGGGTGTGGGGAAGAAGCGACGTTGCTGCAATTCGGCGTAGTGCCGCTCCGTGAGCGTCGAGATGATGCTGGCGTAGGTGGACGGACGACCGATGCCACGCTTTTCGAGCTCCTTCACGAGCGAGGCCTCGGAGTAGCGCGGCGGCGGTTCGGTGAAGTGCTGCGTCGGATCAATCGAACGCACCGGCGCACGCTCACCCGGCTCGATGGCCGGCAACGCCTGCTCATCCTCGAGCGCCTTCGATTCACCTTCTTCACGCGCTTCCTTGTAGAGCGCGAGGAAGCCCTGGAACTTGATGACCGAGCCCGTGGCGCGGAACAAGTAGCGACCGAGATCGAAATCCACCGTGGTGGTATCGAAGACGGCCGGCGCCATCTGCGAGGCCATGAAGCGCTGCCAGATCAGCGTGTAGAGCTTGAGCTGCTCGGGCGAGAGATACTTTGCGACGCTCTCCGGCGTGCGCTCCGGATCGGTCGGCCGAATGCCTTCGTGCGCGCCCTGCGCCGCATCGTCCTTCGCGGCGGGATACAGCTGCGCTTCCTTCGCGAGGAACTCCTTCGGGTAGTGCGCGCCCAGATACTCGCGCGCCGCCGTGGCGGCCGAGTCCGCCACGCGCACGTGGTCCGTACGCATGTACGTGATAAGACCGACTGAGCCTTCGGTCTTTCCGAGCTCGACACCTTCGTAAAGATTCTGCGCGAGGCGCATCGTGCGCTTGGAGCCGAAGCCGAGCTTCTTGGCGGCTTCCTGCTGCAAGGTGGACGTCTTGAACGGCGCCTCGGGATTCTTGCGACGCTCGCGTCGCTTGATGTCCGTGACGTCGAAGAACGTGCGTCCCTTGAGGTCGTCGAGAATCCCCTGCGCGACTTTCTCGTTGGGGATGTCCGGCTTCTCGCCATCGAGATGATGGAGCTTGGCGGTGAACGCCTGGCTCTCGTGCTCGAGCTGCGCGGCAATGGTCCAGTACTCGCGCGGATTAAATGCGCGAATCTCACGCTCGCGCTCCACGAGGAGCCGCAGCGCCACGGTCTGCACGCGGCCGGCAGAGAGTCCCTTCTTCACCGTCTTCCAAAGCACCGGGCTCGCCTTGTAGCCCACGAGGCGATCGAGCACGCGACGGGCCTGCTGCGCATCCACTTTTTTGCTGTCAATGTCACGCGCTTGGTCGAGCGCCTTCTTGACGGCGTCCTTCGTGATTTCGTAGAAGAGTGCGCGCTTGATCGGCGGCGCGTTCTTCCCATTGATCTGCTGTTCGACGTGCCACGCGATCGCTTCGCCCTCACGGTCAGGGTCGGTCGCGATGAAGACGGCGCTCGCCGTCTTGGCCGCACTCTTCAGTTCCGCGAGTGTCTTTTCCTTACCGGGAATCGTGACGTACTCGGGCTCGAAGCCATTTTCGGTGTCGATTCCGATGCTCTTGACCGGCAGGTCGCGGATATGCCCCACGGTCGCCTTCACGGCGTACGCGGAGCCGAGGTACTTCCCAATGGTCTTTGCCTTGGCGGGCGACTCGACGATCACCAACGACTTGCCGGCGGCTGAACGCGCCGCTTCCTCGTCATGCGGAAGCTCGGGTTCAGTCGCGGCCTTTCGGCGCGCCGGGGCGGCCTTCTTCGCGGCGGTCTTTTTGGTCGCGGCCTTCTTTTTTGGCGCCTTCTTGGCGGTCGTGCGCTTTTTTGTGGCCATGTCGGATGCGGGAGGAAGCCTGCAGGGTGGTCATCCTAGTCCCCCAATCAGGCGGAGGCAAGCGCAACTATAAGAGCGGCGATCTCGTCCGGCGCATCCAAATCTACGCTAACTGTATGATTTGCTTGCAGATACGCCGATTCTCTTACCGCCAGTAACTCCTCCAGCCGATGCACCGGATTGGCCCCAGCCAGCAGTGGGCGAGCCATCGCCGCCCCCCCCATTCGGGTGGCGGCGACCTCCGGTGAGACCTCCAGATA
>JANLTT010000324.1:0-12050 GCA_031363115.1 Gemmatimonas sp.
GCGGCGGATAGCCTTGCAGCGACAAAGGCACAGTCCGATACGACGGCGGCGGACAGCGTGACAGCGGATACGACTTCCGTGCAGAGGCGCACGCCATGAATCTCTCGCGCACGTTGATTGTCTCCGTTGTGCTCTTCGTGCTCGTCGCGTTGCACTTCACGCTGCGACCGCTGCTCGATTGGCGCGCGGGGGTGGACTTCCTCGTCATCGGCGTGCTGCTCGTCGCGGTGCGTGTGCGCCCAGGTGCCGCGGCGGTGGTTGGACTGCTCTTCGGGCTCGTGCTCGACGCGTTGCATCCCGAGGCACTTGGCGCCGCCGCGCTCGCGATGACCGTCATGGCCTTTGTGGCCTCGCGTCTCAAGGCGGCCTTCTTCGCCGATAATATCGGGCTCAACGCCGTCTTTGTGTTCGGTGGCAAGGTGCTCTTCGATGTCATCTCCATCGTGGCCGAAGGACGACTTGGTGGCGGCGCGCTCGCTTGGCAATTGTTGGCGTGGACGCCGATGTCGGCGCTCGCCACGGCGGTGATTGGCGTGGTCGTGATGGCGATGGTGCGGCCGGCGATCGACGAGCGGCGTTTCCGGTGAGCAAGCCGAGTTTTCATCCGAACGCGGTGCAGGAACGCGCCCGCGTCGCGTCGGCGATGCTCTTTCTGATCTTTCTCTTCCTCGGCGGCTCGTTCTTTCGCACGCAGGTGCTGCAGGGCGCGCGGTATCATCTGGCCTCGGAGGAGAATCGCCTTCGACAGTTGCCGCTCCCCGCGCCGCGTGGTGTGATCTACGACCGCACGGGGAAGGTGATTGCGGAGAATCTGCCGGGCTACGCGATTTCCGTGCTGGTGCGCAACGAGGATTCGCTGCGCGTGGTGATGAAGCGCATTGGCGAAGTCGTTCCGGTGTCGCCGGAGGCGGTCGGCAATGCCGTGCGTCGCTTCCGCCGCGATCCCACGCGTCCGACGGTGCTCTTTCCCGATGCGCCCTTTGAGTTGGTGAGCGTGCTCGAGGAGCGGCGCGTGGAGTTTCCGGCGCTGATCATTCAGTCCTCGCCCAAGCGGCATTATCCCGATGGACCGGCCGTCGCCGCACTGGTTGGCTACACCGGCGAGATCAACGAGCGGGAACTCGAGTTGGAGCAGTACGCTGAGTACAAGCCGGGGCAGCAGGTCGGGCGCGACGGCATCGAACGGCAGTACGAGACGCGGCTCCGCGGTCGTGAAGGGGCGCGGTACGCCGAAGTGGATGCACGCGGACGCATCGTGCGCGATCAGGCGCGTCCGGATCTGCAGGCCGAGGCCCCGCCAGCGCTCTACACGAACATTGACCTCGACTTGCAGCGCTTCGTGGCGAATCTCTTCGCCGACAGCCTCATTGGCGGCGTCGTGGTGATGGAGCCGCGTTCGGGTGAAGTGCTCGCGTTGCATAGCGCGCCGAGCTTCGATCCGAATGAGTTCATTGGCGGCATCCCGCGCGGCTACTGGAACGAGCTGCAGGCCGATCCACGTCGCCCGCTCTACAACAAGGCGATCAAGGGGACGTATCCCCCGGGCTCGATCTGGAAGCTGCAGACCGCCATCATCGCGATGGAACGCGGCCTCGTGAAGATTGGCGATCGGATGCCGGTTACCTGCAACGGGGGCTATCAGTTCGGCAATCGATACTTCCGTTGCTGGAAGAAGACTGGGCATGGCCACACCGATCTCGCCGGGGCCATCGAGGGCTCGTGCGACACGTACTTCTATCAGCTTGGGCTCAAGATCGGCCTGCAGGAGTTGATTGCCGGCGGCATTCGGCTCGGCTCGCGTGAGCGGTCGGGCATCGACTTGCCCTCGGAAGTGCGTCCGCTCTTTCCGACTGACCCGGCGCGTGACTACTACGACAAGCTGTTCGGACCACGCGGATGGTCGAACGCGGTGACGCTGAATCTCTCGATTGGCCAGGGCGAGAACTCGCAGACCGTCGTGAACATGGCGCGCTTCTACACCGCGCTCGCGACCGACGGCGCGGCGGCGCGTCCTGAAGTCGTGCGCGGCGAGTCGGAACGCACGCAGTTGTTCAACATCAAGCCCGAAGAGCTCAAGGCGTTGCAGCTCGCGCTCACCAACGTCGTCGGCCGTGGTACGGCGGCGGGCTCGCGCCTCGAGGGCATTGCCATCGCAGGGAAGACGGGGACGGCGCAGAACTCCTTCAGCGCGACGCTCGATCACGCCTGGTTTGCCGGCTACGCGCCGGCGGAAGATCCGAAGATCGTCATCGCCATTCTGCTCGAGTTCGGCGGCAGCGGATCGCGCGCCGCGCGCATGGCCTCACGCATTTTTGAGTACTACCTCAAGACCAAGGTGATTGCGGCGCCGATCGCGGAGGGCGAGTGAGGTCGCGCTTTGTGCCCACGGACTGGCCGCTCGTGGCGCTGGCAGCGCTGCTCACTAGTCTCGGCATCGCCATGGTGTACTCGGCGGGACAGACCGATCTCCCGAGTTTCGTCGAGGGGCTCTGGAAAATTCAGTTCATGTGGGCGGTGCTGGGGATCGGCGGCGCTTGGGTGGTGTCACGCACCTCCGTCCGCCTGCTCGAGTTCGCCTCGCTCCCGGTGTACCTCGCTTCGACCGTTCTTCTCCTGCTACTGCTATTCATCGGCCAGGGCGCGGGCACGGCGGCGAGTACCAAGTCGTGGCTGGCGATTGGGGGCGTGCGACTCGGCCAACCCTCGGAACTCGCCAAGGTCGCGGTGGTGCTGATGCTGGCGCGCGTGCTCTCCGCACAGCGCGTCGCACCGACCACGCTCTTCGGACTCTGGCGCCCCACGTTGATTGTCGGCGTGCCCTGGCTGCTCATCATGGCGCAGCCCGATCTCGGCACGGGCTTGGCGTTCATCGGCGTCTACTTCGCGATGCTCTTCTGGAGCGGGGTCTCGTGGCCGCTCCTGCTCATGACCGCGAGCCCGGGCGTGTCGCTCGTCTTGGCCTTCAGCACCGGTGTCTGGGGGGCGTGGTTCTTGCTCCTGCTCGGGCTCGTCGCGTGGAAGCGTCCGGCCTGGTTGGAGGCGAGCCTCCTGATTGCGGCGAATCTCTTCATGGGGGTCGCGGCTCCTCTGCTCTGGGACAAGCTGAATCCGTATCAACAGCGGCGCTTGCTGGTCTTTCTCGACCCCTCGTCCGACCCGCGCGCCTCGGGCTATCACCTGATTCAATCGCAGGTCGCGATTGGCTCGGGGGGGGTCTTCGGCAAGGGCTTCACCGATGGCTCGCAGAAGCGACTCGCCTTCCTGCCTGCGCAGCAGACTGACTTCATCTACGCGATCGTCGGGGAAGAGTTTGGCTTTTTCGGCGTGAGCATCGTGCTCGCCCTGTTCTGCGTGCTGCTGCTCCGCACGGTGCGCATCAGCGCGCGCGCCTCGAATCCCTTCGCCTCGCTCACGGCGTTTGGACTGACCGCGGCCCTTCTCACCCACATCATCATCAACGTGGGGATGACCATTGGCCTGATGCCCATCACCGGGATCCCGCTGCCGTTCTTCTCCTACGGCGGCTCCTTCATGCTGGCCTGCTGGCTCAGCATGGGGATCCTGGTGCTCGTCAGTTCCGAAGGCCGAGGAAAGGCCGATGGACTGGTGATATAGGTCACGAGAGCGCAACTTTCCTGTATGGCCTGGTTCAAGAAAGACAAAAAGCCCCGTCCGCCGCGCGAGAAGCGCCTCGAGATTCCCCCGGATGCCTGGGAGAAGTGCGAGGCCTGCGACCACACGGATATCACAGAGAAGTTCGTCCGGAACAGCAACGTCTGTCCGGCATGCGACTATCACCGGCGTATTCGTGCCCACGAGTACGTGCGTATCCTGCTGGACGAAGGCACGATCGACGAGAAGGACGTCGAGCTTGCCTCCGTGGACCCGCTGGGGTTCCCTGAGTATCCGGCGCGCCTGAAGAAGGCGCTCACGAACGCCGGCGAGCACGACGCCATCCTGACCGTCTCCGGCACGATGGACCAGATGCCCGTCAACCTCGGCGTCATGGACTTCGCCTTCATGGGCGGCTCGATGGGCTCGGTGGTGGGCGAGAAGATCGCGCGCCTCGGCCAGCGCTCGCTCGAGAAAAAGTGGCCGCTGATCCTGATCTCCGCCTCGGGCGGCGCCCGCATGCAGGAAGGGGTGCTCTCCCTCATGCAGATGGCGAAGACCTCGGCGATGCTCGCGCAGTTGGCGGAGCGTCGCATCCCGTACGTCTCGATTCTCACCAACCCGACCACGGGCGGCGTGAGCGCCAGCTACGCGATGCTCGGCGATGCCATTCTTGCGGAGCCCGGCGCGGTGATTGGCTTCGCCGGTCCGCGCGTGATCAAGCAGACCCTCGGTCAGGATTTGCCGGAAGGCTTTCAGACGGCCGAGTTCCTGCTCACGCATGGCATGGTGGACCGCGTCGTGCATCGCCATCAGCTGAAGCGTACCGTCGGGCAGCTGCTGCGCCATATGTCCGGAAAGCCCGCCGCGATTGGCTGGACTTCGACCTGATTCGATGAAGGATGGAGGATGAAAGATGCGAGGCCCTACGGCCTCGCTCCCTCCATCCTTCAACCTTCATCGCTCTCTGACCGCCGTGAACTCTTCGCAGTATGAGAAGGCCCTAGAAGCACTCTTCGCCAGAACTACGGGCCAATGGAAACTCGGGCTTGAGCGGGTCGAAGCGTTCCTCACGGAGCTCGGCGACCCGCATCGTCGTTTGCAGGTGCTGCACGTCGCCGGAACGAATGGGAAAGGGAGCACCTGCGCGCTCCTCGAGGGGGCGCTGCGGGCTCGGGGGCTGAAGGTCGGGAAGTACACGTCGCCGCACCTCGTGGACTTCCGGGAGCGGTTCATGGTGGACGGCCGCGCCCTTCCGGATGAAGCCATCGCCGAGTGGCTGGCCCGTTGGACCCCCACGGTGGAGCGGCTGGGGGCGACCTTCTTTGAGGCCACCACCGCCATGGGCTTCCACCTCTTTGCCGACGCGGAGGTGGATGTCGCGGTGATCGAGACTGGGCTGGGTGGGCGGCTCGATGCCACGAATGTGGTGCATCCCCTGGTGGCGGGGGTATCGGGGATCGCCATCGACCATACGGAGTGGCTGGGGACGACCCGCGAGGCGATCGCCCCGGAGAAGGCGGGAATCTTTAAGGCGGGCGCCCCAGCCGTGGTTGGGGAGCCGGACGTCGGAATCCGGCTTCTGCTCGCCTCGGAAGGGGCGCGGCGCGGGGCGACCCCGATTCGGATTGTGGCTGAGGAGGGGTACGCGGAGGGCATCGCGGTGACCCCCGAGGGGACCCGGTTTACCTGGGTGCGGGGCGGGGAGCGACTGGAGGTGGCCACAGGGCTGGCGGGGCGTCATCAGGCCCAGAACGCCCTCACGGCCCTGACGATGCTCGATTCCCTCCCTGACAAGCTCCGGAGGCCCATCACGGCCGATTTGCCCGCCCTCAAGGCCGTCTCGCTCCCGGGGCGATTCTCGCGGCACGGCGGGTGGATTTTCGATGTCGCGCACAACCCGGAAGGCTCGGCGGTCACGGCGGAGACCCTGCGCGGGGCAGCGCCCGCGCGGCCGATTGTGGCCCTCGTGAGCATCCTTGGGGACAAGGATTGGCGCGGCATGCTGAGCGCGCTTTCAGGGGACGTGGACCACTTTGTGCTCACCGATGCGCCAACGGCGCCCGTCAGCCGTGCGTGGGCCGGCTCGGAGGCGTTGGCGTACGCGGAATCGCGTGGTTGGAGTGCCGAGTTTGAGCCCGATTTTGAGCGCGCACTCACCTTGGCCCCCACGCGCGGGGCGACTGTGCTGGTGACCGGGAGTTTTCACACCGTCGGCGACGCAATGTCTCGGTTGCAGGTGTCTCCGACGAACGGGTAAATTGCGCGATGGCTAGTGCATCACTTCCTGGTTTCCGCGATTTCTATCCCGAAGAGCTGGCCCGCCGGACGCACATCTTCCGTGCCTGGCGGGCCGTAGCGCGCAAGTACGCTTTTGTGGAGTACGATGGGCCGCCGTTGGAGCCTCTCGACCTCTACACGAAGAAGAGCGGCGAGGAGATTGTCGGACAGCTGTATTGCTTCACGGATAAGGGTGGCCGTGAGGTCTCGCTGCGTCCGGAAATGACGCCGACCTTTGCGCGCATGGTGGGGGCGAAGGCGAGCGCGCTGCGCAAGCCGGTGCGCTGGTTCTCGATCCCGCAGCTCTTTCGCTACGAGCGGGCGCAGCGCGGACGGTTGCGCGAGCACTATCAGCTCAACGTGGACATTGTCGGCGAAGCGAGTGAGGTCGCGGACGCGGAGTTGTTGGCCGCCGCCGTGGACATCATGCGCGAGCTCGGGCTGACGCACGAGGATGTGCGGGCCCGCGTGAGCGATCGTCGCATGCTCAATGGCGTGCTGGAGACGCTCGGCGTGACCGAGGCGCAGCGTGGCGTGGTGTACACGGTGGTTGATAAAATCGCCCGGCAGCCGCGTGAAGTGTCCATCGAGAAGCTCACGATGGCTGGCTTGAGTGCGCCGCTCGTGGAGCGCGTGCTGCAACTCGCCACGGGGACGACCTTCGAGGCGTTGCGCGCCGAGTTTGGTGAGACGCCGGCGGCGAAGGAAGCCATCGCCCGATTTGCGAAGTATCTCGAACATTGCGATGCGCTCGGCATCGGGGCCTGGGTCACGCTCGATCTCTCGATCGTGCGCGGGCTCGCATACTACACGGGAATCGTGTTTGAGCTCTTCGATGCGAAGGGCGAATTGCGCGCGATCTGCGGCGGCGGTCGGTATGATGACCTCCTCAAGGCGATTGGCGGCGCGGATCTCCCCTCGCTCGGCTTCGGTATGGGCGACGTCGTGCTTGGCGAGCTGCTCACCGAGCGCGGCCTCTGGCCCGAGGCCACGCAGGACGCGATTGATTTTCAGATTGTCGCCGGCAATGGCGCGGTGAATCAGCCGTATGCGCAGGTGTTGCAGCTCGCGACCGTGTTGCGCGGCGCGGAGTTCAGCGTGGCGCATGGGTTGAACGAGGAGCGCTATAAGTCGCAGGCGACGCGGAATCAGGTGGATGGCGCCAAGAAGGCGGGCGCCACCGCGGTGATTTACTTCCGCGAGGATGGGGCTGTGGAGGCGATGAGCCTCCTTGGCAAGTTGACGGGGGCCGCGACGCACGCGGTGGACGCCGGCGCCGCGCTCTCGGGCGATGCGCAGGCGATGCAAGAGCTTCGCCACTGGCTGCAGATGCAGCGGTCGCGGTAAGGAAAGACAACGATGGCTGACGATAAGAAGCTGACGACTCGCGCTGAGGATTTCAGCGCGTGGTACAACGAGCTCGTGTTGCGCTCGGAGCTCGCCGACTACTCGCCGGTGAAGGGCTCCATGGTGATTCGCCCGAATGGCTATGGCATCTGGGAGCGCATGCAGCGTGCGCTCGATGACATGTTCAAGGCGACGGGGCATGAGAACGCCTACTTCCCGCTCTTTATTCCCGAGAGCTTCCTGAAGAAGGAAGCGAGCCATGTCGAGGGCTTTGCCCCCGAAGTGGCGGTCGTCACGCATGGTGGCGGCAAGAAGCTCGAGGAGCCGTTGATCGTTCGTCCGACCTCGGAGACGATCATCTACCACATGTTTGCCAAGTGGACGCAGAGCTATCGCGACTTGCCCATTCTGATCAATCAGTGGGCCAACGTCGTGCGGTGGGAGATGCGCACGCGCCTCTTCCTACGCACGTTGGAATTCCTCTGGCAGGAAGGGCACACGGCCCACGCCACGCATGACGAGGCGGAAGAAGAAGCGCGCAAGATGCTCGGTGTCTATCGCGACTTCATGGAAGGGTGGATCGCGATGCCCGTGATCACCGGCCAGAAGACGGAAAGCGAGAAGTTCGCCGGGGCAGTACGCACCTATTGCCTCGAAGCGATGATGCAGGACAACAAGGCGCTGCAGGCCGGCACCTCGCACAATCTCGGGCAGAACTTCGCGAAGGCATTCGAGTTGCAGTTCCAGGCCGAGTCCGGCGAGATGGAGTTCGCGTGGAATACGTCGTGGGGTGTCTCGACGCGCATGGTTGGCGGGATGGTGATGACGCACTCGGACGACAACGGCCTCGTGACCCCGCCAAAGCTCGCGCCAATCGAAGTCGTCATTGTGCCGATCTGGAAGACGGACGAGGAGCGCAGCCGCGTGATCGAAGCGGCGCACAAGGTGAAGGCCGAGCTGACCGGATGGACCGGGCGTGGCGCGACCGATCGCCTCCGCGTGCGCGTGGACGACCGCGAAGGCATCAAGCCGGGTGCCAAGTACTACGAGTGGGAAATGCGTGGCATCCCGCTGCGTCTGGAGATTGGCCCGAAGGATCTCGAGAAGGGTTCGGTGTTCTCGGCGCGTCGCGACATCAAGGCGAAGGCTGCCCTGGCGATGGACGGCCTGCCTGCCACTGTGGCCGCGTTGCTCGAGACCATTCAGCGTGACCTGTTCGAGGCCGCGAAGGCGCGTCGTGAGGCCAACTCGCATCGCAATGTGACCTCGTATGCGCAGTTGCGGGAAATCATGGAAGGACCGGGCGGCTTTGTGTACGCGGGCTGGAACGGCGATCCCGCGGTCGAGGCCAAGGTGAAGGAAGAAACCAAGGCAACGATTCGCTGCATTCCCGACCCGGAGTTCCGTTCGGCCGAGGCACCGACGACCTGCTTGATTACCGGCGAGCCGGCCAAGCACGAAGTGATCTGGGCCAAGGCGTACTGATGTCGCCTGAGTCGGCGCGCGTGGTGACCGCCGAGGGATTCACTCGCCGCGATGGCGTCCTCTTTGCCGAGGACGTCTCGTTGGAGCGCATCGCCGCGGCCGTTGGCACGCCTGCGTACGTCTATAGCGCGGCAACGTTGCGTGAGCGTGTGGCGCGGCTCGAGGAGGCGTTGAGCGGCATCCCGCATCGCGTTCATTTTGCCGTGAAGGCCAATGCGGGCGCGGCGGTGCTGGCAACGCTGCGCGAGACAGGCTGCGGCGTGGACGTGGTGAGTGGTGGCGAGCTGTATCGTGTGCTGCGCGCCGGCTTCACTGGAGCGGACATCGTGTTCGGTGGCGTCGGCAAGACGCGCCGCGAGCTCGAGGAGGCGATCGATGCCCGCGTGAAGCTGATCAATCTCGAGAGCGAGGCTGAGTTGCATCTCGTGTCGGCGATTGCGGCGGCCCGCGGGGTGACTGTGGCGGTGGCATTGCGCATCAATCCCGAAGTTGAGGTCGAGACGACGCACGAGTACATCGCGACGGGGGACAAGGAGCACAAGTTTGGTGTGCCCCTCGACGATGCGTTGCGCGTGGGGCGCCTTGCGCTCACGCTCCCGGGAATCGCGCTGCGTGGATTGCATATGCACGTGGGATCACAGCTGTACTCCTACGAGGCCTACGCCGGCGGCTCGGTGAAGCTGATTGAACTCGCGCGCACGCTCCGTGGCGAGGGCGCAACGATTGGCTACTTGGATCTGGGTGGTGGCCTGCCGGTGCCGTACGCTCCGGTCGAAGGTGAGCCTGACCTTGCTGCCTACGGCGCGGTGATGCGCCGCGCGGTCGAGGCGCTTGGTGGGGTAGAGCTGCTCGTCGAGCATGGACGGTATCTCGTCGCCGCGTCGGCGGTGTTGCTGACGCGCGTGCTGTATCGCAAGCACAACGGCGGCACGAACTTTGTGATCTGCGATGCCGGGATGACCGAGTTGCTGCGCCCCTCGCACTATGATGCATATCATCAGGTGGATGCCGTTGAGGACGTGAGCGGCACGATTATCGCCGATGTTGTTGGGCCGGTGTGCGAGAGCGGGGACTTCCTCGCCGTCGCGCGCACGATCCCCGACGTGGCGCCGGGTGCCTTGCTGGCCATTCAGACGGTCGGCGCATATGGGACGGCGATGGCGTCGCGCTACAACGGGCGACCCCTCGCCCCCGAGGTGATGGTAGATGGCACGCGCTTCGCCGTGGTGACGGCACGCGAGACGTATGAGGATCTCGTGCGACACGAGATCTCTTCCCCAACGTGGCAGGAGGCATAATGCGGATCGGCCTTATTGCGGACACCCATGACCGGGTGCCGGCGATCGATGCGCTGTTGCGCGAGTTCCTGAAGCGCGACGTGACGTTTGTGCTGCACGCCGGCGATTACTGCTCGCCGTTCTCGCTCAAGCCCTTCCAGGACCATGGCATCGCCATGGCCGGCACCTATGGCCGCAACGACGGCGACCGCGAGGGTCTCACCGCGATGGCGGCGCAGGGCATGGGGCTCGAGCTCTTCGAGGCGCCGCACGGCATGAAGGTGCAGGATCACAAAGTCTTGATTGTTCATGACATCGGTGATGTCGGCGAGCGCTCGGTGCTCGCGCACTCGATCGTGGTCCATGGCAACACGCACCTGCAGGAAATGAAGACTCGCGATGACACGTTGATCGTGAACCCCGGCGAAGCCTGCGGGTGGCTCTATGGCGCGCCCTCGGCCGCCATCCTCGATCTCGATACCAAGCAAGTCGAGTTCATCAAGCTCGACGGCGCGGAGTGGAAGTTCTAATGCACGAAGGGTCCCGGATTCTCATTCTCGACTGCGGCTCGCAGTTCACGCAGCTCATCGCCCGACGTGTGCGTGAGGCGCGCGTCTTCTCGGAAATCCATCCTCCCACGCGCTCACTCGCGTGGATCAAGGAATGGAACCCGACCGGCATCATCCTCTCGGGTGGCCCGAGTTCCGTGACCGACGAGGGGGCGCCCGACTTTGATCCGGCCATCCTCGACCTCGCGCCGGTGCTGGGCGTCTGCTACGGCATGCAGTGGATTGCCAAGCAGGCGGGCGCGGTGGTGAAGGGCGGGGGACACCGCGAGTATGGCCGCGCCGAGATGCAGGTGACGGAGAACGCGGGCATCTTCACTGGCTTCGAGGCCGATGAGCGCTCGATTGTCTGGATGTCGCACGGCGATCACGTGGAGACGGTGCCGCCCGGCTACGTGCTGACGGCGTCGAGCGATTCGAATCCCGTAGTGGGCTTTCGTCACGAGACCAAGCCGATTCACGCGATTCAGTTTCACGCGGAAGTCGCGCACACGGTGCGTGGCGCGGACATCATCCAGAACTTCCTTTTCGAAATCGCAAAGTGCCACGCCGATTGGACGCCTGGGCATTTCATCGAGCAGGAAGTCGCGAAGATTCGCGAACTCGTGGGCGATGCGCAGGTCATCTGTGGACTCTCCGGCGGCGTGGACTCCTCGGTGGCCGCCGCGCTCGTGCACAAGGCCATTGGCGACCAACTGACCTGCATCTTCGTGGACACGGGGCTGCTGCGCCTCCGCGAGCGCGAGCAGGTCGAACGCACGATGGGACAGCACTTGGGCATCAAGCTCATCACCGTGCGCGCCGAGGACCGGTTCCTCAACGCGCTCGCCGGGCTCGATGACCCCGAAAAGAAGCGCAAGGCGATTGGACACACGTTCATCGATGTGTTCGAGGATGCGAGCGACGCCGCCGGGAAGAACGCGAAGTTCCTCGTACAGGGCACTCTTTACCCCGACGTGATTGAGTCCATCAGCGCCAAGGGTGGCCCGAGCGCGACGATCAAGACGCATCACAACGTGGGCGGCCTCAAGCCGGACATGAAGTTTGCGTTGATCGAACCGCTGCGCGAACTCTTCAAGGATGAAGTGCGCAACGTGGGCCGCGAGCTTGGTCTTCCCGAGGAGATGGTCGGTCGTCACCCGTTCCCCGGTCCTGGGCTCGCCATTCGCGTCCTCGGCGCCGTGGATCCCGTGAACGTGGAGACGCTGCGCCGCGCCGATGCGATCTACCTCGAGGAGATTCGGGCGGCAGGGCTGTACCATGAGATCTGGCAGGCCTTCGCGGTGTTCCTCCCGGTACGCTCCGTTGGCGTGATGGGCGATGGGCGCACCTATGAGCACGTGATCGCGCTCCGCGCCGTTACGAGCACCGATGGCATGACGGCCGATTGGTACGCCTTCCCGGCGGAAGTGCTGGCGCGGATTTCCAACCGCATCATCCGCGAGGTGAAGGGCGTGAATCGTGTGGTCTACGACATCAGCTC
>JANLTT010000347.1:0-3228 GCA_031363115.1 Gemmatimonas sp.
GAGCGCGTACAGCGGTTCGACACGGTCGCGCCCTCGGCGCGCCAGAAACTCGGCATCCTTTTCTTGAATATGCGCCGAGTCGGCGAGCATGACTTCACAGAGATCGCGCGTAGCGACTGTGGAGTGAATCGGCCCGCGATAGCCCTGCGCCACGAGGTAGGGAATGCGCCCGGCGTGGTCAATGTGCGCGTGCGAGAGCACGACCGCATCAATGCGATCCACCGCGAAGGGCAGCTTGCGGTTCTTCTCCGCGGTCTCCGACCGCTTCCCCTGAAAGAGGCCGCAGTCGAGGAGAATGGTCTGCCCGTTGACCTGGACGACATGGCATGAACCGGTGACTTCGCGTGCGGCGCCTGTAAATCGCAGGTGCATCTAGCCCTCCGAGTCGGCGTCCCGCGCAAAGACGAGCGTCAAGCGCTGGCCATCTTGGGTCATCATGGTCGGTGTCCAGCCGCCGCGACTGCGCTCATTCAGCAGGTCGGTAAGGGCGTCCTCGTCCTCCCGCTGGTGTCGCGTGAGCCGGAGGATGACCGCCTGATATTCTTTCATGGGTGCAAAGTTACTACCTTTGCGCACATGCCGACTACCCATGCGCGTGCCATCCCCGCGGGCGTTACCGTCGTCTCGCATCCGCTTGTGCAACACAAGCTCTCGATTCTGCGCGACCAGGCGACCCCGAAGAAGATTTTCAAGGAACTGGTTGATGAGATCGCGATGCTGATGGCCTACGAGGCCACCGCCGATCTCGCCCTCGCGCCGGTGGAGGTGGATACCCCACTTGAGACGGCGACCTGCCAGCGTGTCGCGGGAAAGAAACTCACCCTCGTGCCGATCCTCCGCGCCGGACTCGGCATGGTCGAAGGCATTTTGAAGCTGGTGCCGAGTGCGCGCGTGGGACACATCGGGCTGTATCGCGATCACGACACGCTGGAGCCGGTGGACTACTACTTCAAGGTCCCGGGCGACGCCGCGGAACGCGATTTCTTTTTGTTGGATCCGATGCTCGCGACCGGCGGCAGCGCGGCAAGCGCGGTGACGTCGCTGAAGCGCGCGGGCGCAACGCGCATCAAGTTCTTGTGCTTGGTTGCCGCGCCAGAAGGCGTCGCACGTCTCCGCGAGGCGCACCCGGATGTGCAGATCTTCACGGCATCACTCGACCGCGAGTTGAACGCGAACGGGTACATCCTCCCGGGCCTCGGCGACGCGGGCGATCGACTTTTCGGGACGAGATGAGCGTGGCGTTATAGCGATAAAGGTTGAAGGATGAAGGCAGTGAATCCTCCATCCTTCATCCTTCATCCCGGGGCTTGCCCCGACTCACGTCCTCTTGTCCGGAATCACGTGGGCCTGTATCGTTCCGTCCAGCACAATCCGCGTGATTCCGCGCGCACCCCCGCCTCGTCCCGACCGAATGCTCATTAACCTGCTGCCGGATTTCTTCGCCGCTCTCAAGAGCGTTGATCCAGTCGCAGCATATCATCGGTACTTCGAGGCCAATCGCCCGCTCCTCTCGGCGTACTGGCACAACTACGTCATCGAGCCCAACGGTCCGCACTTCCAGGACGTGGTGCGCGAGACCGTGCGCGCTGACCGAACCGACCTCAAGGCGATGCTGGAGCGCACTGATGTCGTCGCGCTCGCCAAGCAGGCCGAAACCGCCTGCACCGAGCTCTTCGAAATCGATTCCACCGTGGACGTCGTGCTGATGGTCGGCGTCGGCGCCGCGAATGCCGGCGAGCTCGTCGTGAATGGCCGCGGGGTCGCGTTTGTGTGTCTCGAGCACTTCACCAGCATCGCGAATCCCGCCACGCGCGGACTCGGACTCGACCCCGAGCTCATTCCGATGTGGCTCGCCCACGAGATCGCGCACGCCGTGCGTTACACGTCGCCGCAGAGCCGCGCCGAACTCCGCCGCACCATCTCCGCCGCCGGCGGCTTCTACTCGTATTGGGAAACCGGACGCGTCGCCACGCTCCGCGAACACCTCGTCAATGAGGGACTCGCGGTGCAGGCCTCGCGTCTCCTGAGCCCGGGGCATGCGCCCTGGGAGTACTACGGATTCCAGCGGAAGCAGTATGCCCGCGTTCGTGAACTCGAAGGCGTGCTCGCCCGCGCGGTCACCGAAGATCTCGATCGCGCCGGCCTCGGCCTCCGCCTCCGTTGGCTCTCCGGTGGCATGAGCGACGAAGCACGCACCGTGCAGCGTCACGTGTTGCCAGAGCGCGCCGGCTACTACCTCGGCGCACAGATGGTTGAATCCGCCATTGCAGAAAAGGGCATCGCGTGGGCACTCCGCGCCGACGCCCGTGAACTCACCGCTACCGCCGACTCGGCCGCTCGTACCGCCTAAGGAAAGAGCGTACCGTACGGCAGACACGCGCGACCGGCTCCGGGGCCGGCCGCGCGTTGTCATTTAAGGGCAGATGGGAGTTGGGAGTTGGAAGTGGAAAGCGAACTACCAACTCCCAACTTCCAACTCACATCTTCAGTTGTCGTCGCAGTTACTTCCCGACGCAGAACGTCCGGAACACCCGCTCCAAAACATCCTCGATATCAATCCCACCCGTCAGCTCATCGAGCGCATGCACAGCCGCGCGTAGATGCGTCCCCGCCACCGGCGCCGGCAGCGTATCCAGCTCCCACGCCTCGCGAAACGCCACCACCTCCGCGCGCGCCGCAACAATCGCCGCCGCATGCCGCGCCCGCGTGACCACCGGCTGATCCTCGGCAAGCTCCGGGTACCCCTCGCGCACCACCGTCGCAATCGCCTCGCGCAGCGCCGACAGCCCGGCCCCAGTATGCGCACTCACCGCGATGGCGCCGAGCGCATCGTCCGAGAATCCCAGATCCGACTTCGTAAGCACGAGCAGTTGGCGCCCGGGCCCGGAATCGCCCACGGCCACAGACGCCGCGCCAAGCGCGGCGCCGTTTTCGCCACAAACGAGAACGACCTGTGCCCGCGCCAACCACCGCGCGCTCACCTCGAGTCCGAGCCGCTCGAGCGTATCCTCACTCGCACGCAGCCCTGCCGTATCCACCAGCCGCCACGGCAGCGGATCAGCATCAATCACCACCTCGATGGCATCACGCGTCGTCCCCGGCACCTCGCTCACGATTGCCCGCGAATCCCCCACCAGCGCATTGAGCAACGAGGACTTCCCCGCATTCGGCGCGCCCGCGAGGACCACCGTGACGCCGTCGCGCGCGAGCTCCGCTGCGGGCAACGTC
>JANLTT010000356.1:0-5751 GCA_031363115.1 Gemmatimonas sp.
GCATGAGGTTGCGACGCAACTCGTTGATGACGCTGAGTTGATCGATGCCTACCGGGCACTCGTACACGCAGGCGCGGCAGGACGTGCAGGCCCAGAGTTCTTCGTCGGTGATGTAGCCGCCGAGCAGGGGCTTCTCGGCGATGGCGGCTGGGGCATCTGGGGAGAGCACGGCGAAGCCATTCTCACCGGGCACCATCCAAGGCGCGCGCTCCTCGAGTCGCTCACGCACGTTGATCATGATCTTGCGCGGCGAGAGCATCTTGCCGGTGATGTTCGCCGGGCAGACGCTCGTGCAGCGCCCACACTCGGTGCAGGCGTAGCCATCCATCAGTGACTTCCAGCTCAGGTGCTCAACGTCACTGGCACCGAACTGTTCCGCGTCCTTGCCTTCGAAATCCATGGGGCGCATCGCGCCGACAACGCCTGGGCCGCTCGTGTTCGAGAGGAAGACATTGGGCAACGACGCAACGACGTGCAGATGCTTGGAGAACGGCAGGTAGTTGAGGAAGCCGAGCACGAGCACCGCATGCGACCACCAGAAGATGCTGTGCAGCAGCATCGGGCCCGGCTCGCCAGGATCGAAGCTGAACATCACGAAGAGCTTCGCCAGCGGATAGCTGATTGGATACGCTGAGGCCATTTCGTCCGGCACGGCGGCGAAGTGGAAGGCCTCGGAGAGGAACATCGTGACCATCAGCGCGGCAATCCAGCTGAGGATCAGGAGGGGATCGTTCGGATGCGTCTCAGCGCCTTCGAGGCGCTTTACCGAGTGCGTGAGGCGGCGGTAGAGCGCCATGCCGACCATCGCGAGGACAATCGCGGCGAAGCCTTCCTGACTGAGCACGTATAGCCGGAAGATCTGCTCCGGCAGGAAGTTCACGTAGCTGAAGGCGGGGTAGACGCCGGCAATCAGCATCTCGGTGGTGCTGGCCCCGAGAATCACGAAGCCCCAGAAGATCAGGGCATGCATCGGGCCCGCGATGGAATCGCGGAAAATCTTCGACTGGAAGATGCCGATGGTGAAGAAATTGCCGAACCGCTTCGGGAGGTCGTTCCAGCGGGCGTCGTCGAGACGGCCAATCTGGAGATATCCGACGAGGCGCTGGACGTTCGAGGCAAAGAAGCCCAGCGAGATGATCAGCAGTCCGAGGAAAAGCCCGTTGGTCGCGGTCATGCCGTAAAGTACGCCGCATCCACAGACGGCACCACGGCCATGGAGCCCAGAACAACGGCGGGGAACCCATGGCTGGGTCCCCCGCCGTTCCCGCGAATCGCGTGCGGTCGCCTACTTCTACAAGCTGTTTACGCCTTCGCCTTCTTCACCGCCTCGGTCAGCACCGGCAGAATCGTGAGCACATCGCCCACAATCCCGTAGTCCGCGAGCTTGAAGATCGGCGCATCCTTGTCCTTGTTAATCGCGACAATCGTCTTGCTGGTGCGCATGCCGGCCAGGTGCTGAATGGCGCCGGAGATGCCGCAGGCCACGTAGAGATCGGGGGAAACAAGACGCCCCGTCTGGCCGATCTGGTCCGAATGCGGACGCCAGCCGTCATCTGTAACGGCACGCGTCGCACCGACCGCGGCATTTCCAAAGGCCGCCGCGAGATCTTCCACGAGCTTGAAGTTCGCCGCTTCCTTGAGGCCGCGACCGCCGGAAATAATGACCGGGGCCTCGCCGAGGTCGAGCTTGGCGGTGTTGCCCGTGGCGGTCTCGGTGACCTTCACGCGGCTCGCGCTCGGGTCGGCGCCGGGGGCGAGGGTCTCCACCGTGCCGGCCTTGGCGTTCTCCTTCGGGAGGAAGGCACCAGGACGTACGCTCACGACCGCAGGGGTCGCGGTCAGCGTAACCGTCTGCAGCACCTTGCCCGTATAGCCCGGGTGCGTGGCGGTGATGCCGCTCGCGCCCACGGTAAATGCGGTGGCATCGGCCACGAGGGGGACGCCGAGCTTAGCCGCGACGCGCGGGGCGATGTCCTTGCCGGTCGCCGAGGCAGCGCAGACGAAGCCGGTGAAGCCCCCCTGCACCTTCGCGGCGATGGTCGCGGCAACGGCTTCCGGATTGTTGTGCGTGAAGCCCGCATGCTCCACCACAATAACGGCATCGGCGCCATGCGCTCCGAGCGCGGCCGCGTGGCGCGCCATGTTCGAAGCGCCAAAGATGATGGCGTGGACCTGACCGCCCTTGGCGTCCGCAATCACGCGCGCAGCGGCAACAGCTTCGAGTCCAGCACGGCGCAGCTCACCACCACGCGACTCGGCGAATGCAAGAATATTCGACATTAAAGAACCTTGGCCTCTTCCTTGAGGAGACGGACGAGCTCGGGCACTGCATCCGGGCCTTCGCCGATGATCTTGCCGGCAGAACGCTCCGGCGGGAGGGCCATCGCGTCGAGCGTGAGACGCTCGGCGGGGAGCTGCGCAGGCTTGGAGTCGAGCTGCTTCTTCTTCGCCGCCATGATGCCCTTGAGCGACGGATAGCGCGGGCGGGCGATGCCTTCGTCGATAGTAACGACGGCAGGAAGCGTGCACTCGACGAGCTCGTAGGCCCCCTCGAGTTCGCGCCGCATTTTCGCCTTGGAGCCATCGAACTCGAGCTTCGAAATCGCGGTGACGCAGGGGAGGCCGAGCAGCTCGGCGGCGATGGCACCGACCGCGCCATGCGCGGTGTCGATGCTCATGCGGCCAAACATGATGAGGTCGTAGCCGCCGTCCTTCAGTTCCGCGGCGAGCGCGGTGGCGACGGCGAAGGAATCGACCGAAGCGCCATCGTGCTTGAGCTGCACGGCGCGATCGGCGCCCATCGACATCGCCTTGCGCAGGGTCTCCTGCACGACGTCGCCGCCGAGCGAGATCACGACGACCTCGCCGGCATTGGCTTTTTCTTTGATTTGGAGCGCGGCCTCGACGGCGTAGCCGTCAAAGTCGGAGATGTCGAACTTGAGCCCCGTTTCGTCCACGGCTTTGCCGGAGGGGGCAATCTTGAAGCGGACGTCCATGTCGGGGACGCGCTTGAGACAGACGGCGATTTTCATTGGCAGATGTAAGGATGCGAGGTCTGAAAAATCTAATCCGCGCGCATACGGGGACAAACAACGCGGCGCGAGATGCGGTGCGCACGGTTCGGTGCGCGCGAATCAGTCGACAGCGCTCGGAGCCGAACGGGATGCAGTTCCGGCGCCGGTTGTGCGATCTTTTGATGTGGCATATACTGGTATATACCACCTATTCTTGGACGGTAATCTGATGCCAAGTGACGAAATCGATCCGGCTCCGCCCTTCAGAGCCAAGTTGTTCTGGAATGGGCGGTCGCAGGCCGTGCGACTCCCCAAAGCGTTTCGATTTGAGGGTGACGAAGTGGAGATTCGGCGAGAGGGAAATGCGGTGATTCTGGAGCCGATTCCGCGGCGCGAGTGGCCGACCGGATTCATCGATGGTCTGCTGAAGGACGCGCGACTCTTCGCCGACCTCGAGGTGCCTCCCACCCTCTCGCCCGGCGGCACCGACGTGCGCTTCGACTCCGAATGAAATACCTGCTCGATACCAGCGTCTGCGTCCAGGTGTTGCGTGGGCAGGCGGCGGCGGTGCGCCGACTCTCTGCGCTCAGCCCCGAGGATGTCGCGCTGCCCACCATGACCGTCGCGGAGCTGCGATACGGTGCCATGCGAGCCAAGCTCTCACGTGCCGCCCACAGCCGACTCGACACCTTTCTCTCGGTGTTCGATGTCGTTGCGTTCGATGCGGAGGCCGCTGAGCATCATGCGCGCATCCGTCACGCGCTCGCATCCACGGGGCTCATGATCGGCGAGCGTGATCTCGTCATCGCGGCGACGGCGGCGGCGTACGGATTGGCGGTGGCGACAGGAAATCTTCGAGAGTTTCAGCGCGTGCCCGGGCTCGTGGTGGAGGCCTGGGAATAGCGCGCCCCGCGCTGCCAGCCGTTACATCAGCGGCGCGAGTTCCGTTTCAGTAAGGACGCTGCGATACCGAGTGAGCAGCACGAGCGAGAGTGCGGCGAAGACCATGACCGCAGCGACAATCGCGACAGGTCCAAGACCCGTCCAGAGCAGCCAGCCGCCGGCGGCGATTATTGTCACCTGCCGCGCCGTCTCGAGCGTCCCCGCCCACTTCGCGTGCTCAAACACTCCACCCACTCCCGCGAGCGCCACTGCCACGAAGAACGCCCCCACCGCGCTCTGGGAGAGCGGCAGCGACCCCGCCTTTTGCAACAGTACGAAGGCTGCCACCAGCGCCACCACGAACTGCGCAAAGGCATACCAAGCCAGCGGCGCGGGGACCTTGGGGTCGTACTTCTCGAAAGTCTCTACGCTCACCTCGCGCGGCCGCTCGATGGCGCCCAACTCGGCCGGCTTCCACCCCGGACGCCCGAAGACGATGCGCAGCTTGTCGCTCCAGCGATTGGCGCGCGACGCGTCCCGCGCGATCTGCACGAAGACATGCACATTCGCCCAAAGCGGGTTCCAGCTCTGCAGGGGCTTGGTGATGCCGAACACCGGCTCCTCGATCTCGGGCTCGAAGGTCCCGAACCAGCGATCGAAGACAATGAACACCCCCGCGTAGTTCTTGTCCTGATACTTGGGGTTCACGCCATGATGCACACGATGATGCGACGGCGTGTTGAGGATCAACTCACCCACCGGCGAGAGGCGCGCAATCGCCCGCGTGTGAATCCAGAACTGGTACACCAGATTGATGGCGTTGCAGGCGACGAACATCCGCCACGGCACGCCCATCAAGGCGAGCGGTACGTAGAAGATCCAGCTCATCAACCCATGGAGCGCGCTCTGACGCAGGGCCACCGGAAGGTTGTACTCCTCGCTCGAGTGGTGCACGACGTGCCCCGCCCAGAGAATGTTCACTTCATGAGCCAAGCGGTGCGACCAGTAGTAGCAGAAGTCCACGAGCACGAAGACCACGCTCCAACTCACCAGCGCCATCGTATCGACGCCAAACCCAGGGAAGCCATCCGCTCGAAAGAAGGGCGCCCGCTCAGCCCATGCCGGGATGCCCGACGCGAAGCGCTGCACCGAGAGGTGCTCTCCCACCCAAATGAAGATCCCGATTGTAAAGAGCTTCGTGAAGATTCCCGCCAGCTGGCTCAGGATCCCACAGCTCAGGTCGGAGAGCGAATCGTTCAGGCGCAGCACCCGCGCCCCAGTCGCCCCGCTCCAAAGGAGCTCGAGGGCAATCAAGAAAAAGAACAGGGGAATGGATGCTTGGATGATGCCCATGGGTCCGAGAATTGTAGATTAGGGCGTGCCCAATACCAACACCGGATTCCCCCGCCCGCTTGCCTGCGTTACCGGCGCCTCCGCCGGATTAGGCAAGGAGTTCGCGATGCAACTCGCGGCCCGCGGCTATGATCTCCTCCTCGTCGCACGTGATGCCGATCGCCTCGCCTCCGTCGCGTCCGACCTCGAACGCCAGTTCGGCGTCTCGGCCACCGTCCACCAAGCCGACCTCTCGCGCGACGAGCCGATGCGCGGCCTCGCCGAGTTGCTCGGCAAGGAAGAGCGGCTCGCCGTCCTCGTGAACAACGCCGGCTTCGGCACCAAGGGGAAGCTCGCCGGGCGTCCTGTGGCCGAGCAGGCGACGATGCTCGAGCTGCACGTGATGGCGACGATGCTGCTTTCGCGCGCCTCGATTCCGGGGATGATTGAGCGCCGGGATGGCGTGATCATCAACGTGGCCTCGGTTGCCTCGTTCACGGCATCGCAGGGGAACGTGAACTAC
>JANLTT010000002.1:0-15502 GCA_031363115.1 Gemmatimonas sp.
ATTCTTGCGACCGGTGCCTGGATGACCGAGCAACTCGCTCCGCTTGGTGTTGCACTCACGGTTGAGCGGCAAACGCTGCATTGGTTCGATGCCCGCCGCGACGCCCCCGTGCGCCCCGTGTTGATTGTCACCGATGGCCGCGACCACGCGACGGTGATTTTCCCGACGCGCGATGGGCAGGTGAAGGCTGCCGGTCACGGCACCGAGGAACTCTGCGAGCCCGACACCGTGGATCGCACAATTCGAGCGACTGACATCACGCCGGTGGCGAAACTGCTCGATTCATGGCTCCCCGGTGATGCCGGCATGCATCGGCGTGGCGCCACCTGCCTGTACACGCGCACGCCGAGCGGGCATTTCATACTTGATCGACACCCCGAGCATGCGCAGGTGATTCTTGCGAGCCCCTGCAACGGCTACGGCTTCAAGTTCGCGAGCGCGATTGGCGAAGGGCTCGCCGCCCTTGCTACGGGAAGCGAGCCCTCGGTCTCACTGGCGCCCTGGCGCCTGCGACGCGGATAGGTCAGCGCGGACTTACTGCAGACGCACCGCTTATTTACCGCTGACGGCTCGCCAGCCAGCTGTTCCGAAATGCCATTTGCGCGGGCGAGACGCTCTGTCCGGCATCCTCGAAGGCCACGACTTCCACACGCGGGTCGGCCTTGAGCACCATCTCCGCTGACCGCTCGCCGTCACGCGAGAACCAGGTGATCCGCACGCGATCACCCGGCTTCTTGGCGCCAAGTGCCGCACGCACGTCTATGAGTGAGGCGATGTTCGTGCCGTCCATCGTGAGAATGCGATCACCCGCCGAGAGTCCCGCCTCGTACATCGGTGAGCCAATCGTCGTGGGGCTGGCGAGGAGCACCGCGCCGTCCTGTGCGCTGAGGCGCGTGTCGCCGATCCACGCCACGGTCGGCTGCGCCGGTCGCACGAGGAAGCCCGCGCGCGCAAGCAGAGCGGGGTAATCGGGGAGTTCGCTGCCAATCACGTAGCGACGGAAGAAATCACGTGCGAAGGCGGAGTCCTTCGCCACTTCGGCGACCGCCTGCTGCACATCGGCCACCGTGTAGCCGCGTACCGGCGCCAGCGCCGGCGTCTGCGGTCCAAAGCGACGCCACATCACGCGCATCACGTCATCGAGCGTGGCGGGAGTCGGACGCGCGCGAAGGGTGAGGTCGAGCGCGAGGCCGAGCGCTTCGCCGTAGGTGTAATACGAAATGAAGGTGTTGCTGCGGTTGTTGGGGTCAATCGAGACCGCCGCATCCACAAACGGGGCCTGCTGGCTCATCCCTACCGCGCCAGCGAAGCGCCGTCCGGGATGATTGGTCAGCGTGTTCACCGCGTTCGAGAGCTGACGCGCGTACATCGGTGCCGGAGTGATGCCGCTGCGCGCAATCACCAGCGGGCCGTAGTAATTCGTGAAGCCCTCGGCGAACCAGAGTTCGCTGCTCATGTTGGCCTCAGTGAAGTCGAACGGCTCGAGTGAGGCCGGACGAATCCGCTCGACGTTCCACGCGTGGAAGAACTCATGCGAGACGGTGCCGAGCAGGCCGAGGCTCGTGCCGGCGAATCCGCCGCTCGAGGTGAGCGAGGTGGAGTTGCGATGCTCCATCCCGTCGCCGGCGCAGTTGGAGCGATAGCACGAGATGAAGGTGTAGGTGCCGTAGTCGAACTGCGGGAGCTCGCCAAAGACCGCGGCCATCTCATTCACCACGCGCTTCGTCTGGTCAGTGAACTGCGTCACCTGTTCCGCGGTCCCCGTGTGATTCACCGCGAGGCGTATGGTCTGCGTGCGGCCCCCGCTCGTGACTTCCCAGCTCCGGATGTCAAGCTTGCCGAGGTGGGTGGGAGAGTCGAAGAAGTACTGGAGATGCGGCGCGCGAAAGGTGCGTGGGTCGGCGGTGGGCTGGAGCTGCGTGGCGATGCGCCACGCGGTGTCGGGCGCAGTGAAGGTGATCTGGATGGGGCGTGTGGCGAGCGAGGGCGCGTAGGCGAAGGTCGCCGGCATGTTGAGATGCGCGCGGGTCTGATCAATGCCTGCGTAGGTGCCGTCGGCGCGATCCGCATAGAGCGTGTAATGGAAGTTCACGGCTCCGGAGTGGCCGGCGACGCGCCACGCATGCGGCGAGATGCGCACGATGGCGAGCGGGCGCCCCTGCGCATTGGTGGCGCGCACATTGTAGATGTTCTTCGCGAACTCATGCAGCGCGTAGCGCCCCGGTGAGCTGCGGGCCATCTGCACGGTCAGTGGGCCAGCGGGCACGGTGCGGAAGCGCACGGTGATTTCGCCTTCGCGCTGGCCGGCGTTGGGGAAGCGGATGTCGTAGAGCACCGTTCCCGGGGTCTGCGGGGCCGGGGCGGTTTGCGCCTGGGCTTGCATCGCCCAAGAGATGGTGAGCAGGGCGGCAACGGCCAGCCGATGGAGCGAGCGGAGCGGAGGCATCGAAGTCGGGACAGAGTAGTGGTGCGACTCTCGAACATTGGACACGGACATTGAACAATACGAGGGCGGCCCAATTATGGCTGTGTCCGATTCCTCGGTTCGCCACTGCAGCCAGTGATGGCGGTGACGCGCCCGTGACCCGCGACCCCTTCCCTCTCTAGTCGCGGGGGGCGAATCTCCGACATGAATCGACTCGCTGTCGTGCTTTGCGCCACGCTCCTGCTCGCTGGTTGTACTCCCGACGAAGACGTCCAGGTGATTGCCCATCGCGGCGCCTCGTGGGACGCCCCCGAGCACACCTTCGAGGCCTACGATCTCGCCCTCACCAGCGGGGCTGATTGGATTGAGCAGGATCTCCAGTTCACTCGCGATTCCGTCCTCGTCGTGATGCACGACGACTCGCTCGACCGCACCGCGCGCGGCCCGGTCGCGGACTGCCGCGGGGAAGTGCGCGAGCGGACGTACGCCCAGCTGCAGCGTTGCGAAGTCGGGAGCTGGTTTAATGCGGAGAAGCCGGATCGGGCGAAGCCACGTTTCGTCGGCGCGGTGATTCCGACGCTCGACTCGGTGCTCACGCGCTACGGCAAGCGCGCGCGATTCTACATCGAGACCAAGAACCCAGAGGCCGCGCCCGGGATGGAGGAGGCGCTCCTCGTGCTCCTGCGAAAACACCGCCTGGCCGGCTTTCTGGCGAATCGCCGTCGTGTACTCGTGCAGTCGTTCAGCGAGGCGAGTCTCGTGCGCATGCACGCGCTCGATCCCAGCGTGCGATTGGTCTACCTCATTGACGAACCGATTCCCCCCGATTCACTCGACGCGGTCTTCGCGCGGGTGAGGCGCTATGCGGTTGGCGTCGGTCCGTCGCGGCGCATCATCTCGGCGCGCTTCGTGGAGCGCGCACACCTCGCAGGGCTCGTGGTGCATCCGTACACGGTGAACGACGCGTCGCTCATGACCTACATGCTGGGGCTCGGAGTGGACGGGATGTTCACCGACCGTAGTGATGTGCTGCGCGGGCTCATCGGGCCGCGCGAGCCGACACCACCGTAAGCGCTTAGCGGATCTCCTGCGCAATCATCAGGCGATGCCCATCGGGCGTCCCAAGGATGAACTCGCGCAGTCCGTACTCCCGGTTGGTCGGGGTGTTCACGAGCAATGCGCCACGCGCGCGCAGCTCGGCGTAGTACCCGTCCACGTCGTCCACCAATAGGTGCATGAACCACGCATGGTTCCCCGTGTCGGCGGCCGACACCTCGTCGGGGCACTCGCCGAGCATCAGGAAAAAGTTGTCCTTGCTTAGAAACGACCAGCCCCGTGCCGTGATGTCATCCTCGGTGAAGCCGAGGACGTCCACGTAGTAGCGGCGCGCGCGTTCGAGGTGCTGGACGGCGAGCACCGTGCGGGGGCGGATGACGCGCGTCATCTACGCACGCTACGCACTCGGTTGCGCGGCTGCCGCCTCGCGAATCATCGCGATTGCCGTCGTGTTCACCGCGACGTCGCCAATGTCCACGCCATCCGCCACCAGCGTCGCGCGCACGATGCCCGCGAACTTACCGCAGCCCGCGAGATAGTCGCTGATGCGCTGCATCGGGGCGAGATACATCGTCCCCTTGATCGTCTTGCCGCCAATCATCGTGAGTTCGATCGCGCGCTCGCCGGCGCCGGCACCTGCGGTGCCCACCACGAGCACGTTGTCATCGGGGGCAGAGACGAGCACCACGAGATCCGACTGCACAATCAGATGCCCCGGCTCTTCGGCGAGCTTCGGACGACGCGCCTCCACCATGTTGATGAAGCCGCCCTTCCGGCTTCCGAGGAACGACACGAGCGACATATCCTCGGCGATGTGAATCGAACCCTCCACGAGGGTCCCGTCGCGGAGGACGAGGTGCAGTCGCTTGCTCTCTTGGGCGCGGGCGCGGTTGGCTGGGGCAGTCATGGCGGGGATGGAAGGGTCCAAGAAATGGACGAATAAGGAAGCCGAACGGCACGAGACCTTGCGTCCCCCAGGGGGTGGGACCGAGGCTTCCGATATGAAGAAGCTACGATACCGCGTCGCGGCGCGCCTCTGCCTCCAGTCCGTCTTAGGCATTTTCCTCGCCGCGGGGTTGGTCTCCGCGCAGGGACGCCCCGCGACTTCGGGTCCTGTCACCTCGGCGCCCAGCACTTCGGCCCCCGTCACCGATCTACAGTTCGAAGTCACGGCGGGGCGCGCCGAGGTCGCCAATGGCCAAGTTGATGTCACCGTCCGCTTCCGCGTCGCCGGCACGCAGCCCGTGGTGCTCTCCATGCCCTCGTGGACCCCGGGCTCGTACTCCCTCGATCACTTCGCGCGCGAGGTGAGTGGCTTCGACGCCAAACAGGGAGGCACCGCCGTGCGCTGGGACAAGCTCGACCCCGACACGTGGCGCCTGCACCCCGAGCGCGCCGGCGAGGTCGTGCTCACCTACCGTGTGCGCGCGCAGAACGACGACGTCTCCGCGAGTTGGACGGGCGAGGAGATTGCCTTCTTCAACGGCACGAATGTCTTTCTCTCGGTTGATGGCCATCTCGATACGCCCGCGCGCGTCACTGTTCGCACCGATTCCGAGTGGCGCGTCGCCACCGGCATGACCCCCGCCGACTCCGCGCGCCAATACCGCGCGCGTGACTTTCATGATCTCGTGGATCACCCAATGCTTGTTGGGCGATTCGATCTCGACAGTCTCAGGGTGATGGACAAGTGGATGCGTCTCGCGACGTACCCGGCGGGGAGTGTGCAGGGCCCGCGCCGCGCGGCGTACTGGGACGCCATTTCGCGCGCGACGGAATCACTCGCCGCGGTCTTCGGCGAAGTGCCGTGGGCCACCTACACGGTGATGCAGGTCGCCACGGAGGATTTCCAAGGGATGAGCGCGCTCGAGCATTCCGAGAGCGAACTCGCGATGGTTGGCACGCCATTTCTCGATGAACCCTTCGTTCTCAGTGTCCATGCGCACGAGATTGCACACGCGTGGAACGTGAAGCGTCTCCGCCCTGCGGACATGGTCCCGTACCGCTACGACACCTGGCAACCCACGCCTTGGTTGTGGATCAGCGAGGGAATCACCGACTACTACGCCGACTTGGCTCTCGTGCGCAGCGGCCTTACCGATGAGGCCGCCTTTCTCACTACGACGCTCGGCAAGATCGAGAGCGTCGAAGCCCGGCCTGCCACCGCACTCGAGGATGCTTCGCTTCAGGCTTGGCTCGGGATGCAGGACGGCACCGGTGACCTCTATTACGACAAGGGTTCGCTCGCGGGGCTCGCGCTCGACATCCTCATTCGCGATGCCTCCGACAACCAGCGCTCGCTCGACATGGTCATGCGCGAGCTGTACGACCGCACGTACAAGGAGGGGCGCGGCTTCACGCACGATGATGTCTGGAACGCCATCGCCCGTGCCTCCGGTGGCCGCGCATGGGGTGACTTCGAGCGTCGCTACATTGACGGCCGCGAGCCCTTTCCCTGGGTCGAGTGGCTGCCGAAGGGCGGCTGGCGATTGGTGACCGATTCCATCAACGAGCCGCGCCTCGGCGTGCTCCTCCGCGAAGATCCGCGCGGCGTGATGGTGAGCGCGGTGGACCCGTCGGGGGCCGGCGCACGCGCGGGCCTGCAAATGGGCGACCTGTTGCTTGAGATCGGCGGACAATCCACGCGCGACTCAGACTTCGGTGAACGCTGGCGCAGCTATTGGGGCAAGCGCCCCGGCGCCGCGCTCCCGCTCAAGGTGCTGCGCAACGACTCCACGCTCACGCTCACCGCGAAGGTCGAACTTGAGCCACGCGTCGAGCGGCGCATTGAACCCCTTCCCGATGCCTCGTCGCGCGCGCGCCGCATACGCGCGGGAATTCTCGCTGGAACGCCACGCCGCTGATACGTCACCGCGTGGCGCGTCAGTGCCGTGGCGCGCCGAAAGATCAGCGCCCCGTTCGATCCCGCATGTAACGCGCCGTCACCGACGGGTCGCGCGGGGTGCGCGGCTGGGAGAGCAACCGCTCCAGTGCGTCAATCTCTCGCGGCACGAGCGCGCTTGGGCGCTCCACACCGGTTGGGGTCACGAGATAGTCGTCCTCGATGCGCACGCCGATGCCGCCAAAGCGCGCGAGGGCCGGCGCTATCTTTTCCTTCAATGCCCGATTGCGCGGCGTGTCAGAAATGATGCTCGCCAGCTCAGCGCGCACATAGATCCCCGGCTCAATCGTGAAGGCGCTCCCCACGGCAATCATTCCAGTCTCGTAAAACTGGTCGGGGTCATGCACTTCGAGCCCAATGCCGTGGCCGAGCCCGTGCATGTAGTAGAGCGAAAGTTGCGAGCACTGCTGTACACGATTGCCGGTGCCGCAGTCGTAGGTCGCGCGCGGCGACTCAATCAGCCCCACGCGCGTGAGCCCTTCGGCCAACGCGACAGTGGCCGAGTCTATCATGCGCTGCGACGGTGCACTCGGCCGCACCTGACGTTCGGCAGCCGTCTGCGCGGCGAGTACGATCTCGTAGATCTGGCGCTGCGCGGGCGTGAACTTGCCGTTCACGGGAATGGTGCGCGTGATGTCCGACGAATAGCCGTCGTACTGCGCGGCCATGTCCATGACGACGAGGTCACCCGACGCCGCGACGCGTGAGTTGGCGTTGTAGTGCAGCACGGTGGCGTTGGGGCCAGAGCCTAGGATGCTCACATACCCTGGGCCATCCGCCCCCTCACTGCGCCAGACGTGCTCGGCGGCGGCCTGCAGCTCGAATTCGGCGACGCCGGGCGTTGCGAGACGGATTGCTGCGAGATGGCCGCGCGCGCTGATCTGCGTGGCGGTGCGCAGGCGATCAAGCTCGGCCGCGCTCTTCACGCCACGCATCGTGGCGACCGTTGCGGACACGTCATTGATGGTGCGCTGCGCATGCTTGCGGCGAATGCCATCAAGAATCTGCATGTGCGGCGAGCGCGACATCGCGGAGCCGTCAAAGTCGCCAATGACGTGCAGCGTCGTATTGTCCGTGAGCAGGGAGTCGAGCACACGGAGCAATGTGCCAGCATCGCGCCCTTCCATCGCATAGCGCGTGCGCACGCCGGCAACACCGAGCCGTGCGCCATTCCACACCTCGCGCGCCGGATCGCTCGGCGGCACAAACATCAATCCTTTTGTCTCGCCGTTGCGCCGCACCATCACGAGGGCGGCGTTGGGCTCACGGAATCCGGTGAGGTAGTAGAACGGCCGCGACTGCTCCCATGGCATGTAGTCCGGCACCGGCTCGAGCGCGCCAAGCACGAGAAGGACGCCATCGCCAACGGTGCGGGAGAGGAGCTCGCGGCGGGCGGCGAACTCGCTGTCCGGGATCTGGGCTTGCAGCGGTGCGCTGCATGGCGCCGCGAGAACGATGGCGAGGGCTAGGGAGCGAAGCATGGGGCGATTCACGAAGTCACTCAGGGCAGGAGGCCGGGCGAGATGCAGGCGATCGGAAACCGACGGATGGGAAGGCGGAGACCCCTCAATCTGGGGCCGCGCGGGGCGTTCTGCCCACCCCTCAGCGTCTGGAACCGGGTGCGCGTAGAATTCGAGAGTACCCCAATCCCACCTGGAGTTCTGCACGATGTCTTGGCGTTCCCTTCGTCGCGCCTTTGCGCTGACCGCTGTTCTCGCCCTGCCGGCCGCCGCGCAGCAGCGGCTGACCGCCCCCAAGGATTTTTTCGGCCACGAAGTCGGCGCCGACTATGTTCTTCCCAACTACTCCAAGTTCCACGAATACTGGATTCGCCTCGCCACTGAGTCGGACCGGATGGATCTCGACACGATCGGCGTGACCGCCGAGGGTCGCCCGCAGGTGATGGCGATCATTTCGAGCCCGGAGAACCTTCGCAACCGTGAGCGGTATCGGTTGATCGCCGAGCGTCTCGCGCGTGCGGAAGGGGTGAGCGAGGCCGATGCGCGCGCACTGGCCAAGGAAGGGAAGGGGATTGTCTGGATTGACGGCGGCCTGCACGCGACCGAAGTGCTTGGCGCCAACCAGCTGATTGAGACGAGCTGGCAGCTGGTGAGCGGGAATGACGAGGAAACCACGCGTTTTCGCAATGACCTGATCATCGTGATGGTGCACGCGAATCCGGACGGCATGGAGTTGGTGGCCGACTGGTACATGCGCAACAGCGATCCGCGGCGCCGCAGCTACAACAACATCCCGCGACTGTATCAGAAGTACATCGGGCATGACAACAACCGCGATTTCTACCTTGCGGCGCAGCCCGAGTCGGAGAACATGAACCGCGTGCTGTACACGGAGTGGTATCCGCAGGTGATGTACAACCATCACCAGACGGGCCCGGCGGGAACCGTGATGTTCGCGCCGCCGTTCCGCGATCCGATGAACTTCAATATCCATCCGCTTATTCGCACCGGCCTCGATGTCGTCGGCGGCGCGATGCACAATCGCTTCGTGCAGGAAGAGAAGGGTGGCGTCGTGATGCGTCTTGGCGCCGGCTACTCCACCTGGTGGAATGGCGGCCTGCGCACGACGGTGTACTTCCACAACATGATTGGGTTGCTCACGGAGACGATTGGCAGCCCGACGCCGATGGAGATTCCGTTCATCGCCAACCGTCAGATTGCGAGTGCTGACCTTCCGCTGCCGGTGGCTCCGGGCCCGTGGAAGTTCCGGCAGTCCGTTGAGTACTCGGTGACGGCGAACCGTGCGGTGCTCGACGTGGTGGCGCGCAACCGTGAGATCTTCCTGTTCAACATCTGGAAGATGGGCAGCGATCGCATCGAGATGGGAAACACGGATAGCTGGACGATTTGGCCGAAGCGCAACGCCGCGGTGCAGGCGCGTATTGATGCGGAGAACCGTCAGCGCCGCACGCAGCAGCAGGCTGATAACCCCATGGCCTTCCTCGGCGGCTTCGGCAACGCAGCGAATGCGCGCAATGGCGAAGCCGCGCAGCAGATGATGGCGGCGATGCGGACGCCGGAGAATCGTGATCCGCGTGCGTACGTCATTTCAGCGAATCAGCCTGACTTCCAGACGGCGGTGCGTTTCATTGTCGCGCTGCAGAAGGCCGGCATCGAAGTGCACCGTGCGACGGCCGGTTTCTCGCATGGTGGCAAGACGTATCCGGTGGGCTCGTATGTGGTGAAGGTGGCGCAGGCGTACGGCGCGCATGTGACCGATATGTTCGAGCCGCAGGATCACCCGAATGACTTCCGTGTGCCGGGTGGCCCGCCGACTCCTCCCTACGACAACGCCGGCTGGACGCTCGCGATGCAGATGGGAGTGCAGTACGATCGCGTGCTCGACGCCATGAACGGTCCGTTCGAGAAGATCATGCCGAACAACCGCGTTCGCCCGGCGGCTGGCAACGTGGCGAGCGGCAGTGTGTGGGCGCTCTCGGGCGCCACCAATGATGCGTTCATTGTGGTGAATCGCCTGCTGAAGGCGAATGCCTCGGTGTCGCGTAAGACAGATGGCACGTGGATCATTCCGGCGACGGGCACGAGCCGTCCGATCGTGCAGCGCGCGGCGGCTGAGCTTGGTCTTTCCTTCGCCAGCGGTTCGGCGACGGGTGCGACCCCGGTGCGTCCGATGCGCATTGGATTGTGGGATCGCTTTGGTGGCTCGATGCCGAGCGGCTGGACGCGTTGGCTTCTCGAGCAGTACGAGTTCCCATTCACTGTTGTGTATCCGCAGGAGCTCGACGCGGGGAACCTGAACCGCAAGTATGACGCGCTGATCTTTGTGGATGGCGCAATTCCGGCTCCGCGTCCGGCTGGTGCGGCCGCTGGGGCAGGCGGCCCGGGTGGCCAGGGCGGACTCCCCGACACGCTGTCCTTGCCGGCCGAGTGGCGTCGCACAGTGGGCAACGTGACGCAGGCGACCACAATTCCGCAGATCAAGGCCTTCACGGAAGCGGGCGGCATGGTGATTGCGATCGGCAGCTCGACCTCGCTGGCCGAGCATCTTGGGTTGCCGCTCACGAACCATTTAGTGGAGCGCAAGCCGGAAGGTGGTGAGAGCGAACTCGGGAGCGAGAAGTTCTACGTCCCTGGGTCGTTGCTTGAGGTGGCGGTGGACAACACGACGGCCGCGGCGATGGGAATGGGGACACGAGCAATCGTGATGTTCGACAACAGCCCGGTGTTCCGTCTCGCGCCGGATGCGTTGGCACGAGGGGTGAAGCCGATTGCCTGGTTTGATTCGCCGAATGCGCTGCGCAGCGGCTGGGCGTGGGGCGAGACGTACCTGGAAGGCGGCGTGGCGGCAGCGGATGCGGCGGTTGGCCGCGGGACGGTGCGGTTGATTGGGCCTGAGGCGTTGTTCCGGGCGCAGCCGGCTGGGACGTTCAAGCTGGTGTTCAATGGGTTGATTGGAATGCGCTAAACGGCGGATGAAGGTTGAAGGATGAAGGTGGGAGAAGGGCCGAGGCGCGGTTTGCGCACTCGGCCCTTCTCTGTTTTTGCGCACTGTCGTCTCTTTCATCTTTCATCCTCCCACCTTCATCCGCCGGCTTTAGCTTTCTCTCGTGCATCAACGAATCTCCATCTCACTCATCACCAGCGGATCGCTCTGCGTGCTCGGCGCGTATGGGCTGAGCTTTTTTGGGGCGCAGCCCTTGGCGCCCTGGCTGCTCGCGTGTGGGGCGACGTTAGTGCTGGCCGGGATTGGGTTGCTCGGGGCGGGGGCGCGGAGTCCGCGGCTCTCGGCGGCAGTGTTGGTGGCCTGCGCGTGCACCTTCGCGGGGTTTGCGTATGCACTGGCTGCCGCGGCGCCGTTGGCCGATGGGCCGCTGCTGTTCGGATTGCCGCGCGTGACCACGCTCATGCTCCTGTGTACCGGGGCGGTGCCGCTGGTGTTGTTACCCGTTGCGTATGCGTGGGCATTCCCGCACGAAGTTGAGCGCGCGGAGTCCGAGCGATGAAATGGACCGTGGCGTCGCCAACGGTGCTTGCGGTGGGGGTGGCGTACTTCCTGATCTGCGCATGGATCGGGTCGCGTGCGGCGCGACGCACGGTGACCTCCGAAGACTTCTTTGTTGCCGGGCGAAGTGTGGGGCTCCTGCCCTTCGCCATCGCGGCGATGGCCTCGACACTGTCGGGGTTCGCCTTCATCGGTGGCCCGGGACTCGTCTACTCGTTTGGTCTCACCGCGCTCTTCATCATTCTGCCCGCGGCGCTCACCAATACCTATGGCGCGCTCGTCCTCGGCGCCCGTATGCGTGCGCTCGGTGAGAAGCATCGGTTGGTCACCGTCCCTGATGCCATTGGACTGCGCTACGACTCGCGACTCGCGCAGGGCCTGAGTGCCATCGCCATTCTCGTTGGCATCGTCGGCTACCTCGGCACCAACGTGCTCGCGCTCGGGCTGATTGTTCGCGCATTGATTGGCGTGCCACTCCCCATGGCCATCTGGATTGGCGCCCTCGTCACCCTCGCCTACTCCGCAACCGGCGGCATTCTCGCTGGGATCTGGGTGGATGTCTTTCAGGGCGCGCTGATGGCCGTCGCGAGCACCATCGTGTTCATTTTCGCTCTCGACTCCGGCAATGGACTCGCCGCTATCACGCAGGTCATCCAAGCCGTCGAGCCCACCTTCCTCGGTCCCTGGGGCACGCGAGGCGCGATGGTCGCGCTCAGTTTCTTCTTTGTGTTTGCCGTTGGCTCACTCGGCCAACCGCATATCGCGCACAAGTACTACATGCTGCGTGACGCCAAGCGGCTGCGGTGGTACCCGATCCTCATGACGGTCGCGATGCTCCTCGCGCAGTTGCTGTTCGTGGGCGTCGGGATTGCCATGAAGGCATTGGTCGTGCGCGGCGAACTCCCCGCACTCGGCTCGCCAGACGAAGCGACCCCGGCCTTTCTTCTGAACTATGTGCCGACGGTGGTGGCCGCCTTGGTCTTCGCGGGAGTCGCCGCCGCCATCATGAGTACGGTGAACTCATTCCTGAACGTAGGCGCCGCAGCGATCACACACGATTTGCCCAAGGCACTTGGAAAGCCCGCGAGCGATGAGGAACAGCTGAGCCGCGGCAGAATGTGGACAGTGGCATTGAGCATCGCCGGCGCGCTCGTCGCGCAGCTCAGCGGAACCCTCGTCGCCTTCTTGGGAATCTTCGGCTACGGCCTCTTCGCCTGCACCCTCGTCCCAGCCCTGGCGATTGGCCTCACCTGGGAGGGCGCCACCAAACAGGGCGCCATTGCATCCATGGCGACTGGACTCGCACTAACGTTGGCTCTCGAAACCGCCGCCTTCGCCAAGGTCTTCATGTTGCCTGCGGGAGTCACCGTCACCGGCCTGACGCTGGTCACGACAATCCTGGTATTCATCACCGTCAGCACCGCGACCAAGCCGCGGTGAAGAACAAGACAACCGAAGTGAGTAGTTGGAAGTTGGTAGTTGGTAGTTGGAAGTAGCAGTTCCCTCCCACCTTCCAACTTACATCTCACATCTTCAGTTGTAGTAAGGTAGTTCAGCCCTTCAACAAAGCCTTAGCAATCGTAGAAAGCTGCATGTTGGACGTTCCTTCATAGATCGTCCCAATCTTCGCATCCCGATAAAACTTCTCCACGGGATAATCCTTGGTGTAGCCATACCCACCAAACAGCTCCACCGCGAGCGAAGTCACCCGCTCCGCCACCTGCGAGCTCAACAGCTTCGCCATCGCCCCCACCTGCGCGATGTCCTCCCCTGCATCATCCATCCGCGCCGCGTTGTACACCATCAGCCGCGCCGCCTCGAGCTCCGTCGCCGCCTGCGCGAGCTGAAACTGGATCCCCTGGAACTCGCTCAGCGACTTCCCGAACTGCTGCCGCTCCTTCACATACGCCACCGCCGCGTTTAGTGCCCCCTGCGCAATGCCAATCATCTGCGCGCCAATCCCAATGCGCCCTTCGTTCAGCGTCTCAATGGCAATCTTGTAGCCCTGCCCCACGGGGCCGAGCACGTTGAAGTCGGGAACGAAGACATCCTCGAAGATGAGTTCCGTCGTGCTCGAGGCACGAATGCCGAGCTTGTCTTCCTTCTTGCCGACCGAGAAGCCCTTCATCTCGCGCTCCACGACGAACGCCGTGATTCCCTTGTAGCCCTTCGAGGGGTCCACCGTCGCGAAGGTCACGAAGAGTCCCGCCTCGGCGCCATTCGTGATCCACATCTTACGGCCATTGAGCACCCAGCCGCCGTCCGCCTTTACCGCGCGCGTCTGGAGCCCAAAGGCATCGGAGCCACTCGACGCTTCGGAGAGCGCGTAGGCGCCAACCGTGCCGCTGCAGAGCGCGGGCATCCACTTCGCGAGCTGCTCGGGAGTGCCCGCCGAAAGGAGCGGATGCGCGACGAGTGTGTTCTGCACGTCCACCATGATCGCCGAGGAGGCGTCGACCTTCGAGATCTCCTCGACCGCGAGCGTCACCATCATTACTGAGCCGGCCGCGCCACCATGCGCCTCGGGGGCCTGAATCCCCATTAAGCCCATCTCGAAGTAGGCCTTGATGAGTGCGGGATCGAGTTTCGCATCGCGCTCCATCTGCGCAACGCGGGGACGGACCTCGCCATTCACAAACTCGGCGACTGCGTCCTTAAAGGCCTGCTCCTCTTCGGAGAGGCGAGTGAGCGGGGGATGAGCGTTCAGTACGTCGCGCGCCATCGGATCGGTTGGGCTAGGGAATCGGTTCGCAGGGCTTACCGGTCCTCGAAAGATACCGCCCCCGCCGGCTCCAGTGGAGCATCCGGGGGCAGTGAACTGGCGAGTTGTTACGGTCACGGCGTGCGGCGACTCCCCAACGAGCGATCGGTCCCTTACGCTTTGCGGTCGTAGTTGAGGATCGGCGCCAGCCAACGCTCGGCTTCGCGCACGTGCACTCCCTTCCGCTCAGCGTACGCCTCAACCTGGTCCTGCTCGATCTTCCCGACGCCAAAGTACTTGGCCTCGGGATGCGAGAAGTACCACCCCGCCACCGCCGACGCCGGATGCATCGCGTAGCTCTCGGTCAGCTCCACGCCCGAGAGCTTCTCCGCGTCGAGCAACTCAAACAGCGTCCGCTTCTCCGTGTGATCCGGGCAGGCCGGATATCCCGGCGCCGGACGAATCCCCTGATACTGCTCGCGAATCAACGCCTGATTGTCGAGCTGCTCATTCGGCGCGTATCCCCAGAGTTCACGCCGCACCTTCTCGTGCAGCCGCTCAGCGAAGGCCTCAGCGAGACGATCGGCCAACGCCTTCACCATGATGCTCTGGTAGTCGTCATTCGCCTTCTCGAACTCGGCGACCTTTGCATCGAGCCCAATGCCGGTCGTGACCACGAAGCCACCAATCCAATCGGCGACGCCAGACGATTGCGGCGCAATGAAGTCCGCGAGCGCGATGTTCGGCCCGGCGTTCTTCACCATCTGCTGACGGATGGTCTGAATCGTCACCGTGCGCTCGCCATGCTTCACATTGATCTGCTCCGCGCCATCGGAAGCCGCAGGGAAAAAGCCCACCACCGCGCGCGCCGTGAGCCACTGCTCATCCACGATCCTCTCAAGCA
Source organism: Gemmatimonas sp. (assembly GCA_031363115.1). Taxonomy (GTDB): domain Bacteria; phylum Gemmatimonadota; class Gemmatimonadetes; order Gemmatimonadales; family Gemmatimonadaceae; genus Pseudogemmatithrix. The sequence goes on from JANLTT010000002.1 coordinate 14,972, forward strand.
TCTCACGCGCATCCTTGAACAGATTGCGCGCCGCTTCGCCGACAACAGCATCGTGAAGAATTGCCGGATACGACCCCGCCAACTCCCACGTTTGAAAGAACGGCGTCCAGTCAATGCGCGGCACGAGCTCGCCAAGCGGGAAGTTGTCGAAAACGCGGACGCCTTCGAAGCTCGGCTTCGGCGGCGGAGCGTCGAACGAAAGCTTCGCCTTGTTGGCGCGCGCTTCTTGGATGGACTGCCGCTTGAGGTCGCGCTGACGAGCCGCACGATCCACGCGCACCTTCTCGTACTCGGCGGCGGTCTCCTGCACGAACTGGTCTCGCGCCGTGTCGCTGAGCAGGTTGCTCGCCACGCCAACGGCGCGCGAGGCATCTAGCACATGCATCACCGGCCCTGAGTAGTTCGGCGCAATCTTCACCGCCGTGTGCACCTTGCTGGTGGTGGCGCCACCAATGAGCAGTGGGATCGTCCACCCTTCGCGTTCCATCTCGCTCGCCACGAAGGCCATCTCCTCGAGCGAGGGTGTAATCA
>JANLTT010000003.1:0-3114 GCA_031363115.1 Gemmatimonas sp.
TCTCAAGGCCGTGCTCCGCATCCCCGAGTCGCAGGCCAAGGATGTGTCCATCGGACAATCCGCCACGGTCGACACGCGCAACGGCAACGTGCGGGGTCGCGTGGTGCGCACGGATCCCGCGGCGATCCAGGGGACCGTGACGGTGGACATCGCGCTCGATGGTCCACTCCCCTCGGGCGCCGTGCCGGATCTCTCGGTCGACGGCACGATTCAGATCGAACGCCTCAACAACATTCTCTACACCGGACGTCCGGCCTTCGGGACGGGCACAGGTCAGGTTGGGCTCTTCAAGATTGTGGACGGCGGGAGCACGGCAATACGTGTACCGGTCACGCTCGGCCGCACCTCCGTGAATACCGTCGAGATTCTGAGTGGCCTCGCGATCGGCGATCGCGTGATCCTCAGCGATATGACGCAGTACGCCGCGGTCGACCGCGTGCGCATCAAGTGATCTTCACCGTACCATCATTCCTTCGGAGCTTCTGATGATGAATCCCAGTGCCGCTGCCCTGATCCAGATGAACGGGATCAAGAAGGTTTTTCTCACCGATGAGGTGGAGACGCACGCACTACAGGAGATCAACTTCGCCATCAAGAAGGGCGAGTATGTCGCGATCTCTGGGCCCTCGGGCTGCGGGAAGACGACGCTCCTGTCGATCCTCGGGCTCCTCGATACGCCGAGCGGTGGCGAGTACCTGCTCGATGGGCAGCAGGTCGCGGGACTCAAGCCGATCGATCGGGCACGGGTTCGCAATCGGCAGATTGGCTTCATCTTCCAGGCGTTCAATCTGATTGGCGATCTCACGGTGGCCGAGAACGTCGAGCTCCCGCTGACGTATCGCGATATGCCGGCGAGTGAGCGCCGCGATCGTGTGGCCGCCGCGCTTGAGCGTGTGGGGATGGGACATCGCACCAAGCACTACCCGACGCAGCTCTCCGGTGGTCAGCAACAGCGTGTGGCGGTAGCCCGCGCCGTGGCCGGAGATCCGGCGATTCTGCTCGCCGACGAACCAACAGGCAATCTCGATTCCAAGAATGGCGAGGCCGTGATGGAGTTGCTCCGTGAGCTCAACCGGAACGGCTCGACCATTTGCATGGTGACGCACGATTCACGCTACGCGAGTCATGCGGATCGCGAAGTGCATTTGTTTGACGGGCAGGTGGTCTCGACGCCGACGCTGGTGGACGTGGCCTAATCGCCCCCGGTCATCTCGGGCAACATTACGGCTCAGGGGAGCCTGTATCTTTTGTGTCGCCATCCTGAGCATTTCGAGCGGCCTCAGCAAGAGCGTGGTACTTGCGGCGAAATTCGTCCAATGATTCTTCTTCCAGTTCTTCCAAATCCAGAAGAGCGTTGTGCGCCCCTTTCGTTGATCTGATCAATTCGTCGAGTTTGATTTGAATTGCTTCTGTATCTCTGTTCTGTGTGTTCTGGATCAGAAAGACCATCAGGAACGTCATGATGGTAGTTCCTGTGTTTATCACGAGTTGCCAGGTGTCACTGTATCCAAAGATTGGCCCAGTAACGATCCACGCTGCGACCACTGCAACCGCTAGCATGAAGGTCCTTGGGCGACCGCAGAAGTGCGATGCGGACTTCGCGAATCGAGAGTAAAAAAAAGTCTGTGGCATTGAACTCGTCCTTTATAGGATATGTGACGCTTCACGTCGGGCTGTAGTACCTGCCACCGATAGGCCGCCGACTGTCCCTGTCCGCACCGATCCCTCCGCATGCCCTGTGCGCTCATCGCCGCACAAAGAACTCCCACATCGCCCCGCTGGCGTCAACACTTCTGCTGTCAGTTCCAACGAGCCACCCTGGCAGTGCTCCGCCACTCGGCCAAACGTGCCCGTCCCCGTGCAGTGTGTACAGCACGACGTCGGCTCCATCGGTGCACGCGGAGTAAGCGCGTCTGGTCACCGTCGCCGACAACACCGAATCTCGTGGGGTGGCGTCGCAGGCATTCCGCTCCGCCCAGCGCCCCACCCACTGCGGAATGTTCGGCATCGGCCACGGTGCCACCCACGTCGTTCCGCCTTCGTACGGCGCCGCGGTATCGTCCGTGCCGTGAAAGACGATCACCGGCACCGGTGGGGCGTTGATGCACGCGCCCCAGGGCTCGAAGAGCGCGCCCGCCACGATTCCGGCCGCCGCGATCCGTTCTGCCGCGGCACAGGAGAGGGCGAACGTCATTCCACCGCCGTTGGAGAGTCCGTTCACATACACGCGGGCAGGATCCACGTTGCGCTTTGCAATCAGCGTGTCGATCAACTGCGTGAGAAAGTCGATGTCGTTCCTCCGACCCGGGCCCGGATGCGTCTCCCACGATCGCGGCGACGCGCGCCCAGCCCCCGACGGATACACCACGATGAACCCCTCACGGTCGGCCAGCTCGTTCCAGCCACTGATGTCGCGCTGCGCTGCGCCCCAGAGCCCCCCACCGTGCAGGCTGATGACAAGCGGCGTCGGCCGCGAACGGTCGTGATTCTTGGGCAGGTGCAGCAGGTAGCCACGTGCATGCTCTCCCACGACGATGACACCGTTGCCTCGGTTCCTGGCGTAGAACGCCACACCTTCAACCGAGGCGACGATGCCCGGCAGCGTGATGCAGAGCAGCACCGCGGCCAAGGTCCTCATCGATGGCGGTTCGTTGCCAGCGCCAGCGGCGCCGCCGAGAGTCGCACGAGCGGCACCGTGACGGTCGCGATGAGCAGCAGCAGGAATCGCGGCACAATGGGCGTCGCGAAAATCCAGAGCAGAACGACGTACACCGCGGCAACCGTCGCCAGCCACAGTTCTGCCCCGAGGAGGAGCGACCGGTCCGACATCAACCGGTCAAGATGCAGCCGCATCGCAATCCAACCCGCGAGCACCGTCCGTGCGGCCACGATGATGCCGAGCGACAAGAATAGCAGGACCCAGAACCACTCACGCGCTCCGTTGGCCCACGACCACTCCATGAGCGGTCCGATCGCGACGACCCCGCACAGCATCACCACTCCGCTGCCCTTGATCTGTCCCGTTCGCCCGCTGAGTCCGAGGTACAGGCTCTGCACCATCTGTCGCCATGTCGTGAGGACGAGCGTCACGAGCACGTGCTCGCCGAACACAAT
>JANLTT010000023.1:0-4327 GCA_031363115.1 Gemmatimonas sp.
ATGGTGATCTACGGTTGGAAAAAACCGGGCAGCCTGGTGCGTGGGCGGAGCTGTGCGTGACGCACTCCTCGGGATCGATACGCTCGACTGGGACATCGCGACGAGCGCGCGTCCGGAGGAAGTGCAGCGACTCTTTCGTCGCACGATTCCCGTGGGCATTCAGTTCGGTACCGTCGGCGTGCTCGACACGAAGGGCGTCTTGCACGAGGTCACGACCTTCCGGCACGATGTCGAGACCGATGGGCGTCACGCCGTGGTGCGATTTGGCGCCTCGCTGGAGGAGGACCTCGCACGCCGAGACTTCACGATCAACGCGATTGCGGTGCACGCGGAGACGCTCGAGGTGCGCGATCCCTTTAGTGGACGTGCGGACCTCGAGGCGCGTGTCGTGCGCTGCGTGGGCGATGCGGCGGAGCGGATGCGTGAGGACCGCCTGCGCGCGTTGCGCGCGCTGCGCTTTGCGGGGCGATTCGATTTTGTCCTCGACGCGAGCACCTGGGCGGCGATTCAGGCGAGCGCCCCGCACCTCGGGCGTCTCTCGATGGAGCGGGTGAAGCAGGAGTTCGAGAAGGTGATGGAGCAGGTGGCGCGGCCATCGCTCACGATGGAGCGCTATCGCGACGCGGGAATCCTCGCGTCGTTGGTGCCGATGATCGCCGATGCACCGGCGGCGCGCTTTGCCGCCCTCGATTATCTCGCGCGCCCCGGACTCACGCGTCGCCCGGATCGTCGGATGCTGCGGCTCGCCGCACTCTTTGTGGAGCCGGGGGTTACGCCTGCGCGCAGCTTGGAGCGAGAGCTAAAGGCGCTCAAGTTCTCCAACGAAGAGACGCGCGCGACGGTCACGCTCGCACAGGCGGCGGCGCTCGCACCAATCAGTGCCGACCCGGTTGAGTTGCGCCGACTGATCGCGAAGGTCGGGCGCCTCATGGTGCCTGGGCTTTCGCGATTGCTCTGGGCGCGCGCGAAGGCCGAAGGAGTCGCGGCCGCAGAAGGGCGCGCGGGCATTGCATTGTATCGGCGCGCGTTGCGTTCGGCGTTCAACGATGCACTCACCCTCGCGGATCTTGCCGTGGACGGCGATGATCTGCGGAGCGCTGGGGTCGCCCCTGGCAGGGCGATGGGCGAGACGCTCAGCCGCCTGCTCGAGATTGTGTTGGTGGATCCCACGAAGAACACGCGGGACACGCTGCTCGCCGAGGTGCGCGCTCGTGCGTGAATGCGCGTGTACGTGCATGATTGCTGGCGCGCAGGTGGTTGAGGTGCGTGCGCGTGGCTGAGCGCGCGCTGTTGGTGGATGCGCGCGCGCCGTACGGATCGGGACTCGGCCGGTATCTTCGCGAGATCGTGCGTGCGATGCTGGTGCAGCGCGCCTTTCCGGAGATTGTGCTCGCTGGGGATGCGCATGCACTCGCGCCGTTTGCGCGTGAGCTCGAGGGACCGGTGCGCGTGGTGCCGTTGCACGGTGGGCGCTATCACTGGCGCGTGCCGTTTGAGTGGGAGTCGATTGCGCGCGCGGTGGGTGTGCCGCACGTGAGTTGGTTTCCGCATTGGGACGGCGCTTGGAGTGCGGCCCCGATGGCGATGACCTTTCATGATCTGATTGCGCTCGATGGATCGGGCCCACATGCGCTTGCGCGTCGCGTCATTTCGCGCGCGTGGATGGCGCGGATGGTGCAGGGGAGCGGGGCGATCCTCACGGCGTCGCGGCATTCGGCGGCGATGATCACCGCGTCTTTTCCCGAGGCGGCGTCGAAGTTGCGGATTGTGCCACACGGGGTGTCGGAGCGGTTTTTCGCGGCGGGCGCGGATTCTGCCGCACGAGCGGGCGCGGGCGTTCACTTGGGCGCGAATGCGGGAGCCGCGGCGCCGTATCTCCTCACGGTGGCCAACAAACGACCGCACAAGCGACTCGAAGTGGCCATTCGAGCCTTTGCGTTGCTTGCTCGTGAGGATCAAGCGCTACGACTCGTGATGGTCGGCGAGCGCTTTGCTCACGCGGACGTTTTGCATGCGCTCGCACGATCGCTTGGCGTCGCGGATCGGGTGGACGACGAAATTGGGCTCACCGACGAACGGCTCGCGCAACGCTATGCGGGCGCCGAGGCGTTGCTCGTCCCCTCGCGCGACGAAGGCTTCGGGATGGTCGCGCTTGAGTCGATGGCCTGTGGCACGCCGGTCGTTGCTGTGGACCGTGCCCCGCTGCCGGAGGTGCTCGGGACAGCGGGGGTGCTCGTGCCATTCGACGACCCCGCGGCGATGGCGCAGGCGGTGCGGCGACTCCGCACCGATGCGGTGTATCGGGCCGAGCGAGTTGCGGGGGGGCATCTCCACGTGGCGCCATTTACCTGGACGCGTGCGGCGGCCAGCACGGCAGAGATCCTCCGCGGTTTGTGAGCGCGGCTTCGCGGCTCGAGGCTGCGCCGTGTGAGCCCGGCAAGCCCCGCGAGCACAAGAGGCCGCACAAGCCCTACAAGCAGGCCCCGTCACTCACTAGCTTCTCACGTATGCACGCCCTCAACCTCGACGTCGAGGTCACTCGTGGCGACGTCGTCGAGTCGCGGCACCGCGTTCATGCGGCGGTGATTGGCGCGGACGACGTCCTCGTCGCCGCGGCGCGTGATTCCGCCCTCGTGACGATGTGGCGTTCGTGCGCAAAGCCCTTTCAGGTGTTGCCCCTCCTCGCGAGCGGGGGCTTTGATCAGCTCGGCTGGAAGCATGAGGAACTCGCCCTCGCCTGCGCCTCGCATGGCGGTGAGCCCGAACATGTCGCCATCGCGCAGCGCATGCTGGAATCCATGGGGCTCGAAGAAGGGGATCTCGCCTGCGGACCGCATGAGCCGCTCTCCACACGCGGCGCGCGACTGCTGCGCGAAAGCGGCGCCAATCCCACGCGCCTGCACAACAACTGCTCCGGCAAGCATGCCGCAATGCTCGGCCGCGCGAAGACCGCGGGCTGGGCGACACGTGGCTACGAGGAAGCCGACCACCCCGTGCAGCGCGCCTGCCTCGGCGAGGTCTCCGCGTGGAGCGGCGTGCCACTCGACGATATGCCCCTCGGCATCGATGGCTGCGGCGTTGCGGTGATGGCGTTGCCGCTCGACAGAATGGCGCTCGCGTATGCACGCTGGGGGCGTGCGATTCATGCCGGCGAGGATTTTCCGGCGCGCACAGCGGCGGCGATTCGCAAACACCCACATTTGTTCGGCGGGACGGATCGCTTTGACACCGTGCTGATTGAAGAGACGAAGGGCGGGGTGATCTCGAAGGTCGGCGCCGAGGGCGTGCATTCGGTGACGGTACCCTCGTTGGGGATTGGACTGGCCATCAAGGTGGAGGATGGAGCATTGCGCGCACAGCATGTCGCCGTGCTGCACGCGCTGCAGCAGTTGAGCGTGTTGCCCAAGGAGCTGCCGTCGCGGCTCGCGGAGTTCATGGAGCGCCCGTTGCGGAACACGCGGGGCGACGTGGTCGGTGCCATTCGCGGAGTGCGCACCGCGTGAGTCAACTCGCCTCCGGGCCCGTGGCACCGCCGCTCCCGCCTGACGTTGCGGCGCTGGTTCGGTTCTCCGCCCGCATAGCCTCAGGCACGGAGCCGGAGGTGCGGATGGCCTGCCAAGAGGTGCTTGCGGCCGACACGCCGACGCCGTGGGTGGAAGAGGCAGTGCTGCAGGCGTATCTCTTTGCCGGATTTCCGCGCGCATTGAATGCGGCGCGCGAGTGGCGTCGCGTGAGCGGGATAGCCGCGCCGGCGCATGAGGACCTCCCAGCGCCGGATCTCTGGCGGTGGCGCGCGCAGGGGGAGCAGACCTGTGAAACGGTGTACGGGAAGTTCTATGAGAAGCTGCGCGAGAACATCGTGCATCTGCATCCGGCGCTCGACGAGTGGATGATCGTTGAGGGGTACGGGAAGATTCTCTCGCGCCCTGGGTTGGAGCTGCGCCTCCGCGAGCTGTGCATCGTGGCGGCCTGTGTGGCGACGGGGCAGGACCGGCAACTGCACTCGCATCTGCATGGGGCGCTCAATGCCGGGGCGACGGCCGATGAAGTCGCGGGGACGCTCGATGCGATGGATGGGATTGTGGAGGCTGGGATGCTGCTGCGCGGGCGGTTGCTTTTTGCTCGGGTGCGCGGGAAGTAGGGCCACTGCTGCCTACCACGGAGGCACGGAGGCACAGAGAACGGCAGCCGCGGTTCTCCGTGCCTCTGTGCCTTGTATGTCTCACATGAACGGTAGTAAGTCTTCGGGGCGGCGGCAGCTCGATTATGGTGCCACGGGGCGCGTGAGCCCGACACGGAGTGGGAGCGCCGTCGAACCGATCGCGGG
>JANLTT010000086.1:0-8871 GCA_031363115.1 Gemmatimonas sp.
ACCGCGAGGGCGCGGCGCGCGGTGATGGCGGCCCGCCCGAGCGGCGCGAGATGCGACTCGTCCTCGCCCATCGCCACGAGGGCGCGCCGAATCGCCATGCGACGGTCGCGCGCACCCTGGGCGCACTCGCCGAGGACAAGAGTGGCGAAGGGCTCCTCATCGCCGGCGCGCCAGGCGCTGAGCGAGTCCTCGCGGCCCGCCGCGTCCACCCCCGCGAAGGGGAGAAGGCGGAGTTGGTCGGTGAGTCCGGCCGAGCAGAGCAGCAACGCCGGCACCAACTCCGCTAGCACCCCCTCGCCACAGGCGGCCGCGGCCGCGACGGCCCGCATCAGCACGGGGCGCGGCTGACCGCCGGGGCGCAACGCTTCATCGAGGGCCGCGAGGTCCATTGGCGGGGCACCGGGGAGGCTGGGGACGCTCGCTTCGTGCGCGAGCACCCGCGCCAGGGTCAGCGGCGCACCCGTGCGTGCGCGCCGCTCCTCGGCGATCACCAGCTCGTGCAGCTGCATCAGGTGTGGCGGACACGCCTCCACATGGACGGCGTCCACGCTCGCGGCAATCAATACCGAGATGCCATCCGCCACGAGCGAATCTGACCCCGGTGGCGTAGCTTGAATATCGGGCGGCCGCAGGGAGTCGGCGCCTGATATCGTGCGTGATACCGGTCGTGGTACCGCGTGCGCGACGGCACTCGATTCGGCATGAGCCTGCGGCATCACCATGGCGAGCCGCGCAGTCAGATCCGCGTGCAGCGCGAGCGCGATACTCCGCGGTGCGACCGCGGCGATTTCATCGAGGCGGGCCAGTTCTTCGGCGGCGCTCTCGAGAAGGCGGAGGGTGGTGGGCTGCAGGGTTGGTTGGATGTGAAGAGTTATCATAATAGGCAATTATAGCATCTTAAAACTGCTTAATAGCGAAAATTACAGAAATTGCCATAATTGAAGCCGCCCGACAGTTCGAGTTTCTTTCCCACGTCGTACCAACCAAAAGTAATATAATGTCATTAAATCTGTTTAAAAGAGCTATTGCCGCGACCGCCACCATCGCCGCGACCGCCGGAGCCGCCCTCTCGGCGCAGACGCCGACCCCGGCACCGACACCGACACCAACCCCCGCGCCGGCATCCGCCCCGGCCGCAGCCACCACCCCGGGCTCCACGCCACCATCCGCGCCCGCGCCACTCGCCGTAAGCGCCGCGACCGTTTCCGCACCCGTGGCCGCCGCCTACACCCCGCACCGCGTCTACGACACCAAGCGAAAGCGCTTCATTGACCTCGAAACGATGATCGCCGCCATCGCCCGCGCTGATGCCGCCTTCCTCGGCGAGTTCCACGACGACCCAGGCACCCACCGCCTCCAGCGCGCCATCCTCGAAGGCACCGCTCGCCGCCGCGAAGGCAAGATCGTGCTCGCCCTCGAGATGTTTGAGCGCGATGTGCAGCCGCGCCTCAATGCCTATCTGGCCAACGAGATCGACGAGCCCACCTTCCTCGCCAACTCGCGCCCCTGGCCGAACTACAACAGCGACTATCGTCCGCTCGTTGAGTTCGCGAAGGAGAACCGCTGGCCCGTCGTCGGTGGCAACATCCCGCGTCGCATCGCCTCACAGGTCTCGCGCCGCGGACTTATCGCCCTCGACTCGCTCCCCGAGGCGGATCGCCCGCTCGCTGCCGCGCAGAACAGCTGCCCGCGCGACGAGTACTTCACGCGCTTCGATGGCGTCATGGGCGACATGTCGGCGCATGGCCTGCGGCCCTCGCCCGAGGAGCGCGCGACGATGGTCTCGCGCATGTACGAAGCTCAGTGCGCAAAGGACGAAGCGATGGGTGAAGCCGTTGCCACGGCAATGACCGAGCACAACACGCTCGTCATTCACGCCAACGGCGCCTTCCACTCCGATTACCGACTCGGCACCGTCGCGCGCGTCCGTCGTCGCGCGCCGCGCGCCAAGCTCGTCGTCGTCACCTTCGCCCCCGTGAAGGATCTCGACGCCGCCAACGGTCGCGAAAAGCGCAAGATGGGCGACTACGTCGTCTTTACCTTAGACCCGAAGTAGGAAGAAGGATGGAGGATGTCAGCAGTTCATCTTTCATCCGCCATCCTCCATCCTTCATCCCGACATGAGCTTCACGTACCACACGCCGACCTCGCAGAGCGAGGCGCTCAGCGCGCTCGCTGAACCGGGCACGCACGTCGTCGCCGGAGGCACGGATCTCGTGCCCTGTGTTGACGAAGGAATCCTCACGCCAGTGCGCGTCGTGGATGTGCGCGGACTTCCCGGCATGCGCGACATCACGCTGCACGCCGATGGCAGCACGACGATCGGCGCCGCGGTCACCATCAATGAAATCGCCGAGCATGCGGGACTGCGCGCGCGCTACCCAATGCTCTGCGATGCGGCGACCAGCGTCGGCACGCCCGCGCTCCGCAACATGGGCACGCTCGGCGGCAATCTCATTCAGCGGCACAATTGCTGGTACTTCCGTCGCGGTGTCGGCTGCTTCAAGCGCGGTGGTGAGCAGTGCGCGGCTGTTGATGGCGAGCATCAGTATCACGGCATCGTGAATGACGGCATCTGCCGCGCCGCGCATCCCTCTGATCCCGCAGTCGCGCTCGAAGTCCTCGGCGCTGAAGTCGAAATCGCCAGCGCCAACGCTGCACCACGTCGCGTGGGCATCGCGGCACTCTACGAGGGTGCCGCGAACGATGCGGAGAAGGACGCGCAAATCGCCCACCACGAGTTGGTGATCGCGCTGCATATTCCTGCCAAGTCCGCGGGAGGCGCGCAGAGTTGGGAGAAGATCATGCAGCGCGGCGCATGGGATTACGCGCTCGTCTCCTGCGCGGCACAGCGGCGCACCGATGGCACCGTGCGCATCGCGCTCGGCGGTGTGGCCCTCGGTCCGTGGCGCATCTCCGACCGGGTGGAGGAGGATATTTCCGCCGGTGGGCTCGATGAGGAATCAGTGGAGGCCCTCGCTGAGCGTGCCGTGTACGATGTGGAGCCGCTCAAGAACAACGGCTACAAGGTGGAGCTCGCGGAAGCGGTGCTGCGGCGGGCGATCCGCGCGATTTAGGCGGGTTTGAAGGGGTTTGAGGGACGCAAAATCCCCTTCAAACCCTTTCGCCCCCGCGTGGGTCATAGAGTCATCCCCACGCGCGCGCGCCCTCGCCGAAACCTCGACTGATACGAGACGTAGGAAGGGTGACCGCTCGATGTTTTGACTCCTCAATGGGCACCCCCATGTCCCAACTCATCCGCTGCCTCTCTGCCGTCGCCCTCTCCACGGCCTTTCTTGCGCCATCAGTGGACGCGCAGGAATCCCACGCGGGACCGCGTGCACGCAAGGTCATCTCGATTGGCCACTACCCACGCGTTGATGGCATCCGCATCAACTTCCGCGATCGCGACGTGGATCTCGTACGCGGCGTGAACATCACGGTCTGGTCCCCATACGAGGATTTCAGCGGTGGCCAGGTGATTGGCGCGGCGATTGGTTTGCCCATCACCGTGGCGGGTGACATTCGCGGACTCGGCCTCGGGCTCTTCGGCGTCGGCGCCGAGGGGAACATGCGCGGCACGATGATTGGCGGCATCGGCGTGGGTGCCGGTAGCGACATGCGCGGCATCATGCTCGGCGGCATCGGCGCGGGCGCGGGAGGCGACGTGCGTGGCCTCGCCGCGGGCGGCATTGGCGTCGGGGCCGGCGGCGACCTGCGCGGCATCGCGATTGGCGGCGTCGGTGCGGGCGTAGGCGGCTCGATGCGCGGCGCGGCGGCCGGACTGATTGGCGTCGGTGTTGGCGGCAACGCGCGCGGGATCATGGCCGGCGGCATCGGCGCGGGAATCGGTGGAAATCTCCGCGGAATCGCCCTCGGCGGCGTCGGGACGGGGATCGGCGGCAACATGCGGGGCATCGCGATTGGTGGAATCGGCGTGGGCGTGGGCGGCGGCATTCGCGGCATCACGGCGGGCGGCATCGGCGTGGGTTCAGGGAATGACATCACCGGCCTTACCGTTGCCGGGGTGGGCGTCGGCGCGGGCCGCTCGCTGAACGGCATCGCCGTCGCTGGAATTGGGCTCGGCGCGCCACGCATTCACGGCGGCGTCGCGGCACTCACGGTTGGCACGGAGCGCATGCACGGCGTGGTGATTGCCCCGGCCATGTTCCGCACGGAGTTCGGTGGCCAGCTCACGGGCGCATCGCTCTCGAGCGTGAATTGGGTGCGCGGTTCGCAACGGGGCCTGACGATTGGCCTCGTGAACTACACGGACCGCCTGCGCGGCGTGCAGATCGGGGCGATCAACATCAACCGAAACGCCCGCGCGCCGTTCAAGGTGCTGCCGATCATAAACGTGGGGCGGTAGGCTGCTGGTAACGCGCTCGGCTCTGGTCCGCGAGCGCGTCGCACCGTATCGTGTTCCAATGCAGTACAGCGTCGCCGACGACTCCGAAGCCCTCCAGCGCGCCATCCGCGTGTCGCAGGCGGTCAATCGCGTGCGGCAGATGCCGATGGTCTTTATCGCGAATCCTCTCCTCGCGCTCTTCGTCGCGCTCCTGTTCTGGCACCGCACGCGCCCCGAGTTGCTCATCGGGATACTCGCCGTGATGATGGTGGTTCTCACCCCCGCCGTGCTCTCGTGGCGACGCCTCCGATTCCGCGAGCGCCCCGAGCAAGTGAGCGAGAAGAACGAAACGCGCGCCATCTTTTTCGCCCTCGCACTCGGCGCGCTCTGGGGCTTTCTCGTCTGGACCCTCTTCCCCGTTGCCAACGTCGACGAGCGCGCGATGCTCGTCGTTTTCATGATTGCGCTCAGCGGCGGCTCGGTGAGCTTCTTCTCGTCATCGCCCTTCGCGAGTCTTGGATTCTTTCTCCCATTCATGATCCCGCTCCTGGTCATGACGGTGCGCTTCGATCAAGCCGATCTCCCCACCCTTCCCTCGGTGGTCGCGGTCTTCATTCTCACCGCGATGTTTTTCACGCGCACCGCGTGGGAGGAGTTCATCGCATCGGTGCGACTCCTCGTGGAACGCGACCAGGCGTTGTCGGAATCGAAGGCGAGCAGCAAGCAACTCGCGCAGGCCCTCTCGCGCATGCAGGACTTGGCGATGGTGGACGAACTCACGGGTCTCAAGAATCGCCGCGCTTTTTTTGATGACGCCGAGCCGGCCGTCGCCGCCTCCCGTCGCCGCAAGCAGCCCATCGCCGTTGCCCTGCTCGACCTCGATTTTTTCAAGGACGTCAACGACACCTACGGCCACGCCGTCGGCGATTTAGTCCTCAAGGAAGTCGCCCGCCGCATCACCTCGACCCTCCGCGAAGAACAGATCGTCGGCCGACTCGGCGGCGAGGAATTCGTCGCCCTCTTGCCCGACACCACGCCGGCCCAGGCCCTGATCGCGATTGAGCGCGTCCGAAAGGCCATCGGGGCGACCCAGATCCCCCTCCCGGGGGGTGGCCCAGCCATCACGGTGACCATTTCCGGCGGAATTGCCCCGGTTTTGGAGGATGAAGGGCTGGAGTCGGTGATCGATTTGGCCGACAAGGCGATGTACCGGGCGAAGGGGTTGGGTCGGGACCGAGTCGAGGTATTTGGGGTCTGAGGGCTTTCAACAGCAGATGTGAGTTGGGAGTTGGAAGTTGGAAGAGGGGGTGCCGCGGGAACTCGCCCGCCGGCGCCCTCCTTATGTTTTGGGGGGGCAGTTCGCTCCCAACTAACAACTTCGAACTCCCACCTTCAGTTGTAGTGAAGGTCAATCGGGAGTAGATTTATGGGTTATCAGTCCCAACCCCGAATAATCACAAATGTCGTCATCAATTGAAGCACTGGTAAATAAGGAGTATGCGTACGGCTTCGTGACCGACATCGAGTCGGACACGATCCCGGTCGGCCTGACCGAGGACACCGTTCGCCTCATCTCCGCCAAGAAGAACGAGCCCGAATGGCTGCTCGACTGGCGCCTCAAGGCGTTCCGTCGCTGGCAGACCATGACCGAGCCGCACTGGCCGAACGTCAAGTACGAGAAGATCGACTACCAGGCGCAGACCTACTACTCCGCCCCGAAGTCGGTGAAGCCGCTCCAGTCGCTCGACGACGTGGATCCCGAGCTGCTCAAGACCTACGCCAAGCTCGGCATTTCCCTCACCGAGCAGAAGCGCCTCAATGGCGTCGCCGTGGACGCCATCTTCGACTCCGTCTCCGTCGGCACCACGATGAAGCACGAGCTCGAGGCAGTCGGCGTGATTTTCTGCTCGTTCGGTGAGGCGGTGCAGCATCACCCCGAGCTCATCAAGAAGTACCTGGGCTCCGTGGTCCCCTACTCGGACAACTTCTTCGCCGCCCTCAACTCGGCCGTCTTCTCTGACGGTTCGTTTGTGTATGTGCCGAAGGGTGTGAAGTGCCCGCTCGAGCTCTCCACGTATTTCCGCATCAATGCCGCCAACACCGGCCAGTTCGAGCGCACGATGATCGTCGCCGATGAAGGCGCGTCAGTGTCCTACCTCGAAGGCTGCACCGCCCCGAAGCGTGATGAGCATCAGCTCCACGCCGCGGTCGTGGAAATCATCGCGCTCGACCGCTCCACGGTGAAGTACTCGACCGTGCAGAACTGGTACGCCGGTGATGCCAATGGCGTGGGCGGCATCTACAACTTCGTCACGAAGCGCGGCAAGGCGATGACCGATGCCAAGATCTCGTGGACGCAGGTCGAGACCGGCTCGGCGATCACCTGGAAGTATCCGTCGGTGATCCTGCAGGGCGACAACTCCGTCGGCGAGTTCTACTCCGTGGCGGTGGTGAACGGCATGCAGCAGGCCGACACCGGCACGAAGATGATTCATATCGGGCGCAACACGAAGTCCACGATCATCTCGAAGGGCATCTCAGCTGGCCGCGGGCAGAACTCGTACCGCGGACAGGTGAAGATTCTTCCCAAGGCTGAGGGCGCACGCAACTACACGCAGTGCGACTCGATGCTGATTGGCAATGCGTGCGGGGCGCACACCTTCCCGTACATCGAAGTCGCGAACAACACCGCGACTTTGGAGCACGAGGCTTCAACGTCCAAGATTGGCGAAGACCAGATTTTCTATTGCAAGGCGCGTGGATTGAACGCCGAGCATGCGATCTCGCTGATCGTGGCCGGGTTCTGCAAGGAAGTCTTTAAGGAGCTGCCGATGGAGTTCGCGCTTGAAGCGCAGCAGCTGCTTGGTATCTCGCTTGAAGGTTCAGTCGGATAAGTGCAACGGCTTCACCACGGAGGCACGGAGACACGGAGAAGTTCAACCGTTTCCGGCTTTCCTCCGTGCCTCCGTGTCTCCGTGGTGAACAGCAGTTCACTACTCTTTCTGAAAACACCGAATCACTGGCTCACATATGCTCAAGATCACGAACCTCCACGCCTCCGCCGGCACCAAAGAGATCCTCAAGGGCATCACGCTTGAGATCAACGCCGGCGAAGTGCACGCCATCATGGGCCCCAACGGCTCCGGCAAGTCCACCCTCGCGCAGGTCATCGCCGGCCACCCCGGCTATGAAGTCACCAGCGGCACCATCGAGTACTTGGGCCAAGACCTTCTCGAGCTCGACGCCGAAGAGCGCGCGCAGCAGGGTGTCTTCCTTGCCTTCCAGTATCCCGTGGAGATCCCCGGCGTGACCAACGCCTACTTCCTCCGCGCCGCGTACAACGAGATCCGCAAGGCGCATGGGCTTGAGGAAGCCGATCCGATCGAGTTCCTCGACATCATGGAAGAGAAGCTCAAGCTCGTCGAGATGGACATCTCGATGATGCAGCGCTCCGTGAACGCCGGCTTCTCCGGTGGCGAGAAGAAGCGCAACGAGATCCTCCAGATGGCCGTGCTCGCGCCGAAGCTCGCCGTGCTCGACGAGACCGACTCCGGCCTCGACATCGACGCGCTGCGTATCGTGGCCGAGGGCGTGAACAAGCTCAAGAAGCCTGACAACGCGACCATCGTCGTGACGCACTATCAGCGCCTGCTCAACTACATCATCCCTGACCACGTGCATGTGCTTGCCGGTGGCCGCATCATCAAGAGCGGTGGCAAGGAACTCGCGCACGAGCTCGAGGCCAAGGGGTATGACTGGCTGCTCGAGCCTGCCACCGCGGGCGTCTAACTCCGTGACCACTCCGACCTACGCGGACCAGTTCCGCACACTCGGCGAAGCCGCCGAGAGCATCGCGGGGGCGCCGTCGTGGCTCCCCGCGCTGCGTGAAGCCGCATTCGAGCGCTTCAAGACGCTCGGCTTCCCCACCACGCGCGACGAAGACTGGCATTTCACTTCCGTTTCGCCGATCGTCGAGAAGACCTTTAAGTCGATCAACGCCCCGGCGAGCAAGGTGACGCTGAGCGACCTCCAGCCGTACATCGTGGACGCCGAGTGGCAGCGCCTGGTGTTCGTGAATGGGCGCTTGGAGCCCGCGCTCTCGCAGTTCAGCGAGCTCCCCGCCGATGTGCAGATCTCCCCGCTCTCCGAAATGCTCCGCGAGGAGCCGGAATGGATGGAGCAGCACCTCGGCAAGCTCGCTGGCTTCGACAAGGCCGCATTCACCGCCATGAACACCGCCTTCATGCAGGAGGGCATTGTCCTCCGTGTGCCGAAGGGCGAGGTCGTGGAGGTGCCGATCCATGTGATGCATGTGACCGATGCCAACGCCGCCGGTGCCGCGATTCATCCGCGCATGCTCGTGGTGGCCGAGGAGCAGGCGCAGGTGATGTTGATTGAGTCGTTCATCGGGCTCGAGAGTGTCTCGTACTTGGTGAACGGTGTCGCCGAAGTCGTGGTTGGGAATGGCGCGCGCGTGGACCACTACAAGGTGCAGCGCGAGAGCACGGATGCGTTCCACGTTG
>JANLTT010000130.1:0-4495 GCA_031363115.1 Gemmatimonas sp.
CGTGACCGGCTGTCCAGGCACGAGGGGCTCACTCACCCGCCACGACTTTACGTTCTGCGGATCAGCCCACCCGCGCGTGATGATGCCATTCGGATTCATTGGGCCACTCGCATTCGCGGGCCACGGGAGCTCTACCAGCCAGACCGAGAGATTGGCCGCCGCCTTGCTCGATGCCACGCGCACGCTCACACGCGCTGTACCCGAGAGGTGCACCGGTGCCGTGAGCTCCGGAGTCGCGTACATCAACCGATTGGGCGATGACGCCGCAAGCGCCAACTGCGCCCCGCTCTGGCTCACGTCGTCGGTGAGTGATTCGTTCCCCTGACCAGCGGACTTGGCCAGTGCCAGCCCACCCATGCGCGCGCCACCCGCGGTGGGATACACCGTGACCGGCGCGGCCTCGGGATTCGGATACGCCGCGTACGCCGTCGGCGATTGACGACTCGCGCCTGTACGCACCACGAACGACTTTGGGTCGTCCTCCACACCGTTGCGTACGCCGAGCAGGTACCGGGTGAACCAACGGTTCATCATGGGAAGCGGCGGCTCGCCGCCATGCCCGCCCTGGTGCCAATACATCTGCACCGGCACGCCATTCGCGCGCACCGCCTCGGCCATCAGCGCCGTGTGCGCCGGCATCACGTTCCAGTCGTTGAAGCCGTGCGCGGTGAGCATCGCCGCGCGAATGCCCGTGGCCTGCAAGAGGTAATCGCGCTGCGCCCAGAAGTCGTTGAGGTCGCCGGTGCGGCGATCGATGCCCGCGGTAATGATCGCGTCGCGCACCCGAGCGTCGCACCGCGCCCGCGTGGCGGGATTTCCACTCTGCACGAAGTCGTAGAGCACATCGACGTCTTCGCCGAGGTAGCCGCCCGGGCTCCGCACCAAGCCATTGTCGCGGTAGTACCTGTAGTACGAGTTGTTCGGCGACACGGGGATGATGGCTTCGAGCCCCCGCACGCCGGTGGTGGCGGCGGCCACGGGCAACGTGCCGTTGAACGAGGTGCCGATCATTCCCACCTTGCCGGTAGCCCACGTGGCGCGCACTTCCGTCGTGCCATCGATCGTGGCGTAGCCCTTCGCGCGCCCATTGAGCCAATCAATAACCGCCTTGGGCGCGAGCGTCTCATTGCGGCCGCCGATCGTGACGCACCCTTGGCTGAGCCCTGTGCCGGGTGACTCCGAGTGCACCACCGCGAATCCGCGTGGCACCCAGGTGAACACCTGCGAGTTGGAGATACGGGTACGATTGGGGTTGAATGGAACGCCCGTGCCGAGCGTGCGCGCCGGCGAAGCGGCGCCCAGCTCCTGTTGCACCGGCCAAAACACCGGAGCGTTGCCGAGCGTGCCGGCGAAGTAGGGACTCGTCTCGTACACCACCGGAACCTTGAGTCCCGTGGCCGTTGGCCCGGGGCGCGTGACATCCACATGCACGCGATCGCGCTTGCCGTCGAAGTCGGAATCGAACGACGTCTCCACCCAGAGACGCTCGCGGATCCACTGCGTGGTGTCGGCGAAGGCCGGGACGACCTGCGACTGGCCGTCGGTGATGATGTACGGCGAGGGCAATGGAGCAGGCGTCGCCGCAGGCTGGCCGAGTGAGCAGGCACCGAGGGCCAGCAGCGTGCCGAAGGTGATCAGCGGCAGAGGACGAGCGAACGAGAACTGAGTGCGCATGAGGCGAGGCCGGAGTGAATGGACTCAGTAAGGTGAGGGTGCGCGAGGGGAACCGCCAGAACACCGAGCCCAGCCGAATGACACGCCTCCACATCCGGCCATCTTCGAGCGCGGACTATTCCGCTAGCCGATAGCTCGCGCTACGCCCGCCACCCTCGTTCTTCTCAAGCACACCCGCGTCAATCAGGAGAGTGATGTCCCTCAGGGCGGTGTCTGGCGAGCACTTCGCGATAGTCGCGTATTTGATGCTGGTCAGGTTGCCCTGCCAGTCGTCGAGGAGCCGAGTGAGGACGAGTCGCTGGCGGTCGTTCACTCCGTTGTCGTTCGCTCGCTCCCACATCCTCGCCTTGTGGAAGATTGCATCCAGTGCGAGCTCCGCCCTCTCGAAGGACCGAGCAAGACAACCGAGGAACCAGTGCAGCCAGCTGGTGATATCGAGCCCGCCGCGCTGTGCATGCTCCAGGCGCGTGTAGTAGTCGCGGCGCTCCTCGTCGATTTGCGCTGACATGCTGTAGAAGCGCTCTGTGCGGGCATCCGAGCGTGCGAGCATCAGTTCGGCGATGGCGCGCGCGATGCGGCCGTTGCCGTCATCGAAGGGATGGATCGTCACGAACCAGAAATGCGCCACCCCCGCGCGGAGCACGGGGTCTGTGCCGTCGTCGGTGTTCAGCCACATCAGAAAGCGCTGCATCTCGGACTCGATTCTTTCCGCTGGCGGTGCCTCGTAGTGCACGCGCTCGCTCCCCATCGGGCCTGAGACCACCTGCATTGGCCCGGAGCGGTCATCACGCCACTGCCCGACTCTGATGGCTCGCATGCCGTTGCGTCCGCTCGGAAAGAGCGCGCTGTGCCACGCGAAGAGTCGATCCACGGAGAGGGGCTCGTCGTAGCGCTGCGTCGCATCCATCATCATCTCGACCACGCCCTCCACGGCGCGGCTGCTCTCGAGTACGCCTCCCGCGGTGAGCCCCAGTCGCCGCGCGATGGACGAACGTACCTCGTCAGGAGGGAGTCGCTCCCCCTCGATTGCCGAGGACCGGACGATCTCGTTCGTCAGGGCGGTGAGTTCGGCTTCCGATTGCAGGCGCATGCCGAGGGCGGAGAGGCGTCCGACGAGGAGCCCCTGGCGATGACGCGTGGTGGCGAGTGGCTCGGCGAGGGCGGCGGTGTCCCATCGGAAGGCCGGCCACTCATTGTCGGTGTGGATGAACAATCGCCGCTTACTCCGCAGAGGATGCGGTGAATATCGGCTTTTGCGGAGAATAAGTCAATCTTCACCGCAAAGTTTGCGGTAAATAAGGACATTATTACCGCGGAAAGATTCCAGCCGCCGCTTCTGACCTAGCGGAACCGCCAGAACACCGAGCCGTCCGCGCGCCGCACCTGCAACAATCTCCGCTCGGCGGGCGTCCTGCCCTCAGTCAGCACGGCGTGCAGATCGGAGAGCAGCGCGGAGTTGCCGAACAGAGTATGCCCGAGCGCATCACCGCGCACACGGGTGGCGTCCACGGTCGTCATGCCGCCGAGCACCGTGAGCGAATCCCCGCCGAGCCCGAGACGCAGCACGCCATTCAGGACGCGCGAGGCGCGCAGCGCGTCGTCATCACTCGACGCGTAGAGCGTTACTCCCTCGGCGCGCTCACGCAGCGCCGGCAGGATCTCTCGCGCGAAGATGCGGGCGTCCACGTCGGGTGCGGCGAAGACCACTTGGCCGAGTCGCGGGAGCGAGTCGCCCCGTTGTACGAGAGAAAGCGCCTTGCTCAACACCTCGGAGCCCATCGAGTGGGCAATCACGTGGATGCGCGAGGGCTGCGCGAGCGGGAGTTGATCACGCAGCAGGTGGAGGAGATGCCAGCCGGCGTTGCGCGCCGTCTGTTGATCGCGGATGTAGCCGCTGAGCGCGCCCGCCGAGGGCCAGGTGAAGAGCACGGCAGTGCCATCGAAGCCCATATCGGCGACGAGTTGCGCGAGGCGCACGGCGGCTTCCTCAAACGATGAGTTGTAGCCGTGCACAAAGACGAGAATGTCGCGCGAGTTGGTGCGCGCGAGGTCCTCACGAATGCGCTGGACGAAGCGAAGGGAATCCGCGGGGATGAGCGAACTGATGAACATCAATCGCTGCGCGTCGGGATTCAGCTCGACCCCCGGGCGATTGATCTCCCCCTCGGCGCGCATGCGATACGAGGGCACGTTTACCTGCGCGGCACCCCAGCTCAACGCGTTGGCGTCCTGCGTGCCGAAGCGAAAGCCCGGGCGATCCGCGTCCACGGCGCGTCGTGTGGTGGCAATGAAAATGGGGAGTCGCGTCGCGGAGGTGTCGAGGCCGTTCCAAGCGCGTGGTGATTCCGCGCGCGGGAGCATGACGGGCGCGGTCGGAACGTCAGGGGCGTAGAAGAGCGACTCCGTGGGGGGCGGCATCACGATGACGCCCGGGTTTGCTGGGGGCGCGGCGGCGGAGCCTCCACAGGAAACAACCGCGAGCACCGCGACGGCAAACGCGAGGGGATTCAACGTGCGAACGGTCAACTTCATTTCCTCAGTAATGGTTCGATCGCGGCGAGCGTCGTTTCGGCAGCGCCACGTTCGAACACCTCTCCGAAAGTTCGCACGACTGCCGCGCGAACGTCATCCCCGAGCGTTGGTGATGTGAGCGGAACCGTGCCGGCCAAGGAGGCTGCCAAACCGGGTGCGAGGAGTGCCAGACCGGAGACCACACCCGCACGAAGCAGTGGCTTCTTGTCCTCTCGCACGCTCACACTGACATCGTTGGTGTTTCCCAAGACCAGCTTTGGATACTCTGCGTCGAGCTGGTGGCAGGCCG
>JANLTT010000114.1:0-1881 GCA_031363115.1 Gemmatimonas sp.
ATGAGGTGCGCCACCGCGCGCTTCATCACGCGCGCCGACTTTACGACCTGCGGGAGGAACATCTTGCCGGCGCCAAAGAGGTCGCCGACGATATTCATCCCGCTCATCAGCGGTCCTTCAATGACTTCGATTGGGCGATCGAACAGGCGTCGCGCTTCTTCGGTGTCTTCCACCACGAAGTCGGCGATGCCATGCACCAGTGCATGCTGCAGGCGCTCGTGCACCGGCCCCGTGCGCCAAGTGAGATCGGCCTTCTTGGCTTGCGACTGTCCCTTGGCTGAATCGGCGACAGCGAGCAGTCGCTCCGTGGCATCGGGGCGACGGGCAAGGATCACGTCCTCGACGCGCTCACGCAGCTCCAGTGGGATGTCCTCGTAGAGCACGAGGGCGCCGGCATTCACGATCCCCATGTCCATTCCCGCCTTCACGGCGTGGTAGAGGAACACGGAGTGGATGGCCTCGCGCACCGGGTTGTTGCCGCGGAACGAGAAGGAAACATTGCTGACGCCGCCAGAGATGCGCGTGTGCTGGCAGCGCGCCTTGATCAGCGCCGTGGCTTCGATGAAATCAAGCGCGTAGCGATTGTGCTCTTCGATGCCCGTGGCAACGGCAAAGATGTTCGGGTCAAAGATGATGTCTTCCGGCGGGAAGCCGACTCTCTTGGTGAGCACGTTGTACGCGCGCTCGCAGATCGACACCTTGCGCTCCACCGTATCGGCCTGGCCCTGTTCGTCGAAGGCCATCACGATCACTGCCGCGCCGTAGCGCCGCACGAGCGTCGCCTGACGAATGAACTCCGCCTCTCCTTCCTTGAGGGAGATCGAGTTCACGATGCTCTTGCCCTGCACGCACTTGAGTCCCGCTTCGATGACGCTCCACTTGGAGGAGTCAATCATCACCGGAACGCGCGAGATGGCCGGCTCGCCCGCGAGCAGGTTGAGGAAGCGCGTCATCGCCGCGACGGCATCGAGCATGCCTTCGTCGAAGTTGATATCAATGACCTGCGCCCCTGCCTCCACCTGCTGCCGCGCAACCTCCAGTGCCTCGTCGTACTTCTCGGCGAGAATCAAATCGGCGAACTTCTTGGAACCCGTGACATTCGTGCGCTCACCGACATTCACGAAGTTCGAGTCCGGACCAACCGACATCGGCTCAAGCCCCGAGAGGCGCAGGCGCTTCGGCAATTCGGGGATCTTGCGCGCAGGAAGGCCCTTCACCGCGTCGGCAATAGCCTTGATGTGCGCCGGCGTCGTGCCGCAGCAGCCGCCCACGAAATTCACCAGTCCTGCGTCGGCGAACTCACGCAGGATGCTCGAAGTGTAGTTCGGTGTTTCGTCGTAGCCCCCCATTTCATTCGGGAGGCCGGCATTTGGGTGCACGGTGACGTAGCAGTCGGCAACGCGCGCGAGTTCCTGCACGTAGCCGCGCAGGTCCTTGGCGCCGAGTGCGCAGTTGAGGCCGATGCTGAAGGGGCGCGCGTGCTGGACCGAATGCCAGAAGGCTTCCGTGGTTTGGCCCGAGAGGGTGCGGCCGGAGGCATCGGTGATCGTGCCCGAGATCATCACCGGGACGCGCTCGTTGCGAGCGGCAAAGACTTCCTCGACCGCGAAGATCGCCGCCTTGGCGTTCAGCGTGTCGAAGATCGTCTCGATCAGGATGATGTCGGCGCCACCATCGAGGAGGCCGTTCGTGGCTTCCGTGTAGGAGGCGACCAGTTCATCGAAGGTGACATTGCGCATCCCCGCGTCATTGACGTCGGGGGAGATGGAGGCCGTGCGATTGGTGGGGCCGAGCACGCCAGCGACCCAGCGCGGCTTGCCGTCCTTTGCTTCGGCTTCGTCGCAGATCGCGCGGGCGAGTCGCGCGCCCTCGACGTTGAGC
>JANLTT010000173.1:0-30073 GCA_031363115.1 Gemmatimonas sp.
TATCCGAATTCAAGAAGCAAGGTTCCGAATCCGCTTTCGACAGGCGGCGGTGGTACCGGTGCGTTGAAGATCATGCTCACATACTGTGCGCCAATCGAGGCCGTCCCGATTCCTTGCCCCATCACACCGTAGGATGCCTCGAACGCACCCTGCAGGTTCAGCATCGGATAGTCCCAAAGCCGGTATCGTAGCTCGGACTCCGGGCTCCACGGCGAAATCGTCTCGGAGTACATGGCCCAGCGTGCGCCGACTTCGGCCGGAAACATGACCAACAGGAGCGCGGGCAACGCCGCCACCCCGACGAGTCCGAGCGCCGCAACGCGTGCGAGGCGTCGCCGCGCGTCAGTTCCGGCACCGAGCAGCATCGCAGGCACGAGAACCAGGGTGGAGAGCGCCAAGTAGAGGACGCCGGCTCGCGACCCGTGCATCGCCACGGCGGAGAATGTCAGGATCGCCAACGCACCGAGCAGCCATCGCGAACGAAGTCGCTGGTGCATGGCGTACATCGTCGCGCCAACGATAATGATGTATGCTAGAACCATATACGAGCCGTAGCGGGCTTCGCTCACGAAGACGGACGTCGCCCGCGGGAAGATGACTCCCGATCGCGGCGCGCGGCGCAGTTCACGGCCGAGCGCCTCAAGCTCAGGGGCTAGGACCTCCGGATTGAGAAAGTTCAGTCCGATGATCCCCTGCGCGATGCCAAGCACTGCAATCACTCCAGCCGCCGCCGCGAACGCAACGAGGAATCGTTCGAGATCGCGTTCATCGCGCAGCAGGGCAATCCCGAGAAACACCAGCGGCACGTAGAAGAAATACAGCTTCATCCCCATCAACCCGTACCAAATGCTCGGCGATGCCGGATTGAATACCTGCACCGCGCCAAGCGCGATGAAAGCAACGAGCGCGGCAAGAAATGGCGGTCGCCAACGGGCAATCGGGACGCGGTGATTCTCGAGCAGATACCCAACGTACGTCAGCGCGAGCAGCGCATCCTTCCCAAAGAACACAATCATGTTGTTGCCGAGATACTTTCGCGGCAGGTCCTCGATGAGCATCCATCCGAGAAAGAGGATGACACCCATACGCCAGTTGGCGACCGCGCCGATGGCGACACTCACGAGTGCCAAGCCAAGGAATCCGAGGCCAATCAGCGAGCGGTTCGCGCCCGCAACCACGGACGAGGCGATTGCCCCGCCAACCAGCACGAACCCAACCGACCAGATGGTGCGGCGCGCATGCAGGAGTGTGGTGATTGCACCCAGTCTCATGACGCAGACCCTGGGGACACACCGCTGACACTGACGGGAGGAGGACCGAACCGACCGATCCACGCATCGCGGACCGCACGCAGGCGACCACCGACCGAGAACGCCTGGGGCCTCGCCGCTGGCCACGCAGCGAGCCGGAACGTGTTCGCGAGAGTGATTGCCGTGCGCACGAGCGCCCAGCCCGCGCCGCTTTCCTCACGCGAGATCAGTAGTGCGTTCCGTACCTGCAGGTAGGACGCCGTGGCGGATGGCACCCCGCGTTCGGGATTCTCGACCTTTGCTTCCCACACCGCACCGACGACCCACCCCGCTCGACGCGCGCGCAGTCCAATCTCGATTTCGCATCCGTACGCAAAGAACCGTTCATCAAAGAGACCAATCTGCGCCAGGCAGTCCCGTCGAACCGCGAGCAGCGTTCCGTGTGGAAAGTCCTGCGCTTCAAATCCGGTTCCGACGGCGTGGTGCGGCAGATACGGGCCGCGGAGCCCAGTGTGGCGTGCGATGTGCGGGAATCCGCTGACGGCTGATGCGATGCCGATGTCCGGTCGCGCGCGCAACACGTTCAGCAACCGCTCAACGCAGTGCGGCTCAGGCAACGCATCGTGGGCCGCCAGCACCGCGAACTCGTCAGTCCCAGCGGCCAGCCATTCGCGAAGTCCCACGTTCAACGCAGGGCCAAAGCCGAGGTTGCGCTCCATCTGGCGGAGTGTCGCCGTATCACCGAGGAGTTCCGCAAGCTTCGTCCGCTCCTCGACGCGCGAGGCGTTGTCAAGAATGACGATCTCCACCGCAATCGTCTGCCCGTGAAACGCCGCGACCGTCCTCGCACACGACTCGGCGCGATTCCAGTGCGGCACGAAGACGGGCACGGCGCGACTCACGGCTTTCTGCCGACGCAGACGATTTCCTCGCCGCGCTCGTGTCGGAGCGACTGCAGAGCACAGCGAACGCGTTCGATGTACGTTGTGGCGGTGCCGGATTGACGTCGTGCGATATCGCTCGATTCATTGAGCATCCACGGAACGAATCGCGTCGGCGTATGGAGATCGGCTTGCAGTCCCGCCGCGGTCATGGCACGCTGCAGTGCCTTTGGAGAGAGCAGCACCAGATGACGCGGCACATCGAAGCCACGCCACGCTGCACCGAAGTGTCGGGCGACGGCCCCCAATGGGTTCGGCACTGCCACCACGAGCGTCCCGCCTGGCCGGAGCCATCGCGCGGCGGCCTCAAGCATCCGGCCAGGATCAACGAGGTGCTCAAGCACATGGTGAATCGTGATGGCATCGTAGCTCCCGTCGGGAATGACGGCCCCTTCGATGGGTGACTCAATCACGTGAATCCCGGCGACACGTGCCTGAGCGGCGGCGGCGGGATCTGGCTCGATACCCTCGACCGTCCAGCCCAACTGCTGCAGTGCAAACAGAAACCGACCATTTCCGCACCCGACATCGAGCACGCGGCCCGGGGGCGCCGAGAGCAGCAGCACATTGTTGAGCCCGACGAGCCGCCGAATTGGCCCGATGCGGGCTATCAGCGCGGCGGGCAGCGCGAGCGGCAGCGAGCCTGGGAGTGCGTCGTAACCGAAGCCGCGACGAAGCACTTCACGCTTGAGGGCCGCGCGCAGCGCGCCCATGCCGCTCCGCGGACCGTGCAGAAGATCCGCTGGAGCCCCGCGAGTGGCCGCGTAGGATTCCGGATAGAGTCGCGCGATCTCGTGCGGCTCCGGCACGGGGTCCAGCCACTGTGATTCGCACTGGTCGCACGCGTTGATGCTCCACTTACCCGCCACACCATGGTGCACATCGCGCAGGTTCTGATGGAGCGCACGTCCGGCCTGTCCACAGTGCGGGCAGTTTGGTCGCGCGCGCGTGGCAATCGGATTCGCGCTCATCGGGCAACGACCTCGCGATACAGCGTCAGGTGATCCTGCACCATGCGCGCCGCCTCACCGCCCGAGGCCGGTAGCGCGCGCGTGGCGGTCGTGATGGCGGAGATGCGCGCCGGCTCAACGCAGAGCGCCCGCATTGCGGCGGCAAGCGATTCCACATTTCCTGCCTCGAATAGTATTGCACCCACGAGCGTCCCGTATTCCGGTGCGCCGCCAATCTCGGCAACAATGGCGGTTCGGCCGCGCGCCGCCGCCTCAAGAACCACAAGCCCGGCGGTTTCCTCCCATCGCGAAGGGAGTACGATCACGCTGGCACCGGCGAACTCCTCCTCAAGCCGCTCCCCAATGCATTGGCCGGCGAATCGCACGCGATCGGCGATCCCTCGCGTCAACGCGTGTTGCTCCAGGCGTTGACGCTCTGGGCCATCGCCCACCAGCACGACCTCAAACTGCTGGGACTCACGCGCTAGCATGGCCGCCGCGTCAATCAGGAGCTCAACGCTCTTTTCCTCGACCAAGCGCCCAACGTACACGAATCGTACCCGGTCACGGTCGCGGAGGGGCGTTGCCGCCGCCGGCCGTACGCCGTGCAGGATCACGCGCGCCGGGATCGGCCGCAGACGATTCGCCACGTGCGACGAGACGGCCACCTGCTCCGCCGCACAACGCACCAGCGCGCGCCGCACCCACATCAGTGCAACACCCCTCCAGCCGACGGCGCGCCCCGCTCCGGCAGAGACGCAACGCGCGCATGCCGCATAGTTCCCCTGCATGAAATAGCCAGTGCAAGACACGCGCTCGGGATGCCGCCACAGCAAGCCATTCGGGCAGATGGCCTGATACCCGTGATGCTCCACCACAAAGCGTCGACGCGAGAGAACACACAGCAACATCGGAAGCAAGGCCGGTCCGGCGATGTGCACCACGTCCGCTCGACGAACCTCGCGCCACGTCGCGCGTACCGATGGTGCGCGGAGCACTCGAAACGGCCACGCCTGCTCGCGCGAGTCGCTGGTGCGGGTGTTGGTGATGAGCGTGACATCTGCAGACGCCGCCAACCCCTCCGCCAACAGTCGGACGAGCGTCTCGGCGCCCCCAATGTCTGGCGCGAAACGGTGCGCATACACGAGAAGGCGCACCCTAGCGCGTCCTCCCCGCATCCGCGCGAATGGCGACTGCACGGTGGGCGGCCGCGGCGACGGCGTCTGCATTAGCCATCGGCGACCAGTCGTCCATTCGAGTGCGTGCCGCACGCCCCATCGTGGCCGCGCGCTGCGGATCCCCAATGATGCCGTCGAGCGCCGCCGCGAGCCGAGTGGTGTCGCCGCACGGATAGACGACACCCGTCACACCATCTCGCACGAGGTCCGCTGCCGATCCCACCCGGTCGCTGGCAACCACCGGGCGGCCACAGACCATCGCCTCGTTTACAGGCAGCCCCCATGGCTCGTTCGATGAAGGCACGACCACGACGTCGGCGGCAGCATACGCCTCAGGCAACCGGTCATATGCCACTAGTCCGACGAACCTGACCCGATTCTCCACGCCAAGCGCGGCCGCCTCCAGCCGCAGTGACGATTCCTCCGGCCCGGTTCCCACGAGCACGGCACAGACATCCGGTGTGCGCATGACCGCCAACGCGCGCAGCACATCAATCGCGCGCTTGCGCGCGAGAAATTTTCCGACGTAGAGCACCACCCGCGCACCGGACGGAACGTTCCAGTGCGCGCGGAGCGCAACGATGTCGGCACGCGCCGCCGTCGCGGCGATGGTGTCGTTGTCCACGACGTACGGGGTGATGGCCACACGATTCGGAGCGACGCCGAGCGAGTGGATGAATCGCTCGCCCGCGGAACCGGGCACCACAATCACATCAGCGCGGCGATAAATCCACGGCACGAGGCGCTTCTTGAGGGCGAGCTTGATTGCACTCACCTCGCTCACCGGCGACCAGCTCGTCGCATCGGTGCTCATGATCAACGCCACACCGGAGCGCCTGGCGGCAGCGAAGGCGTGCCAGCAGGTGGCGTACGCGTATCCGTAGACGAGACAGACGTCGAACTCCCGCGATGCAATCAGCGCGCCCACTTCGGGATTCCACAGACCCCAGAATCGGCCCAAGCTGGGTCGCGGCGACCGATTGCGCAGCGCCACCGAGCGGAAGCCGCGTTCCGGCGCGTCATCAAATGCGCCGCGCGTCAGATACTCCGCGCCACGATACAGACGCGGGTCCGGCAGACTGCAGTAGGCAACGGTCAGCGTGATGTCGTCGCGCGCGGCGAGCGCGCGCATTGCCGGACCCTCGTGCTGCACCGGATGCGGCGACACAACCAGAAGGCGCAGGCGACTAGTCATTGCCCAGGGCCTCGTCGAATCGCATCGCAATTGCGTCCCAGCTGAACGCAAGCCGCTGCGCCTCGGCTTGCTTCGCTCGCAATGCCGCAGCGTATGCCGGGTCGTTCAGAATCCTCGTCACCGCGGCGCCGAACGCCTCAACATCGCCGGACGTCACAAGCACAACGCCGGCCTCGGTGAGCGGCGGTGCCGTGCGCGAACCTTTCCATGCCACGGCCGGTACGCCGCAGGCGATGGCGGCGCTCAGCGACCCGCGACCCGACGTTGCTTGCCCTCGCATGAGAATCGTCACGGTCGAGTCGGCGATGATCCGTCCGGCCTCGGCGGCAGAAACCACTCCGTGCGCGACAATCTCCGCGCCTGACTCGACCACCAGTCCGCGCAACACGGTGCCTGCCGCTTCGCTGTTGCGGCCGCACAACTCCACGCGCACCGATCCAACCGCCCGCAGCACATGCCGGATCACGGCGGCCATCTCCTGCAGTTCCGCCGCCCCCCGAGGTTCGCCCGAGACGCCAAACACGGAGATCGCTCGTTCGGCCGCTGGTGCCGTGCGCATGACGGGAATGTCCACGTTCGAGCCCACCGGAATGACCAGCGCATTGCCGCGTGAGGCGCCGAGGAGCGTTTCGTCGCTTCCGGTGGTGTGCACGACACGGTCCGCGTGCTGCATCATGAAACGCATCGCACGGCGTTGCGCATACCTTCGCGCAACATCAGTTGCCTGTCGAAGCGCATCTACCCCGTCACGCCGCGGAAAGAGATCTGGATCGTGCATGATCACCGCGACTCGGCACCCTGCCCGGCGCAACGTGCGAATCACCGAGGGTACCCGCCACGGAAAGCCTCGTCGCGACCACTGGAGTGCCGTGTACTGAAGGACCACCCATTGTCCACGCCACCCCTGCGCGTCGCGGCGCAAGTCGCGCACGGCGCGCGACCATCCGTCTCGCTCCCACTGCACGCGGGCGAGGTGCGCCTCGCGTCCGCGCGCACGCAGGGCGGCCGCAAGTCGCTCCGCGTAGTCCGCCACGCCGTCAGTCGGCGCGTCCGGGCGGCCCAGGAGAAGAAT
The DNA here is from genome assembly GCA_031363115.1 of Gemmatimonas sp. Classification (GTDB taxonomy): domain Bacteria; phylum Gemmatimonadota; class Gemmatimonadetes; order Gemmatimonadales; family Gemmatimonadaceae; genus Pseudogemmatithrix. Next base: position 6,587 of record JANLTT010000173.1, read on the forward strand.
CGTCACGGACGGCCCGCGTGCGCAGGGGCGCGAGCAACCAGCGTAAGCTCATGGCGCGCGGCGCGTTGCGCCTCTGCGATCGTTGACACGGAGGTGAGTACGCAGAACGCGTCGCGTATGTGATACAGCGTCCAGCGCGCAAACGTCAACGGAGCATTCAGCAGTAGGCGCCGCCGACTCACGATCTCCCCGACATCGTTGAGCAACAGATACGCGACCATCGCCGTCGTCGTCGGTCGCGGAAACAGCCGTCCAAATACGGCGAGCACACCGGCGGGAGCGAACGACGGCGGGAAGCGATCGGGATGCTTCACGAAAAGGCGAACCAGCGACGGCCAGGCGACGCACCGCCGCCGCTGCCACGCGCGATATCCCTCTCGCGCGTGCACGGCGTGCGCACACAGCATGGCCGGCACGTAGACGATCGGGCCCACCGTCGCAGCAAGCCGATACGCGAGGTCATAGTCCTCGGCGATCGCACTCGGGAATCGCTCGTCGAAGCCTTCCACGGCTTCGAGTGCGGTGCGCCAGTATGCGACGTTGCACGTGTGGCCGGATCCACCGCCGGCAATCATCAGCGTGCGTGCAAGCGGGTCCGCTGCGGCGGCCGCTTCATCAGTGGGTCGCACCTGACCCTCCACGCCCGCCACCGTCCGTCCGTGGCGCGCCAGTGCCGCGACCGTCTCCGCAAGGAGCGAAGGATCGGGAATCACATCGTCGTCAATGAACAGCACCGCCTCGTGCGACGCGGCGCGCCATCCCGTGTTGCGCGCCGCCGCCGGACCACGGGACTGCGCATGGGAAAGCCAGAGCACCGTGAGCCCACTGGCCAATGGCGAATTGTCAGCCGCATCTCCATCACGCACGACAATCACCTCGAACTGCGCGCGCGGGAAGGTTTGCGCCGCCAGTCCCGCGAGACAGCGCGCGAGATGCTCCGGCCGACCACGCGTCGGAATCACGACCGACAGGGTAATCGGCGAATCACTCATCGGGTGCGCCGCGAAGTCGCGTCGTTCAGCGCGACGCTCATCGTGTTCTTCATGGCGCCCACCGCCTCGTACATCGTCACGTAGGCAGGCGCGAGCACGGACCAGTCGAAGCGCTCATGCACGATCGCGCGGTTCGCGTCGGCAACCGCGCGTGACCGCTCGGGCGCGGCGCGCAACTCGCTTAGTCGCGCGGACAGTGCGCCCGCTGCCGACATGTCCACAAACGACGCGTCATGCTCAAGCAGTCCGCGAAAGTGCGGACCATCATGCACCAGCACGGGGGTACCTGCCGCCGCCGCCTCGATTGCCGCCAGACCGAACCCCTCTCGCAGACTCGGCAGCGCCATGACATCGGCGAGCCAGTACAACTCGCGCACGCGATCCGGCGCGACGGTGGTGAACGCGTGCCGTCCCGGCAACAGCGTTGCCGCGAGCTCGCGCAACTTCTCCGTTTCGGGCCCTTCCTGCCCAGCCAGCAGGAGAAATGCATTCGGCACGTCGAGTCGCGCCACCTCGCGCACGAGCCAGTCGGCGCGCTTTTCGCTCATCGCCAGCGCCGTCACGCCGAGCACGACCCAGGCACTCACGGGAATCCCGTGCGCCGCGCGCCCCAACTCGCGATCGTACTCGGTGGGTCGCGCAAAGTGCGTGCACGACACGCCGTGCGGAATGTGAAACACGCGATCGGGCTCAATCCCATAGGCCATCGCTTCGTCGTACTGCTGACGCGTGAGCACCTGGATGGCGTCGGCGCGCGCATAATGCTCCGGCGTGTGCGCACCGCCGTTCGCAAAGAGCAGCGTGAATCGAAGTCCGAGCCACCGACGCAAGCGAATCAACGCGCCCGTGAGGGCTGCATCCTGATAGTGCACAATGCGCACGCGTTGGCCCGCGATAATCGGCACGGCGCCGACAGCGAACGACTGTTGCTCCCAGCGGTGCGCCTGAATGCTGTCCCCGGTGAGACCCCAGCGCAGACTGGTGGAACGCGGAAGGTTCGGAACGACAAACTCCCCCGTGCGTGACGTGCCTCCGCCCTTCAACAGCACCATCTCGGTGTGCGAGCGGAGCGCCGTGAAGAGGCCGGCCGCAAAGGCTTCATATCCGCGGTGAACGCGTCCAAGCCCCGTGCACGCCACGCCGATGCGTGCCATTTCAGTCCGTCCCCTCAAGCGCATCCAGATACGCACCTTCCAGCTGCTGCGCGATACGATCCCATCCAAGGACCGCACCTACAACGGATGCATCCACCGACGTATCCACCTGCGTGTCCACCGACGTCAGCGCCCGCACACCAGCGACCGCCGCCGCAAACGTGTTGCGAAATGACGCCGCGCCGGCCGGTGCGAGGTGCACCCACGGCCAGTCGCGTGCGAGTGCCGCGCACTCGCCGACATGCGACATCACCACCGGCACGCCGGCACCGAGGTACTCCGCAAACTTGATTGGGAACCGGCTTTGATTGAACGAATTGTCATCGAGTGGAAGGAGGCCGATGTCGAGCGCCAATGCGAAGTCACGAGCGCGCTCGGGCGACAGCACGCCGAGGTAGTCCACTCGGCTGCGGATCTGCCGACAGGTCGCGTCGATCACTTCCGGTGGCGGCCCGCAGACCGCGAGTCGTAACGAGGGCTCGCCTTCCATCAGCGCCTGAACCGCGTCGGCACACCACGCCAGTTCGGATGCGGTCCGACCCATAAAGCCGGCGTAGATGGCATCGGCGTCGAGGCCGAGGTCGCGGCGGCGCTCACGCTTTGCTTCGACGATGGAATCGTCGATCGTCACGGAAGTTGATGGCCAGAATCCGTTCGGAACGACGCGCACGTGCGGCGCGCCGCGAGCTATCGCGAGGTCCCTGAGAAATGTGCTACAGGTGGTGACCATCGCCGCATCGCGCGGCATCGTCCGTTCGAGCAGGCGCGTCGATTTGCCCAGCCACCACGACGCGACTCCATCTGGCGGACCGGAAATCGCCCCGCCCCACCAGAGATCGTCCCAGTCGAACACTCGGAGACGCGCTCCGCGCGACGCGTACCAGGGCGCAGCCACCTCGAGGAATGGTTGGAACGCATGGAGAACATCGCAACGCGGAATTCCGGCGGCCACCCGACGGAGCGCTGTCACGGGGTGCGATGCCGAACCGAAGTACTGAAGACCTCGGGACTCCGGCATGAGGTGGTACGGCACACCATCCCGTTGCTCGACCCGCGGACGCGACGTCGCATCGACATCAACGGCGTGCACGGTGACATCGTGGCCGCGGTTGCGAAGGCCGCGGGCAAGATTATGCACGCGAAAGTACGTCCCCGCCTCAACGGAGTATCCGGCGACGAATCGAATTGTGAGACCTTCGCGTGGCGCTGCGGTCACGTGCTTGGCGTCACCGTCACTGCGCCGTCCACGTTCAGGACGGAACGCTCGGCACCGCGACGACCCCCCGCGCGATCCGGCACTTCAAGATGCAAATCGGGAGTCATCCACCACACGGTCCACTCCTCGCCGTCGAACAGACCAGCCTGAAGCCGATAAGTCCCGGCATGCAGGGGAAGCGACGCGATGTCGTGTCGGATGCGGTACCGCCCCGGAGTCAGCCCGCTCAGCTCCGCGGTCAGTGCGCAGATCGATCGCTGCTCTCCGTCGTAGAGCGTCACGCCGTACTCGCCGCGGGCAATCGGTCGGGCAATGTCCACCAGCATCTCGAGCCGCACCGGTCTATCCGACAGGAGCGTGTGGCGCCCATGGGGACCGGCATTGACGAGTTCCCATGACACGAATCGCACCGCCGCCCCACCCGCGTCCAATGACACCGAGGGAGCAGACGCCCTCTCGTCGGATGCCGCCTGGTACGCGGCGAGGACGTCAGCCGTCCCCGCGTCGAGCCGCACACGTCCCTCGTCAAGCCAGATGCAACGTGCGCAGAGCCGCGACAGATGCTGCGTCTGGTGCGTCACCAGCATCACCGTACGTCCGCTGCGGGCGACATCCTCGATCCGCTGGAGACAGCGCCGCTGAAACTCCAGGTCGCCGACCGCAAGCGCTTCGTCAACCAACATCACTTCCGGCTCGAGATGCGCCGCGACGGCGAAGGCCAGACGCATCTGCATGCCCGTGGAATAGCGCTTCAACGGCACATCGATGAACTGCCCGACGCCGGAGAACTCAACGATTTCGTCCATCCGAAGCGCGATGTCCGAGCGACTCATCCCCAGCACCGCTCCGGCGAACGCAACGTTCTCGAGGCCGGAGAGCTCGGGGTGAAATGCGGTGCCCACTTCGAGCAGACTCGCCACTCGGCCGCGCAACGACACCGTACCCTCGGTGGGGCGCGTGATGCGCGAGAGCACTCGCAAGAGGCTCGTCTTACCCGCTCCGTTGCGGCCAATCACGCCAACCGCTTCCCCGGCACGGATGTCGAACGACACGTCGCGCAACGCCCACAACGTGCGCTCCGCATCCGATGCCCGCTCCCCAAATCCGTGCATCAACGCATCCCTCAGCGTGCGATACGCATTCCGCGACCTGAGGCGGTAGCGCTTGCCGAGCCCCTCGGCGCGGATAGCGCTAGAGAACATCGGCGAGCGTCCCTTCAACGCGCTGGAAGAACGCGAGTCCACCCGCGAGGAGCCCAAGCGTCACCACCGCCGAGACGGCGACGGAGACCGGCGGCCACGGGCTCGTTCCCACGAGGCACCAGCGAAATCCTTCAATCACTCCGACCATCGGGTTGAGCGCATACAGCGTGCGCCACGCCTCGGGAACGAGACTCGCCGGATACACCACGGGAGAGGCGAACATCAGCAACTGCATGACAAACGGCACCGCGTGGCGCACGTCGCGGAAATAGGCGTTGGCCGCGGACAGCCACAGCCCCGCCGCAAAGGCGACGAACACCGCGTGCGCAATGACAAGCGGCACGAGCCAGGTGGTCGCCGCAAGCGGAATGCCGTACACGGCGAGCGCGCCGCCAAGGAGCACCGCGGCGATTGCCATGTCCACGAGCGGAATCAGCACCGCGGCCATCGGCAGGAGCACGCGCGGGAAATACACCTTGGTGATCAGGTGCTGGTTGTCCGCGAGCGACCCGGTGGCCCCAATCAGCGCCGCCGAGAAGTAGGTCCAGGGCAGCAGCGTGGTGAGAAAGAACACCGGACGCGGCAGTCCGTCGGAGGGAAACCCCGCGAGCCGCCCGAAGATGATCGCAAACACCAACGCGAGCGCGCCGGGCTGCAACACCGCCCACGCTGCGCCGATTGCGGTCTGCTTGTAGCGGACTTTGACGGCGCGCCACACCAGAAAATAGAGCAGCCGGCGATGCCGCCAGACTTCCACGGCCATTTGCTGAGCATTGGCGTCATCCGCGCGAATGACGCGGAGCGTGTCAGCCTGCGGATGCACCACGCCTACATTGGCATTCATTGTTCCTCGGCTGGAGCCTAAATTGACCCACCGCGCCGAGAGGCGTCAATGGCTGGTGCGCCTCTCGTGAGGCACCGGCTAGCGACGTCCCGAAATCACCACGCGCCGTGCCCCGCGACGGAGGGCAAGCAGCAGTCGGAGCAGCAGGGCAACCGGGAGCCCGTGGTGCTTCCGCACGAAATGCAGCTGACTCCGCTCCCAGTGGCGACGAAGCACATGCGCATCGGATGGAACGCTTTGTCCACCATGATGGAGCGCCTTCGCCATCGGCACGTAGACGATGCGCCATCCGGCCTGCCGCACCCGAATGCACAGATCAAGGTCTTCGTAGGAGTACGGGAGGCGTTCGTCGAGCATGCCGACCCGCTCCATCACGCGCCGGGGCATCATCGCACAGGCACCGCAAACCTCGCCCACATCCTGCACCTGCTCGTAGTCGCGTGGCGTCGCGTGCCACCGCGGCGTGCGTTGCACACCAACGCGTGCCAACGGGAGCGCATCGAGGAGAAACTCGGAGGCCAATGGCAACGGATTGCCGGAGGGCTGGAGCGAACCATCCGTGTTCCTCAACTGCGCGCCCGCCATGCCGACATCCGGATGCAGGTCGAGAAACGAAACCAGCGTCGCCATTGTGCCCGCGTACAGCTCTGTATCCGGGTTCAGGAAGAGCAGATGCCGGCCTTCAGCTTGTGCCAGCCCTTGGTTGTCGGCCGGCGCAAGCCAGCGGTTTTCGGCGTTGCGAATCAGGACCACCGATGGGAACTCTTGCGCGACCATGTCCGCGCTGCCGTCCGTGGACGCGTTGTCCACGACAATCACCTCAACGCGGAGTGCTCCGGCGGTGGCGAGGACGGACCGGAGGCAGGCGTTGAGGAGCGCGCGTCCGTTGTAGTTGACAATCACCACGCTGACGTCCGGCACCCGCGCCTCTAGCCTCTCCCCCACCGGTGCACGATCGGTCGTCACGAGTCGCGCGTCGCCGGACCGGTCCCTGAGGGCGCCGCGAGGCCATCCCGATCCCACGACATCAGACCAACGCTCGGCACGTATTCAATGAACGATCCGCCGGCGGCGCGGAACCCCTGTTCCTTGGCGACAATCTCCGCAGAGTGGTTCCAGGCGAAGAGCACCGCGTAGTCCGGATAGCGGGCATGAAATCCATCGGGCGCCACCACGGGGATATGCATCCCGGGGCTGAATGTGCCCTGTTTGCCCGGCGTCGTGTCGCTGATGTACTCGATGTCGTCGGGACCGAGGCCGCAGAAGTTCGTCACGGTCGTGCTCTTGGCCGTGGCCCCGTAGCCGGTGACGCGCCGATTGGCACGCTTGAGTTCCCCGAGCAAACTGCGCAGCGCATCCCGCGAGTGCAGAATGCGTCCGGCGAACGCCGCATACGTGGCGTGTTGGTGAAGGCCCGACTCACGCTCGCGCGCCCGCAACTCTTCGACGGCTTGGGACACCGCACGCTGCCCCCGACGCGCCACCACGTAGCGCATGGACCCGCCATGGGTGGGTTGCGCGGAGAGATCCACGACCTCCAGCTCATGACGCGCGAAGAGCGACGAGAGCGCCAGGAGCGAGAAATAGTAGCCGTGTTCGGCGTAGAATTGGTCGTACGCGGTGTTGGCCACGATGCTGCCGAGGTACGGCTCCTCGATCACGAACACGCCGCGCTCCGACAACAGGTTGCACACGCCGCGAACCAGCGTGTGCAGGTCGGGCACATGCGTGATCACGTTCGCGCTCACGATTACATCGGCCGGACCGAAGTCCCGCCTGATGTCGCTCCCCGCCTCTTCGTCAAAAAAGCGGCAGAGGGTCCGCACGCCCTTCGCGCGCGCCACGGCACAGACGTTCTCCGAGGGGTCCACCCCCAGATGGCGAACGCCGGCCGCCGAGAAGTGCCGGCAGGCGATTCCGTCGTTGCTCCCGATCTCCACGATGAATGGGTCATCGCCCGAGGCATGTTCGCGCAGCACCTGCTCCGCATACGACGTGAAGTGGCGCACCATCCCGGCGGAGAGCGATGAGAAATACGCGTAGTCCGGATGAAAGAGCCGGTCGCGATCAACCTGCTCGGTGAGCTGCACCATTCCGCAGGCTGGGCAGAACGCCACCGCGAGATCGAAGAAGAATTCCTCCGCAAATGCGTCGCGGCGCAGGAAGGCGTTTGCGACCGGCATTCGCCCGAGCGAAATGAACGGTGCGATGCTCTGGGAACAGACGCGGCACGCGGGCATGGCGAAGCGTGCACCGCCGACGGGCACGGTGTCAACTGCCGGCGGAGCCACTCTCCATGGCGGCGGCGCGTGCTCTAGCAATGGCCCGCCTTTGTCGGTACGATTCCAAATTGGTGCGCCCCCACACCGTTCTCGAATCCTGGCGAGATGCGTTATCTAATCACGGGCGGGGCCGGCTTCATCGGATCCCACCTCGCAGAGCACCTCCTCAGTCGTGGTGATCAGGTGACGGTAGTTGACGACCTCTCCACTGGGTCGCTCCAGAACGTCCGGCACCTCGAACAGCATCACGCCTTTCGTCTCGTCGCGGAATCGATGGCGAACCCGACCTTGCTCGAGAGGCTCGTGCGGGACTGCGATCAGGTCTTCCATCTCGCCGCGGCCGTGGGCGTGCAGCTCGTCGTTACGAGCCCCGTCCACACCATTGAGACAAACGTCGGCTGCACGTCGGCCCTGCTGGATGTCGCGGGAGCGTTCGGCACCCCGGTCTTCATTGCCTCCACGTCCGAGGTATACGGCAAGAGCACGGCCGTTCCCTTTCGCGAGGACGGCGACATCGTGATGGGCGCCACCTCGCGCGCGCGCTGGAGCTATGCCTGCTCCAAGGCACTCGATGAGTTTCTCGCCGTCGCGTATTGGCGTGAACGGCAGTTGCCCGTGGTGATTGCCCGCTTCTTCAACACCATCGGACCTCGCCAGACGGGTCGATACGGTATGGTCGTTCCGCGTTTCGTGGAACAGGCGCTCCGGAATGAGCCACTCACCGTTTACGGCGACGGAACCCAAACACGTTGCTTTACCCATGTGCACGATGCCGTGCATGCGGCCATCGCCTTGATGGACGCCACCGACACGGCGGGAGAGGTCTTCAATGTTGGAGGCACGGAAGAGATCTCGATGACGGAACTGGCACAACGCGTCATCGCGCTGACCGAGTCCTCGTCGTCCGTCCGGTACGTGCCGTTCAACGAAGCGTACGGCGAGGGGTTTGAGGACATGCCGCGGCGCGTGCCCGCACTCGAAAAGATTCGGGCGGCCATCGGTTACGCACCCGCGTACAATCTCGACGCAACGCTCCGCTCCGTCATTGAGCATACGCAGGCCCGCTCGGCCGCGGTGGCGTAGGCAATGATTGGTGCCTTGGTCGCATTCCTCGCCGCGCTGACGGCGGGACTCCTCTTCACGCCGCTCGCCCGTCGCTACGCCCTGCGCACCGGGATGGTCGCGAACCCAATCGCCAGTCGCTGGCACAGGGAACCAACCGCGCTCTTGGGCGGCTTGGCCATCGGGCTTGCCAGCGTGGCCGGTCTCGTGGTGGCAGGTGTGGTCATCGCCGTGCTCATCCCGACAGCCGCGGGAACGCCACTCCCCATCGAACCTCTCGCCTCCACTCGCGGGCTTGGCGTCGCCGCGGCGGCCACCCTGATGTTCCTCGTCGGCTATACCGACGATCGCGAGTGGACATTTTTTCGGACCAAGCTGACGATGCAACTGGTCGCCGGAACCCTGCTTGTCGTCTCCGGCGCGGTCTTCTCCGTGACTCCCTGGCCACCCGCGAATCTGCTACTGACCCTGTTCTGGTTCATCGGGGTCACGAATGCGTTCAATCTCATCGACAACATGGACGGCGTCGCTGCAGGGGTCGGCGCCATCGCCGCGTTGACGCTCGGCGTCGTCGCTTCACGTTCGGGGGCATGGTTCCACGCGATGGCGGCATGGGCACTCGCAGGAGCCGCACTCGGATTTCTCCGGTACAACGCGCACCCCGCGAAGATCTTCATGGGCGACGTGGGAAGCCTCTTCATTGGATCGGCTCTCGCGGGCCTACTCGCGACGCTGCCGGTTTCAACCGCAGGCACGGAGATCAGCCGGCTGATTCTCTGCGCGACCATGGTCGCCGTGCCGATCGTGGACACCACCCTCGTGTTCACGACGCGCACGCTCGCCGGCCGCAAGTTCTACCACGGCGCGCGCGACCATTCCACGCACCGACTCGCTCGGCTCGGGCTGGGCGACCGCCAGGTCGCCTACGCAGCCTACGCGGTGACCGCGATTGGCAGCGCCATTGCCCTCGCGAATCTGGAGAGCGATCTCGTCGTGAGCATCGGGAGTGGGTTCTTTCTGCTTCTGGGGCTCGCCATCGTCTGGCTGACGCACGCGACACGCGGCGCGAAGTAAGCGGAGTGCGCGCGATTAGGTTCGACGGAGCTGGTGCGTGAGCCGCAACGCGGCTCGATCGGCGCCTTAGTGGCTTCTGGTGGCGCGCTTCCAGCTCAGGGCCCGTCGTTCGATGCCGTAGTAGCTGATGGCGGCGAGCACCGACGAGAGAATCAGGCTGCTACCGAGAAACGCCGCAAACCCCTTCTCCGCGACGCCGATGGACGCCAGAATCTGCTGGACCACCCAGCCGTAGATGTAGAGCCCGTACGAAAGGTCCGGCATCCCTTGCTCGCCCGCGAAAGACGAAGTCGAAAAGGCTATCCCGAAAATGAACACGACGAGCACCGGCGGCGCGAGCAGGTGATAGGCGTAGAACACCACCGGAATCGGAACCAGCAATAAGAAGCACAAGCCCGCGGCCGAGAGCAACGTCGCATCAGCACCGATACGGATCTTGTCGGCGTAGAGGTGCGCCACGATCCCCGCTACGAAGTACGCGAGGAAATGAAGAAGCGCGAGCAGTGAGGAGGCTGCGGTGGGGAAGTAATCCGCTGCGCCGGCATAGACGAGGGTGTTCGAAGCCATAAGCGCGAGCAACGCGACCAGCCAGCCCCAGTGCCGTTTCAGCAGTCCGAGGACGCCCACGACGACAACGAACCCGTAGCAGGTGACTTCGTAGATCAGCGTCCAAAGGACGCCATTGACCATGCGTGGATACGGGTTATCACGGAAAACGTCGGCAATGCCCGTCTGATAGACCCTCAGGGCGATGTTCTTCGCGACGTAGGTGAACGGGGAGTCGGTCGCAGGGGTCCAGTATTCGGCGGCGTTCCCGCCCCCAAGCCAGTATGCGAGCGGGCACAGCACAAGCGCGCTCAACAGGAGCGACAACCAATACGCGGGGAGGAGGCGCAGACCGCGGTTCCGGATGAAGTGCAAGATGCTCTTCGTCCGGACGAAGCTCACCGAGATCAGCATGCCACTCACAACGAAGAAACCGTTGACTGCAAGGTTGCCGTACTTGTCGTTTCCACCCAAGACGAACTCGTCGCCAAATCCGCCTAGGGCGAAGGTGTGCGAGAAGATGACGAGGAGTGCAAGAACAAGTCGCACCAGCGTCAGGTGGTTGCTGCGGTCAATCCGGTCGTGAAGGGTCAACGATCTCTCACGCGTTTCTAAGGATTCGCCGCTCCGAGAGCGCGTCGTGCACATGGCGCGGCACCGTTCAAGTCGCGCCCCCCACACGGTTCAGTTCGCCTGTCGCGAACTCCCGGACAATGTCCTCCAGCGACGTCGTCAACCGCCAGCTCGGATAATCAACTCGAAAGCGTGCCATGTCGCTGATATAACAGATATGGTCGCCTTTGCGGGGCTGATCAACGTATTCGTGAATGAACGGCTTCCCGAATGCCTCCGAGAGTAGCGCGCCCGCCTCGCGCACGGAGACGCTGTTCGCTCGACCGCCGCCGAGGTTGTACACCACGCCGGCTTGCGGACGGTCAATGAAGGCGCTGAACGCCAGGCAGAGGTCATGCGCGTGAATGTTGTCGCGTACCTGCTTGCCCTTGAATCCGAAGATCCGATACGTGCGTCCCTCGCTCACCGCCCGCGCAAGGTAGGCGAGAAATCCGTGCAGCTCGGCGCCGGAGTGATTGCGCCCGGTCACGCACCCTGCGCGAAGGGACACCGTCGGCATGCCGAAGTAGCGGCCATACTCCTGCACCAGCACGTCGGCAGCGAGCTTCGACGCGCCAAACAGGCTGTGCGTAGTCGCGTCAATGCGACACCCTTCGTCGATTCCGTCGTGATCCGCCGCGTCGGCGTAGTCCCATCGCGTGTCGAGTTCAACAAGCGCCCGTTCGTTCGGTGCGTCGCCGTACACCTTGTTCGTGCTCATGTACAGGAACGGCGCCTCGGGGCAGGCGCGCCGCGCCGCTTCGAGGAGGTTCAGCGTGCCCGTCGCGTTGATCTCGAAGTCATCAAAGGGTCGACTTGCGGCCAAGTCATGCGACGGTTGGGCGGCGCAGTGGATGATTGCGTCGGGCCGGATCTCCGCGATGAGCGCGAGGATGCCGTCGCGATTCCGGATATCCAGGTCATGCGGCACGAATGACCGCGCGGCCTGCTGGAGTCGTTTCAGGTTCCACCGCGTGTCGCCGTCCGGACCGAAAAAATCGCGGCGCATGTTGTTGTCGACGCCATCAACGGCCCAGCCCAATTCGGAAAAGAACATCACGGCCTCAGACCCAACCAACCCACTGCTGCCGGTGACGACGACACGCTTTTGCGTCATGTCACGAGCCCGCGTGCCAGGAGCTCGGCTTCCGCGGCATCGAACTGGTCATCACTCCAGGCGGTGGCCGACCACTCCACGAGCTCAGCGAGACCGCGTTCCCAGGCAACCGTCGGCGTGAAGCCCAGGAGTGCGCGCGCCTTTTTCGTATCGGCATAGCAGTGTCGAACGTCTCCGTGACGGAACTTTCCTGACGCCGCGATGCGCCCCCCGTCCCCACCGCACAGTCGATCCAGCTCAATCGCCGTATCAAGGATGCGCCGCGGAATTCCACTGCCGAGATTGATCACCTGCCCGTCGCACCCCGGTGCATCGATGGCAAGTGCAATGGCCGAGGCCACATCGTGGACGGAGATGAAATCGCGCGTCTGTCCGCCGTCCTCGTAAATCACGGGTACGCCACCGGCGCGAATCCGACTCAGAAAGATTGCCAGCACGCCGGTGTATGGATTGGCCAGCGACTGACGCGGTCCGTACACGTTGAACATGCGTAAGCACACGGTCGGCAGGGCGTGCAGCCGGCCCACCGTGAGGGCGAGTTCCTCCTGGTAGCGCTTGGTGAGCGCATACGTATTGCTGGCGAGCAGTGAAGCGTCCTCGGGCGTGGCGACGGGCTCCACGCGCTCACCCGTGATCGGGCACGTGGGCTCCCAGCCGTGCGCCGCGATGTCTGCCTGAACGCGTACATTTGCGCGAACGAACTCTCCATTCGACACTCGGCGGTACCGTCCTTCCCCATACTGCGTCATGGACGAGAGGAGGACGAGTCGCTGCAGGGGGCGCTTCCGCTGCACCAGCACATCGAGCAGCGTCGCGAGACCCCGCACGTTGACATCCACGTACCGCTCCACTTGGTACATAGATTGCCCGACACCCACGGCAGCCGCGCAATGCACCACGGCATCCACCCCCTCCAGCGCGCGCTCGACACAGGCGCGATCACGGATATCGCCCTGCACCAGCTCGGCGTGGGCATTCAGATAGGACGGCGGACCGGCAGGATGAACCTGCGGGTCGAGACTATCCAGAATTCGTACGGCTTGGCCGCTCGCAACGAGGCGGTCCACCACGAACGAGCCGACAAAGCCTGCTCCACCCGTGACAAGGACGGTGCGCATGGACCGAAGATTGGGGGCCTGACAAACCGATCGCTCCTTCCAAGCTAAGTTACTGCGTCGAGGGGCGTACCACCCGCCGGTCTCAGGCCGACCGCCGGTGAGGTACCTCCCATTCAGGCCGCTTCGACGGATCCACCCCGAACCGAATCACGTCTCGTTCTTCTCGATACGAGGACTTCATGGGCAGCAAGATGATCGTGGTGGCCGGCGGCGGCGGCTTTATCGGCGGGCACCTCGTGCGCGCATTGCGGGCGCGCGGCGAGACCGTCCGATCCGTTGACGTGAAGCCGCTCGATGAGTGGTATCAGAGGATTGATGGCGTCGAGAACCTCGTCGCCGACCTGCGCACCCGGTCTGAATGCGATCGCGTCATGAAGGACGCTACCGACGTTTTCCAATTCGCCGCCGACATGGGCGGCATGGGTTTCATCGAGCAGAACAAAGCCCTGTGCATGCTGTCGGTGCTTATCAACACCCAAATGCTACAAGCCTCGAGCGCCGCCGGGGTCAATCGGTTCTTTTATGCGTCCTCGGCCTGTGTCTACAATGCGACGAACCAGACGAGTTCCCAATCGCATGCACTCAAGGAGAGCGATGCCTACCCCGCCATGCCCGAAGACGGCTACGGCTGGGAGAAGCTCTTCTCCGAACGCATGTGCCGTCACTTTCGCGAAGACTTTGGGCTTTCCACCCGGGTTGCCCGGTACCACAACGTCTACGGCCCGTATGGAGCCTGGGACGGCGGTCGCGAGAAGGCACCCGCGGCGATTTGCCGAAAGGTCATTCAGGCGCAGCGAACGGGCCGCAACGAGATTGAGATATGGGGCGACGGCACGCAGCTCCGGTCATTCACCTTCATTGACGACTGCATCACCGGCACGCTCGCCGTCGCGGCGAGCGACATTCTCGATCCCATCAACATTGGCTCGAGCGAGCGGGTGACGATCAATCAGCTGGTCGACGTCGCCGAATCGATTGCTGGCGTGAAGTTGAAGCGGACATACAACCTCGGCGCCCCAACAGGAGTCCACGCGCGGAACTCGGACAACACAAAGATTCTCGCCGAGTTGGGGTGGGAACCGTCGATTCCGTTGCGCGAGGGGATGGAAAAGACCTTTCGCTGGATCTACGACGAGTCCGCTTGATTCGCCGCACGCGCACGGGAGAATTCGTTGTTGCGGAGACTCCGCCGTTGCTTCGCGATACTTGCGAGTTCGGATCGACTGGCCGGAGTTCGGGGAATGTTTCGCCGGTGTGAGTTCCCGGCGAGCGGCGAAAGGTCACTTACGCCGCGCTTGCCCCAATCTCTTCCAGGCTGACCTGCGGAAGCTGCGCCGCTGACGATGCATGTTCGATCGTCATGCTAACGAGATTGCCCGCCTTGTCGAGATCAACGTAGACGTTCTCGTTGATCGCTCGCGTTTCATCGACGGGGGCGTCCGAAAATTCCAGCAGCGCTGTGTCGGTTTCTTTGAAGTATTTGACCTTCATGGCCGGAACCTGCGGTCAAAGAACGCGTTGTGGACGGTCTCGCCGTCCGGAAGGAGCACCACGCGAAGATGATGGCGCTCTTCTGGAATGTATACCCAGCGCCGAATCCGACCATCCCCCTGCACAACCTCGGCAACTGGCTCCCGGATTGCGCGGAATATCCATTCCTCCTGGATTCGCATGCGATCTGGGCGCTGGCGGGTGTAGCTGAAGTACTCCGTGTATTTGAAGATGGGCAATCTCCGGAGCTCGACAGATCCATCGTGCCGTTCGTGAGCACCTATGGAGTAATCGACTTCCCGTTGCCCAGCATCATCAAATCAGCGCGTGAGGAATAACATTCCCGCGAACTCGCAATCTCCTACCACCGCCGAACCCCACCACGCCATTCGCGCAACTCCGGCTCATCCTCCAATCGGCACGCATCCAAGACCGCCAACAGCCCGCGCGCCACGTCCTCGATGTCCGCATGAAACGTCGGCCCCGCCATATCCAGCTTGTACCGGCCGGCATTCACCACGACCGTCGCAATCCCCGCGCGCTGCAGGTCGTTGGCCGCCGCCCGCACCAGCATCAACTGCGACGCGTACGCCACGCCCAACGCATGATCCCCGCCGCGAATCTTCTCCTCAATCACGCCCATCCAGCTGGCCTGGATCAGCACCCGCTTCGGCTGCACCTGAGTGATGAACTGAATCGCCGCCAGCGTCGGCGCGAGCACCTCGCGTGATGCCTCCAGCAACCGATCAACCCTGATCGCGCGAAGGTCGGCCGCCGCATCGTCCGCTTCATCGGCCTGCGCCGGCGGAATCGGCAGCTCCGCAATCACGGCACGCTCAATTCCCGTGACCGTGGGCCAAGCGCCGGGCTGCCACGCCAGCGAGGTGAGCTGTTTCGGGTATTCCTCACCGAGGTCCTGCAACGCGAGGGGAATCCGGTGCGGCGCCTGCACACCGGCAACCACCGTCTCCCCGCGTGAGAGCACTTCGCGTACGCATGCGAGCCCCAATGGGCGATGCGCGCCGAGAATCAGGGTGGTCAGCGGTCGTCTCCGAGAACCTTCGCGGCAAGCTCCGGACCAAGGCGCTTGACCAGCACGGCGCGTCGGATCTCCTCCTCGCTTATCGAAGGATTCCGCATCCGTAGCCCTTCGCGCTCCAATAGAAGCTCCTTCGCGTTCAACAACTCAACCTGCGCAAGCTTCTCGGCGGGCGACATTCTTCTCCACGCCGCGAACTGCGCCTCAGTCGCCGCGGGGGTCGTGTCTACAGAGAGTGGTTCTGTCACGAGATTACTCCGCACGGGAAAGCGAAACGCTCAGCCAAACAGTCGCGCGTAATCTACGTAGCGATGACTTCGTCGCGAACCAGATGTAACCGAATCACCTTGGGGCGATCTGCCTCGTCGTAGTGGCATCGCACCGCATCGCGAATCGTTTCGCGTAGGTCTTCAAGCGTATCTGCCTCCGTCACAATCGAGGCGTCGACCCCGGTAGCCACAAACCCGCCTTCTGGGGCCTCGGAAACCACAAAGAGAATCTCAGTCATGGTAAATCCTCGTGGCTTCGGTTCGACCAGCGGCGCGAGGAACGTAATTCCCCGTGCGTCGGCGTCACATCACTTCTTTGTATACACCGCCGAAATAATGCTCTTCAACCCACCACGAATATTGAAGTCCCCCACAATCTTCATCGACCGCGGCTGCGCCGCCGCCACCAGATCATCCAGAATGCGGTTCACCACACGCTCATAGAAGATCCCATCATTTCGGAAGCTCCACAGATACAGCTTCAACGACTTAAGCTCGAGACACACCACATCCGGCACATACGTGATGTTGATCGTCGCAAAGTCCGGCGCCCCACCCTTCAACAACGCCAACTCCGCCGCGTCCGACTCAATCCCACCCAACGGACACAACGACGTGAATTCCGGCGTCGTCATGAAAATCTCGTAGTCCCGGTCCGCGTATGGATTCGGAAAGGTCTCCAACAGTTCTGGCTGCGGCATTTCGTGTATTTAGGTATCGTCGCGCAAACGGCGCGAATGGTCATCAAGGACGCGGCGCTCGGCCGGCGTCAGCCGGTCAATGCCCTCCGCAGAAATCTTATCGAGGATCGCATCCACCGTCGGCGGAGCCGGTGGCGTGTTCTCCTCGGTCGGCAACGGCGCACGACGACGCGTGGGTGCATTCCGCCGCACCCCCTCCGCATTCGCCCGCGCCACCACATCATCAATCGAATCGTGCTGCTGCGCCCGCGACCGCGGCAACGTCTTCGGCACCGCACGCGGCGGCTGGTCTTCCGGCGGATCATCCGGCATCGCCGACACGCCATCGCGGAAGCGCTCCACAAACATCACGCTCGTCGCCCGCGCAAAGACCCACGCCGCACCAAGCCCACCCAGGTGCGCAAGGAATGGCGCGCCACCACCCACGGGCTCCTGCAATCCCGTCAGCAACACTACCGACCCAACAAACGCCGCGAGCCAACGCACGCGCACCGTGAAGCCGCCGGGCAGCATCCGCTCCTCACTCCCCCAACGCATCGAGTACGCACCCAATACACCAAATCCCACCGCGCTCGCGCCAAGCAACGTACCCGTGCCGCCAACGAACAGGTACACGATCCACCCACCCAACGCCGCGAGCGCCGCGAAGCCCACAAAGCGACGCGCCCCCCAGAACCGCTCCAACCGCGGTCCAAACAACATCAGCAAATACACATTCAACCCGAGCATCAACAAGCTCGGCTGCACCACCGCATACGTGGCCACTGACCACCAACGCCCGGCATCAAGATCCCCGCGCTGAAACGCGAACACGCCCTGCATCGCCTCGGCCGTGAAGACCGTCCACTGCAGGAAGTGCGCGGCCACCAACACACCCGCGAGCCACAACGCCGCTGGGGTCACCAGCGGCGTCTCGGAACGCTCGGGAGCTGCAGGGGCCGTCATCGCCGGCGGAGTTACCGAAGACCCGTTGGCGGCGGCACCTTCAGCGCGAGCCGCGTATCCGCGTGCATCGCCACCGCCTGCTCCAACAACGACGCCCACCGACGATCCAGATTCTGCACGCCATCCATCGGCGGATGAATCACGACCTGCGTCGCCGCACTCGTCGCGTGCGCTTCCTGCACCAAGCGCAACAACACCGAGTCGGTCGTGTCTTCCTTCGGCACGAGCACCAACGCGTGCGCCACATTCGCCTTCGCGCAAATGCCGAGCGTTTCAATCGCGCGGTCCAACGCCGCCTCGCCACCGGTGAACTCCACCGTCACCTGCACCATCGCGAGATGTCCCATCAACGCCGGCAGCTCCTCCGGACGCATCCCGTCGGTGTCGAGCATCACCGGGATCTGCGGCGCCGCGGCATCGAGCGCGGCCTTCAAGAACGGCACGCTCCCCAGTGGGTCGCGTCCGCCAATCACAATCGAATGAAACGCCGAACGTCCGAGCTGCCGCTGCAACTCGCGAATCAACGCCGTCGTCATGTACATCGTCGCCGTTTCCGCCTCACCCGCGAAGCGAATAAACAACTGCCGACGCCCGGCCCACGGCCCAAGCGCCTGCACTCCCGCCGGCACGCCGCTCAACGCTGCGGCCAATGGCATCGAACCTGTCATTCCAATTCTCCCCGCGCACGCACCGCTTCCAATGCGATGCGTTCGCATAGTTCCGGGAATCCAATCCCCGCGGCCTGCGCGGCCTGCGGCACCAGACTGGTCCCCGTCATCCCCGGCAGCGTGTTCGCTTCCAGGCAATACAACCCACCATCGGGATGCAATCGGAAATCAATCCGCGCACATCCCCGCAACTTCAAACCCGCATACGCCGCCATCGCGTACCGCTGCACCGTCTCACGCACATCGTCCGAAATGGGCGCCGGAAAGATCTCCTCCGCCATCCCAGGGACGTACTTGCACTCGTAGTCGTAAATCTCATGCTTGGGGATGATTTCGCCAACCGGCATTGCCTCCCCGCCCAGCACCCCCACCGTTAGCTCCCGCCCCGGCACGAAGGCCTCCAGCATCACCTCGTCGTCGTGCTTGAACGCCTCGGCGATTGCCCCCGCCAGTTCCTCCGGCGCTTTCACGATAGACAGCCCCACCGTGGACCCCTGCTTGGAGGGCTTCACCACCACCCGCTCCCCCAGCTCGGAGAACACCGTCTTCGCGTAGCCAAGTTCCCGCCACGGCGTGGCATCCCCCGCCATCACCATCCGCCAGTCGGCCGTCGGGACCCCCGCCGCCCTGAACAAATGCTTGGACAAGTCCTTATCCATCGCCAGCGCGCTCGCCAGCACCCCGCTCCCGGTATACCGAATCTCGGCGAGGTCGAGCAGCGCCTGAATCGTCCCATCCTCCCCCGCCCCGCCATGCAGCGCGAGCCAGGTCACCTCGGCGGCCTTGGCCGCCTCGAGCATCGCAAACGGGTCCGGATGCGAATCAGCCGTCGTCACCGTGTGCCCGCGCGACCGCAACGCGTCGGCCACCCGCGCCCCACTCGACAGCGACACCTCACGCTCCGATGAACTCCCGCCCAACACCACGAGAATCCGCACGTTAGCGCGCCATCAGGAACTGCAGCAGATCCGACCGCGTCAGGATCCCCTGCACCGTTCCATGCTCACGCACGAGCACCGCCGGATTGTTCCGGCCGAGCATCTTCACCGCGGTCTCGGCCTGCGTGTCGGCATCCACCATCGGGAAGGGCGCATCCATCACATCGCTCACCGTGCGCTCCAGCACCTTGGTGTCCTCAAGGCCCTTCACGCTGAGCGTGCCTTCGCTCACCGAACCCACGCAGCTCGGTCCATCCATCACCGGGAGCTGCGAGACGTTGTGCAAGCGCATCAGCCCCAGCGCCTGACGCACACTCTGCCCAGGCGTCGCATTCACGAGCGCGGGAATGTCCCCACCCTTCACCGCAAGCAACTGGCCGAGCGTCACCTTTTCGGCGTCGAGCAGCTGATTCTCGCGCATCCATTCATCGTTGAAGACCTTCGAGAGATAGCGCTCGCCCGTATCGCAGAGCACCGTCACCACGCAGGCGTCGGGATCATTCACGCGACGCGCCACGCTGAGCGCGGCATGCGCAATGAGCCCCGCCGAGCCGCCCACGAAGAGCCCTTCTTCCCGCGTGAGGCGACGCGCCATCGAGAAGGCGTCGCGGTCGCTCACCGTGATGAAATCGTCAATTAGGCTGAGATCGAGCGTGCCGGGGATCTTGTCCTGGCCAATTCCTTCCACCTTGTACGGCGCACCCTGCGGATGATTCTTCCCGCCACTGCGCCACACCTCGGCGAGAATCGAGCCCACTGGGTCGGCGCCGACAATTTGAATCTTCGGATTCTTTTCCTTCAGGTAGCGCCCCACACCCGTGAGTGTGCCGCCGGTCCCCGCGCCCGCCACGAAGTGCGTGATCCTGCCCGACGTCTGCTCCCACAACTCAGGGCCCGTCGTGGCGTAATGCGCCTCGGGATTCGCCTGATTGTAGAACTGGTCCGCGAGCACCGCCCCCGGCGTTTCCTTTGCGATGCGCTTCGCCATCGAGGTGTAGCTGTCCGGATGATCCGGAGCCACCGCCGTCGGCGTGATGATCACCTTGGCGCCAAACGCCTTGAGGAGTCGCACTTTTTCCTGCGACATCTTGTCGGGCATCGTGAAGATGCACTTGTAGCCCTTGAGCGCCGCGGCAATCGCGAGTCCAACGCCGGTGTTGCCGCTCGTGCCTTCCACGATCGTGCCGCCCGGCTTGAGCTTCCCTTCCTGCTCGAAGCGCTCGATCATCGGCATCCCGATGCGGTCCTTCACCGACCCGCCGGGATTGAAAAACTCCGCCTTCCCGTAGACCGGCGTCTTGATTCCCGCCGTCACATTGTTGAGGCGAATGAGCGGGGTCCACGCGATCGTCTCGAGGACGTTGTTGTACGGGGTGCGATGGCGCGGATGGTCAGTCATTGGTCGTCTTTTTCGGGGGGTCGTGCAATTGGGGGCAGGGTCCGGACCCCGTTCAGAAAGGGTCCATACCCAGCCCCTCGAATCTATGCCTTCCGAGAGGGTGGAGCGACCTCCGGAACCCCCTCGCCCCGCGCCGCCGCCGAGAGCTCGGCCAGTAGCGCCAGCGCCTGCAGCGGGGTGAGGGAATCCACGCTGACTTCCTTGAGCCGTTCGACCAGCGGATCAGGCGGGGCGAAGAGCGCGAACTGGTCGGCGGCGGAGTCGGTGCGGGAGTCGGGGCGGGAGTCGGGGCGAGGGCGGCTACCCTGCGCCAACGCCGGCACCAGATGCTCCCCTTCGAGCACCTTCAGCAGTGCCCGCGCCCGCGCAATCACCGGCCCCGGCAGCCCGGCCAAGCGCCCGACCTCAATGCCATACGAGCGGTCCGCACCCCCCGGCTTCAGCGTGTGCAGGAACAGGATCCGCTCCCCGACCTCCTGCACCGCCACGTTATAGTTGCGAACTGATACGAATTCCTCGGCTAACTGCGTCAGCTCATGGTAATGCGTCGCGAAGATTGTCTTGCAGCGCACTCGTTCATGCAGATGTTCGCTCACCGCCCACGCGATGCTCAACCCATCCCATGTCGCCGTGCCACGCCCAATTTCATCGAGCAGCACCAGGCTGCGTGCGGTGGCCGAATGCAGAATCGCGCTCGTCTCCGACATTTCCACCATGAAGGTGGATTGCCCGCGCACGAGGTTATCGCTCGCGCCGACGCGCGTAAACACGCGGTCAGCAATGCCCACCCGCGCCGACGATGCCGCCACGTACGAGCCAATCTGCGCCATCAATACCAGCAGGCCGATCTGCCGCAGGATCGTACTCTTACCCGCCATGTTCGGGCCGGTGAGAATGATCATCCGCGCATCGGGCGCGAGCATCACGTCATTGGGAATGAACTGATCGCGCGGCATCATCCGCTCCACCACGGGGTGTCGCCCGCGCACGATCTCCAACACCGCTTCGTCATCCACTACCGGTCGCACATAGCCTTCGCGCGCCGCCACTTCGGCGAGCGACGCCAACACATCGAGCTGCGCCACGCGCGTGGCGATCGCCTGCAAACGCGCAATTGCTTGGCCCGCTTCTGCGCGCACGCCTTCGAAGATGCGACGCTCCAGCGCTTCGATGCGCTCGGTTGCGTGCAGCACCTTCTCTTCGAATTCCTTCAACGCCGGCGTCACATACCGTTCGGCACCAGTCAGCGTCTGCCGACGCTGATAGTCCGACGGCACGCTGTCACGATGCGCATTCGTGATCTCAATGAAGTATCCGAAGACGCGATTGTAACCGACCTTGAGCGAACTGATTCCCGTGCGCGCGCGCTCCTCGGCTTGCAGCTGCGCAATTGCGTCTTTCCCGCCGGTGGCGATTGCACGGAGGTCGTCGAGTTCACTGTCCACGCCCGCCGCAATTGTCTCGCCCTCGCCAAAGGCGAGCGGGGGGCGATCCACAATCGTCGCATGAATCTTCGCCGCTAGATCCTGCGCGTCATCCCAACTATCCGTGAGCGTCGTGAGCAGTCCGCCACGCGTCGTGCGCGCGACGGCGGTCATCACGAGTGGCAAGCGTGCGAGCGAATCGCCGAGCGCGCGGAGTTCACGCGGGGTGGCACGCTGCGCGGCGGCCTTGCCGGCGAGGCGTTCGACATCGCGTACGCCATCGAGGGCATCCCGCAGTGCGGCGCGCGCGGTGCCTTCGTGCACCAGTGATTCCACTGCATCGTGTCGCGCCGCGATCGCACTCACCTGCGTGAGCGGCGCGAGGATCCATTGGCGCAGGAGTCGCGCGCCCATTGGGGTCTGTGTGCGATCGAGCACGCCGAGGAGTGTGCCGGCGGTTTCTTCGCCACCGCGCAGTGATTCGACGAGCTCGAGATTGCGGCGCGTCATCTCGTCGAGCGGCATCGTGCCGC
Source organism: Gemmatimonas sp. (assembly GCA_031363115.1). GTDB lineage: Bacteria > Gemmatimonadota > Gemmatimonadetes > Gemmatimonadales > Gemmatimonadaceae > Pseudogemmatithrix. The sequence goes on from JANLTT010000173.1 coordinate 29,213, forward strand.
CGGGGCGCTCGACCGTTGGCCGCGCGAGATGCGGCAGGCCCGAGGGCTGCACTTCGCGCAGGTAGCGCAGCAGTGCGCCCGCGGCGCCAACGGCCGGCGCATCGAGTGCACCAATGCCGAAGCCCTCGGCCGACTTTACCGTGAACTGCTGTGCGAGCGCTTCGGCGGCGCGTTCGGTGTCGAACTCCCAGGCCGCGCGCGTAGTGACGAGTGCGCCGAGTACGCTGATCAGTGCGTCCACAGCCTCGGAGGTTTCGCCTTGATCGTTCGCGGGCACGAGCACTTCGCGCGGCGCCAGGCGTGCGAGCGCGGCATCGGCGTCGCGCGCGGTAGCGGTGATGAGGCGGAACTCGCCGGTGGAGAGATCGGCGGCGGCGATGCCGACCTGTTCTTCGCGCACCACCACAGCGCAGAGAAAGTTGTTGCGCGCCCCATCGAGCAGATCATCGCTGAACGCCGCACCGGGCGTGATCGTCTCCACCACTTCGCGCTTCACCAATCCCTTCGCGAACTTTGGATCTTCCACCTGCTCGCAGATGGCCACGCGAAAGCCCTGGCTCACGAAGCGCCGCAGATATTCCGCGGCTGCCTTTACGGGAATGCCGGCGAGCGGCACCTCCGCCGCGCCACCATTGTTGCGCGAGGTCAGCGTGAGTCCCAACACGCGCGACGCGACTTCGGCGTCGTCGTAGAACATTTCGTAGAAGTCGCCCATCCGGAAGAACAGGATCGCGTCGGGATGCCGCGACTTGATCTCCCGGTACTGCGCCATCAGCGGGGTCTCACCCGCAGCCTTCATCCGCGCGGCACCTGCACCAGGAAGGCGTTGCCGCGCTCCTTCTGCTTGTAGGCGTTCATCGC